>CAYRFK010000236.1:1047-7701 GCA_964423465.1 uncultured Verrucomicrobiota bacterium | reverse complement strand
CGCCGGCCGTTCGGGGTAGCCGCGGGGCTGTGACCCGCGGCGCCGTGGCAGTCGCCGGGCGCCACCGCATCCGCCCGCACCGCACCGCACCAACGCCACGTCGTAGCCGTGGCGCTACCGACGAGGGTCCGTCCACTTCAATTCTCGACCACCACCCGGAAGCCGGTATTGAAGACGCGCTGGTGGGGGGCGTAGGCGACGCGGGAGGCGGCGGTGCAGCGGAAGGGGCGGTCGTACCACGAGCCGCCGCGGGCGACGGCCACGGCGGACGGGCCGTCGGGCACGGTCCATTCCGCGGCGTTGCCGTGCATGTCGTGCAGGCCCCAGGCATTCGGCGTGCGCCGGCCGACGGATTCCGTGACGAAGCCGCCGTCGTCGATGCGGTCGTCGCGCGGCACCCAGTCGTCGTAGCGGTTCGGATTCGCGATCGGCTCGGCGGCGGCGTAGTTGTTGCGCGCGGTGCAGGCCGCGAATTCGCGCAGACGGATGTCGCCGAGGTTCGCATGCGGCGCATAGTCGGCGTCAAGCCCGCCGAACGAGAAAGGTGTCGCGGCGCCGACGCGGCAGGCCCACTCCCACTCGGCCTCCGTCGGCAGACGCACCGTGCGGCCGGTCTTCTCGGAGAGCCACCGGCAGAAGGCCTGCGCCTCCTGCATCGAGACGCGCACCGCGGGCTGGTCGCCGGCGTTCATGTCGTAGCCGCGCCGTCCGAACTGATAGCCGTGGCGCGATTCATCGCGGCTGTCGTGGGCGGGGTCGAAGCGGCGGAACTGCGCGTTGGAGACCTCGCAGCGGGCCATCCAGAAGCCCTTCGCCACGGACGCCCCGGCCGCGGGGGCGGAATCGGGCACGCCGTCGCCGCCGGATACGAACGAGCCGGGCGGGATCCAAGCGAACTCGACGGCCTCGCGCGGATTCCCAAGGCGGAGGTCGATGACCGCGCCGGGGCTGTCGCCGGTCTTCGCGCGCCATACCTCCTTGCGCGCCGCGTCGAGCAGCACGACGCCGCAGCCACCGAGGCGCTCGCCCGCACAGTCCGTGCGGTTCCAGAGAGCCACGGCCTCCACGGGCATCTCCGCGCCCAAGTCGACCTCCCACCACTCGCCCTCGGCATCGCCCGTGTGCGTGATCGAACCGGCCGCGTAGACACCGTTGCGGTCGCCGTCGACCGCCTTGCCCGCGTCGCCGCCGTGGGAGGTTGACGACTGCCGCGCCGCCCTTCCCCGCGCCACGTTGCGTCCGCCCGCGAACACCTCCGCCTCCGCAATGGAAAGCCAGCGCGTCGGCCCCGCCTCAATGCGGAGGAATCGTGCCGCGGGCGGGGGACGTCCGCTCGTCGGCGGATCGAGAGGGATGGCCATCCGAGACTTCGTTCCCTCGGGCGCCGACTGCGCCTGCATGCGTGCCGCCGCCGCCGCGTCGAACGGCCAGCCCGCAACGCTCGGCGCGGGCGTGCCGGCTGCCGCTGCAGCTGATACCGTCGGCCCGGGCTTGCGGGGCCCCGCCGACACGGCCGCTTCCGGAATCGCCTCATGGTCCGGGAATGGACCGTTGGGGACGTAGAGCTTCCGCAGCTCCAGCGCGCGCGCCGCCACGGCCGCGACTTTCTCCGGCCCCACGATCTCACCCCACGTGCCGTGGAAGGGCGCGTTGAGGTCGGCCCACGCGGCGAGGCGCTCCCAATCTTCCGCGTCCAAGGCGACGCCGTAGTGGCCGCGCCGCAGGATCTGGCCGAGCTCGGTGGTGCTGAAGTGGTAGTCCATTGGACTCAGCAGCCGCATGTCGCCCTCGATGCCGGGCCGGCGGATATGACGGTGCAGCTCGGCGTACGCGAGCGTGAACCGCCCGCCGCCGCGCGTGCCGGCGTTTCCGGCGATCTGCGAGGACCAGTTCGTGATCGCGAGATCGCCCTTGAGGTAGGGTTTGCGGCGGTCGCCGGGTCCGGCCTTCGCCGCGGCCTCGGCGAGGGCCGGAGCGCCATGGCAGCGGACGCAGTGGCGGTCGAGCACGGGCTGCACTTCGCGCGCGAAGTTGAAACCGCGCGGCGGGCTGTGCCAGGGCGCGATGGGCGAGGGCGCGCGGCGCATCGCGATGGACGGCGCCGCGGGGGCGGCTTCGTCGGCCGTCTCGTGACAGCCGACGCAGGACACGGGCTCACCGGGCATGCCGACGAACCAGCTCCGCATCAGCTGCAGCGCCTGGCCGTGCTCGTCGATCGGCTGCACCATCAGCGGCGTGTTGGCCGGGATCGTGAAGAAGGCGGAGCCGTCCGGCTCGACCGGCACGGTGCCGAGGATGCGCTTGATATCCCACGGGCCATCCATGCCGAGGCTGCCGATCAGGCCGCCGGTGCCGCGAAGGCTGAAGTAGTACTCGACCACGCGCAGCGCCTTCACCGTCCCGCGCGGAATCCCGGCGAGGCCCGGGCCGCGGTAGACGTCCGTCAGCAGCACGGTTGCCGTGTTCCCGGCCGCATCGACGCGGTCGGCGATCGCCGGCGGCTTTGCTGTCGGCCGCATCGGAATCGGTTCGAGCAGCGCGGCACCCTCGGTCTCGCAGATCAACGTGAGGTTGTCGAACGTGTCGACGAGATAGAGGCCCCACAGCGCGTCCGGCGCGAGCTTGGCCGCGACGAGATGGTAGGTGTCGCTCAGCGGGTACGGCATCAGGAACTGCGGCCAGACCCCGTCGACGAGGCGGTCGCGGACGATCGGCTCGACCTTCTTCCCGAAGCCGGGGATTTCCTGCACCACGCCGTCCGCCTCGCGCTGGCCGAGCGAGGCGTCGAGGATCAGCAGCCGCCCCGAACGAGGCGTGCCGTGGTGGCCGCCGGCGACGCCGATCACGCGCCGCGCGTGGCCGGGCACGGGGCGAGCGTGGAAGAACGAGTTCGGGAAGTAACCGTTGCTTCCGTAGAACGCGCGTTGCACGGTGCCGTCGGGATTCATCGTGAAGAGGCGCCGCGAGTTCGAGTGCGGGAGATCGGAATACTCCCAGCGCTGATAGAGGACGCGGCCGTCGGCCATCATCGTCGGACACCAGTCGCTGTCCTGCTCGAACGTGAGCTGGCGGACCTTCCCGGTCGCGGCGTCGAGCCGGTAGAGGCACACCATGATCCGCCCGCCGAACTCGCAGGGCAGGCCCTGGTAGACCGCGGTCGAGGCGAAGATGACGCCGCCGTCGGGCAGCAGGCAGGGATCGAAGTGGCCGACGTCCTCACCGTCGTCGGGCGTCACCTGCCGCAGACCGCTGCCGTCGGCGCGCACCTCGAAGACCCGCCAGTTGCCCTGCGCGCCCTCCTGCGCGAAAAGGATGCGCGAGCCGTCGAAGTCGAGGTCGGGATCGATCACAGTTTCACCGCCTGCAGGCCGGTACAGGGGGGTGAGCGTGCCGCCGCCGCGCAGGTTGGACAGCACCGCCAGCTCGTCGATCCAGTGCCCGCGCCGCGGCAGCGTGTCGCTCGTGTGGGCGTTCAACGTGCCGACGCCGAGTTTCGCCCCCATCGCGCTTCGGGCGTCGGCCGGCTTCGGGAACCCGCGCTTGAGGACGAGCAGGCGGTCGAAATCGAGTAATGGATTCGCCAGCAGGGCGGCGCGCACGCCCGACGAAAGCCTGTCCGCCTCCGCGGCCGCCGCCGCGTCGCCACGGGCAAGCGTCTCGCGCAGCGCGGGCGCTCTCGCGCGGAACGCCTCGAGCGCGGCGCGGTGGACCGCGGCGTCATAGCGGCCGGGCCAGGCGGCGGCCAGGTTCTCGATGGCACGCCCGGCGGCGTCCGCATGGACGGCGTCCAGCCGCGCCAGCGCATCGCGCGCCGGCTCCGCCGCCAGCGCGCCGGCCGCCAGCAGCCACACTCCCCACCCGATCCGTCCGCAGGTCATGGCCATGTCCGATCCTCCACGGTCGCCCGCGTCATATCCGATTCCGGGGCGCTCCGCCAGCCCCGAACAGGCCCCGACCATGCGTCAATGCTTCCATCAAGTGTAACATTATTGAGTGCGACCGCATCGATCAATGTTACACTTGCGAGAGTCCGTGGTGGCGACGCGGGCGATGGCGGGCGGGGCGGGGATCGGAACACGGATGGAGGGCGGCGCATGAGGGCAACGGCGTGGGCGGCGGTGCTGGCGGCGGCGGCTGGTCTGGCGTGGGCCGCGGATCCGCAGGAGGCCGCGATGGCGGAGCGTTCACTCGTGAGCGCGGGCGACTCCGCACGGCTCTGGCGCGCGATGGACCGCGCCCGGCGCGGACAGCCCGTCACCGTTGCCGTCATCGGCGGCTCGATCACCCAGGGCGCCAAGGCCACCCGCCCCGAGCTGCGCTACGGCGACCTCGTTGCGGCCTGGTGGCGCCGCGCTTTCCCGGGTGCCGCCATCACGTTCGTCAACGCGGGCATCGGCGCGACCGGCTCGAATTACGGCGCACTGCGCGCCGAGCGCGACCTGCTGTCAAAGAACCCGGATGTCGTGGTCGTCGAATACGCGGTCAACGACGGCGGCACCGCGCAGGCGGCGGAGACTCTCGAGGGGCTCGTCCGCCAGATCCTGAATCGCCCGAACGCGCCGGCCGTCGTGCTGCTGTTCATGGTCAACCAGAAGGGCGGCAGCGCGCAGGACTGGTTCGTCAAGGTCGGCGGGCACTACGGCCTGCCGATGGTCAGCTACCGCGACGCGGTCTGGCCCGAGATCCAGGCCGGCCGCCTCGCGTGGACCGACATCAGCCCGGACGAGGTCCACCCGAACGACCGCGGCCACGCCTGGGCGGCGGACTGGGTCGGCCGCGTGCTGCAGGCCGCCCTCGATCGCCTCCCCGCCGCCGGCGCGCTGCCCGAACCGCCCGCCGTACCCGCCCCGAAGTTTTCAGCCCTGTTCGAGAAGACCGTCCTCTTCGAGGCCGAGACGATGAAGCCGGCGGCCAACGAAGGCTGGGCCTACGATGTGAAGAAGAAGGGGTGGGTCTCCACGACGCCCGGTGCCGCCATCGAGTTCGAGATTGAGGGACGCGTCGTCTTCAGCATTCACCACGTCGTGCGCGCCGCGATGGGCCGCGCGCGCGTGACGGTCGACGGCGCCGCTGCGCGAACGCTCGAGGGCTGGTTCGATCAGACATGGGGAGGCTACCGGCAGACCAACGAGCTCGTCCGCGACCTCGCGCCCGGCCGCCACCGCGTGCGCTTCGAACTCCTGCCGGAGAAGAGCGCCGGCAGTGACGGCCACGAGTTCCGCATCCTCGGCCTCGGCGCCGCCGGCTGACAATCCTGTTTCATCGTTGCGTGGCGGCCGGGTGACGCGGCATCCTGAACGCATGAAGCCGATCACCGCCCTGCTCGCCACCGCTCTCTTCGCCACCGTCGCGTCCTTCGCCGCCCCCGCCCCACCCGCCAAGGTCGACCTCTTCGAGGCCGGCGCGGAGGGCTTCGCGCTCTACCGCATTCCGGGCATCGTGAAGTCGGACAAGACCGGCCGCCTGACCGTCGCGCGCATCGATCCCGAATGGCTCGCCGCCGGCCACCGCACGCCGCTGCCGGTGGCCGATCTCTCGGTCGACGCGAAGCGCCAGATCGTCATCGCCGCCGGCACGCCGGAGATCTACCAAGGTCACCCGACCACCGTGCTGCTGCCGGACGGGAAGACGATGCTCTGCGTCTGGACGCTCGGCCACGGCGGCACCTGCGGGCCAATGAAGCGCAGCACCGATGGCGGCCGCACGTGGGGCGAACCCGTTAAGGTGCCGGAGAGCTGGACGCGCACGCGGAACTGTCCGGCGATCTACCGCCTCGCCGATCCGAAGGGCCGCGCGCGGCTCTTCGTCTACGCCGGCCAGGGCGAGGACGGCGCGATGGCGATGGCGCACTCCGACGACGACGGCGCGACGTGGTCGGACATGAAGTCGACCGGCCTTGTGTGCGTGATGCCGCTCTGCACGATCGAGCCCGTCGCCGGAGGAAAGCGCCTGCTCGGCATGACCAACATCCGGCGGCCCGGCGAGACGAAGGAGAAGCGGTCGAACGTGGTCGTCCAGAGCTTCTCCGACGACGGCGGCTTCACGTGGTCCCCGTGGCGGATCGTCCTCGATATGCCCGGCCTCGCCGTGTGCGAGCCGGAGATCGTGCGCTCGCCCGACGGCCGGCAGTTGCTGTGCCTGATCCGCGAGAACAACAAGATGGAGGCGCAGTTCATGACCAGCGACGACGAGGGCGTCACGTGGTCCGCGCCGCGCCGGCTGCCCGAGGGTCTCGTCGGCGACCGCCACAAGGCGCGATACGCGCCCGACGGCCGGCTGGTGCTCTGTTTCCGCGACAAGACGAAGGCCTTCGATACCCACGGACACTTCGTCGCATGGGTCGGCCGCTACGAGGACATCGTCGCAGGCCGCGACGGCCAGTGCCGCGTGAAACTCCTCCACAGTCACGCCGGCAGCGACTGCGGCTACCCCGGCCTCGAACTCCTGCCCGATGGAGCATTCGTCGCGACCACCTACATCAAGCACACCCCCGGCCCCGATAAGCACTCGGTCGTCAGCACCCGCTTTTCACTCGCGGAGACAGATAAGTTGAAACAACCGTAAAAGGCAAGTGACACATGCCGAAACAAGATAACTCCCTCGCCCCGGTACCCCGGGGAGAGGGTTGGGGTGAGGGGCCGGAGGAGACAAATG
>CAYRFK010000236.1:0-1037 GCA_964423465.1 uncultured Verrucomicrobiota bacterium | reverse complement strand
CTCGGTCGTCAGCACCCGCTTCAAGCTCGACGACATCGACCGCAAGCTGCGCTGAAGACAAGGGGCGAGGGGCGACGGAAGACGGTGTCGAGTGCCGGCCTGGGAGGGCCGCCGGCCCCGGCGGCCGAACCACGGACCCGGGAGGATGGTCCTTCAGGAGCGCACGAAGGAAGCAAAGGTACAGGGCTCCAACGATCGGGCAGCGAGGCCGCTGCCCCTCCCGGACTCTTCGATCCCCCGGACCGAAGCGCCGTCAGCCGCCGTACATCTCGGTGATGATTCGCCGCAGGGCGGCGGATTCGGTGGGGGTGAGCGCGCCCGCCTTGTCGCCGAGCCGGGACTTGCTGACGGTGCGGATCTGGTCGACCGCAACCTCCGCATCCTGTCGCCCGCACTTCACCTGGAGCCGCGAGCGCCAGTGCGGATGAAGCTGGCTCGTCAGCGGACAGGCCGTAACGGTGGCCAGTTTCTCGTTCAATACGTCGAGGCTGACGATGACCACGGGGCACGTCTTCGCCATTTCGGCGCCCTGCGTCGGATCCAGCGTGGCCCACCGGATTTCGTAGCGCTTCATCGTCGCCGGCCTTTCGCCTTGCCGGTCGTATACGCAACCGGCGGCTCCGCAACGCGGAGGGCACGTCCCGTCTCCCAGGGGACCGCCTCGATCCCGTCGGCGGCGACACCGTCCCGCGCGCTCCAATCCTCCCGCGCCACGGCCATCTCGCGGGCGGTGTCCTCCCACGACAGCTTCTCCACCGCCGGACCCGCCGGCCGCAGCAGGATGCCGTCGCTTCGTTCCTCCATCCGCACGGTCTCTCCGATGCAGTACCTCGCAAGCACGGCCGCCGGCAGGCGCACGCCGCGGGAGTTGCCGATCCGCGCAACTTTCAGTTCCGTTCCATTCATGTAATAACAGTAAGTACGCTCCATCGCCCCGTCAAGACCGCCACCGGCTCCGTCGTTTCCGCCCTACCGCATGGGTAGCGTGACGGCCGTGACGCGGCGCGGGTGGGGCGTTGGCGGAGGCGGGCGCGGCC
>CAYRFK010000235.1:0-7702 GCA_964423465.1 uncultured Verrucomicrobiota bacterium | reverse complement strand
CGCCGCGGGGGCGGCTGCGGCGGATGACGCCATCCGCGTGCGCTACCTGCTCACGACGCCCGACGGGGGCGAGGACACGTTCTGGACGTGGGTGAACCACGACACGTCGGGGTGGGCGGCGGCGGCCGACCTCGGCGAAGTGTCGCGCATCGTCGCCACCCGCAAGCCGGCGGAGGCGTGGCTCCGGATCGAGGTGGACCACTCCGCGGAGACGCTGAACAACGCGCACTTCGCAATCCGCCACAGCGGGCCGCTGGAGATCTTCGTCAACGGGCTCAAGCGCGTCGAGGCGCCCCGGGCCTCGGACGAGGCGAGGGTCTACCTCGTGAGCCCGCGGCGGCCGGAGTCGCTGGGCCGCACCGTCTACGCGCTGCACGTCCGCCACGCGGACGGGGGTGCGCCGGCGTTCGAAGCCGAGTTCCGGAATCCGCCGTGGCGTTCGCTCGACGACGGAGCGGCCCGCCCGCCCCCGGTGCTGGACGTGCCGATCCGCGACGCGCAGGCGTGCGCCGGCCCCGACGGCTCGTACTACATGACGGGCACCACGGGCGACGACGAGTTCCTCCGTCCCGGCACGAATGCATGGCTGCGCAACCCCGGCATCCAGGTGTTCAAGTCGGCGGACCTTACGAACTGGACTTCGCTGGGCTGGGTCTGGACGTTCGAACGCGACGGCACGTGGAACAGGGACTTCGGGACCTTTGGCGGCCGCGGCCCCGCCCGCGGCATCTTCGCGCCGGAGATCCACCTTCTCAAGGGCGCGTACTGGCTGGTCTACTCCGTCAACCACCGGACCGCGACGCACACCTTCGGCATCGGGTTGTTGCGGGCCGAGCGACCCGAGGGGCCGTGGCGCGAGATGTCGCCGGAGCGGCCGATCACCGACGGGTTCGACGCGAGCCTGTTCGAGGACGACGACGGCACGGTCTATCTGCTCAAGCACGGCGGCCACATCGCGCGGATGAAGGATGACATGACAGGCCTGGCGGAGCCGATGCGACCGCTCGCGGCAGCGAATTACCCCTACGTGGGCTACGAGGGCGTGTGTCTCTTCAAGCACGCGGGCCGCTACCACCTGACGGCGGCGGACTGGAACGTGCATGCCGATGGCGGACAGAGCTACGACAGCATGATGGCCGTTTCGACGAACGTCTACGGCCCCTACAGCGACCGCGTCTGCGCGATCCGCTTCGGCGGCCACAACGGGTACTTCAAGGACCGAAGGGGCGGATGGCGCGCCACCGCCTGGTGCTATCCCGATTCCGACCCGCACTGGCAGAGGGTGACGATCCTGGGCGTCGAGCCGACATCGGACGGATTCTTCCGGAGGATGCCAGCGCCGTGAGCCGCCTTTCCCCCTGCGTCTGCAGCGAAGCCCGACCCTGCTCAAAGCCGGCGGCGCGCGTGCGGGCGGCGGTTGGAATCAGTTGTGTCGCGTCCGGTACGTGCGGGGCGAAACCCCGAGTTTCCGTCGGAATACGACGCTGGCATCCGTGGACTGCCGGCTGCAGACCGTCAGGGGGCGCACCCAGCGCTCCATCGTGGGGGTCCTGCCCTCGAGAAGCAGCTCGTGAAGCGTCTGCGCCGCCATGTAGCCGGTGCCCTGGGGATCGGGGACGATGCTCGAAAGCTGGGGCCGGGCAACCCCAATGCGCCGGGTTTGCCGGTGCCGGGGAATGCGGCTACAAAGGCGGCATGAGATCATTCTGCGGCCTGCCCAGCCTCCTGGACCTTGAGTTCGGCCAACGACAGCACCGCCAGGAAGCAGGCCGATGAACACACCCGCATTCCTCGCCTCCGCCCTGCTGCTGGCCTCACTGGCCGCGCTCCGCGCTGCCGACAACACACCACCAGACGAGACAGCGGCAATGACCACGTGGCGGAGGCCCAGCGGAAAACTGGAGGCAAAGGTGGCGCCCTACAAGGGGAGGAATGTCATCTTTGTCAACGGCGATCCGATGGCGCCGCTGATGTATTCCGGTACCGAGCACACCCGTGAAACGTGGACCGGCCAGCCGCGCAAGAGCATCGAGGAGTTCACCGCGCTGGGCTATGAGATCATCCAGACCGACATGTGGCTGAAGTACTCCCTGCGGCCGGACGGCACATTCGACACGGACGGCATCCGCCGCCAGCTCGCAGGCATTCTGGAGGTCAATCCGCAGGCCAGGCTCGTCGTGCGCATCAATGTGTCCGCGCCCAAGTGGTGGCTGGAGCAAAATTCCAACGAGACGTGCAAGGTGACCGCGAAGCTCGAGACGCCCAAGCAGGGTGTCTTCGGCGGCAACCGTGCCGAGAGTCTGGCTTCCGAGATGTACGCCGCTTTCGCGCGCCAGTCCTTGAGATCATTCCTGGAACATTTGGCGAAGACGCCCGAGGGAGATCGCGTTATCGGCTTTCACATCGGCGGCGGTGTCTATGGCGAATGGCACTATTATGGCATCTACAACGAACCTGACGCGTCGGAGCCGATGCGCCAGAAGTTCATTGCCTTCGCCAGGAACAAGCATGGATCGCTCGACCAGATCAATGCCGCGTGGCACACGTCATTCAAATCGCCCGGCGAGATTGTGGTTCCCTCATTCGAGCGGCGCTACAAGGTGGGCGATGGTGATTTCCGCGATCCCCAGCATGACAGCTACGTCATCGACTACTACGAGTGCCAGCAGGCCACGGTGGGCGCACTGGTCAACGGACTGGCGAAACTGACGAAGGAAACATGGCCGCGTCCGGCCATTGTCGGCTTGTTCTTCGGCTATTTCTATGGCGGATGGACGGTCGGGGCGCAGGCGAGCCAGTTCGACATCAAGACGTTGTTCCGCAGTCCGTATGTGGACTACTTCTCTGGGCCGTTTGCGTCGCGGAACATGAATGAGTCGGGAATTTTCCGGACCTTGGCGGACAGCGTGGCGTTGAATGGCAAGGTCTGGATCAGCGAACACGACGGTGGCACGCACTTGGGGCACGTCGGTGACGTCCGATTTCCCGACCTGCCGCGTAACGAATCCGAGTCCATTGCCCGCATGCGCCGCAACTTCATGTATTGCCTGACCGACAACGCCGGCCAGTGGTGGTATGACTTCGGCCCGCAGAACAAAAGCGGCTGGTGGAGCACGCCCGCGATGCTGGCGGAAGCCAGGGCCATGCTGGACTTGGCCAACTCCCGCCTCGAACAGACCTTCGAAAAGCCGTCGGACGTCTTGGTGGTCTATGACATGGTGGCGTTCAACTACGTGCGCCCGGCCAAAACTGACAGACTCACCAAAATGACCACCGAGGCCATGACGGACTCACTGCTGGGCACCGGCGCGGCGTTTGATCGCGTCTTTCTCATGGACCTGTCGCTGGTGGATCTTTCGCGCTACAAGCTTGTGATCTTCGGCAACACCTTCGCACTCGCCGCAACGCAACGCGCCTACATCAAAGAGCAGGTGATGAAGGCCGGGCGCACCGTGGTGTTCATGTCGGGCTGTGGCTATACCGATGGTGACGTGAGCCGCACGGATCTCATCAGCGACCTGGTCGGCATGAAGATCGAAAAGGCGGCAGAGAACGATGTCCATCCGACGGTCAAACTAGGCGATCAAACGGCGGGCCTGGACGATGACGGCCTTGTGAGCCGGTTCAGGGTTGCGGACCGCGATGCGCAGGTCATCGGCACCTACCAAACCGGCAGCACAGCCGCTGCCGTCAAAGACATCCGCGGCTGCAAGGTCTACTATTTCGGTGTCCCGCTTAAGGCGCCGCTCGCAACCTTCAAAGCACTGCTGAGCGACTCTCACATTCGCACCTTCGTGGACAATACCGTGGAGAAGGATTACGTCGCCGTGGGTGGCGGCATCATCGGCATCTACTCTGTGAACGGCGGCGAGAAGACGATCAAACCGCTGGGTGGAGCCGCCGGAAGGATTCTCATGCCGCCGTACACAACCGCGTATTTCGATCTGCAAACCGGAGAGCCACTGAACTCGATTCCTGCTTCGATTCCGCAGGCAACACCATGAGAAGGGACCAGATCCGCATCCTCAATTGCAGAACAACATTCAACCAAGGAGACCGGAACATGTCCACTGCCGATCATCCCCACCGTGGGGTCAGTGTTGCACCGCTCGTCTGGCAATGAGAGCCGGGATGACCCCCGACGATGCCTGGATCTGACGAGTCAAATGAAAACGAAGGAACCGAATGAAACTCACACTCGCACTCCTCCCCGCCCTGTTGCTTGCCGCGCTAAGTTCTGTTCACGCTGTGGAGCCATTTGGTGATCCCTCCCAGCCCGTTGATGTTCGCGTAGTGGATTTGCTTAAGCGTTTGACGCTGGAGGAAAAGGCGATGTTGCTTGACCACAAAGGTCCAACCATCGAGCGCTTCGGCATCCGGTCTGACCAGTGGAACCAATGTCTTAACGGCGTGAAGTGGGACCGGCCTACGACGTTGTTCCCGATCTGCCTCGCGATGGCGGCAAGTTGGGACACGAACTTGATTCGCGAGATCGCGACGGTTCTCTCCGACGAGGCGCGGGCGATTTACAACGGTTGGCATCTCGACCCAAGCGCACCCGGCGAACACAAGGGCCTCATCTATCGTGCGCCGGTCATCAACATCGAGCGCAACCCGTATTGGGGACGCAACCACGAGGCGTGGGGTGAGGACCCGTTTCTGACGGGGCGCATGGGCGTGGCCTACGTGTGCGGGTTGCAGGGCGATGATCCGCGCTATCTGAAGATCGCGGCGACGCTGAAGCACTACGCCGTGAACAACGTGGAGGCCGGCCGCCAGGCCCTGAATGCGGCCGTGCCAGAGGCGATGCTGCGCGATTACTGGTTGCCGCACTTCCGCGACGCGGTGGTCGAGGGCAAGGCGCAGTCGATCATGGCCAGCTACAACGCGCTCAATGGCACACCGAACAATATGAACCGCTGGCTGCTCACTGACGTGCTGAAGAACGAGTGGCAGCACGACGGCTTTGTCGTCTCCGACCTTGGCGGCGTGCGCACCATGGTCACCGGCCACGGCAAGGGAAAGATGGATTACGTGGACGCCGTCGCGCAATCGGTCATGGCCGGGTGCGATTTCTCCGACAAAGAATACACGAAGTACATCCCGGACGCCGTGCGCACCGGCAAGCTCACCGAGGCGCGCCTTAACGACGCCGTCGCGCGTGTCCTGCGCGTCCGCTTTCGTCTCGGCGAATTCGATCCGTTCGATGCCGTTCCATACAGCCGGATTGCCACGGACGTAATCGGCAGCGCGAAGCACCGGGCCGTTGCGCGCAAGGCGGCGCAGGAATCCATTGTGCTGCTGCAGAACCGCAAGCACCTGCTGCCGCTCGACAAGACCAAGCTCAAACGCATAGCCGTTGTCGGTCCGTTCGCCGAGCGCATTGTGATGAACAACTACAATGGCAAAGCCGGCAAGACCGTCAGCGCATTGCAGGGAATCAAGGACCTCGTCACGCCCGGTACCGAGGTCGTCACCCATCTCGATGCGGATGTCGTCATTGTCTGCGTAGGCACCGATGACAAGATCGAGCACGAAGGCCGGGACCGGAAATCGCTCGGCCTACCGGCTGACCAAGAGGAGTTGGTGAAGTCGGTTCTTGCCGCCAACCCGCGCACCGTCGTCGTCCAGATGAGTGCGGGGCCGCTCACAGTGCCGTGGCTGAAGGAGAACGCACCCGCCATGCTGCAAGCGTGGTGGGGCGGCGAAGAAGGCGGCCACGCGCTGGCCGACGTCCTCTTCGGCGACGTCAATCCTGCCGGTCGGCTTCCGCACACCGTGTACGCCAGCGAATCGCAAGTGCCGCCCGTCAGCGAGTACGACATCAGCAAAGGTTTCACCTACATGTATATGAAGGGCGAGCCGCTCTACGCTTTCGGGCACGGCTTGAGCTACACGACCTTCGAGTATGCGGACCTCAAAGTTTCCGGTGTGCCGCTCACCGGCACGGCCACGATCAGGAACACCGGCACACGCGCAGGCGAAGAGGTCGCGCAGCTCTATCTCGTGCCGCCAAAGTCCAACACCGCTCGTCCGCGACTCATGTTGCGCGGCTTCCAGCGCGTGAGCCTGCAACCCGGCGAATCAAAACAGGTCAGGTTCACCGTGCCGGAGGAGAAGCTCGCGTTCTGGAACACCGGGGCGAAGCGTTTCGATGTGCAGCCCGGCGAGTGGGGCGTCCACGTGGGTGCGTCGTCGTCGGACATTCGTCTGCAAACTCGCATCACAAGATGAAACATACCTTCACACTCCTCGCGGCCCTGCTGCTGGCTTCGCTGGCCGGAATGGTAGCCGCAGATGGACTCGTTGTGTATCCGGCAGTGCCAGGGCTTGCCGCTTCGGGGCATTACAAAGTGCGTGTGCGCTCGGCCAGCAATGGCAGCCAGTGGCAGAGCGCCTTCGCCTGGGAGACCGTCTGCAAGACCATCGAGAAGAAGACGGACGCCTACTTCGACACGTTGGCGGGCTGGACGCACACCTATGTGAACTTTGAAACCGCCGGTGCCGTGGAGATCGAGATCGCCCGCGTCAACGGCCAGCCGATTCGTGCCGCCGCGGTGCATCCGCAACGCAAAGCGTCCGCTTGCTTCATCAAGGACGGCAACGCCTTCGTTCGGCTCGATAAGCCGTGCATCATAGCCGTTGATATCGATGGCCAGATGGACGGGCAGGACACGGGCAAGGGCTACAAAGGACCGCCGATTCACACGATCTCCCTCTTTGCCAACCCGCTGTTGGGCGGCAAGCCCCAGCCTGATGATCCTGGCGTGTTGACGGTGAAGCCGGGAGAGACGCCGCCGTCCGACGGGCCTTGGACCACGCTCTATTTACTCCCAGGTGTTCACGATGTTGGGCTGGCTTTCCCGCTGCGCGCGAACCGCCAGTATTACATCCCCGGAGACGCGATGGTTTACGGCACGCTCTCAAATACGAAATGGGGCGACGGCCATCACATCCGCATCTTCGGCCTCGGCACCTTGTCGGGATCCCGGCTGAAGAATCCCAAGTATGTTGCGCCAGCGATTTCAGAGAAGGAATACGGGCGTTACCGTCCGATTGAGGTGATTGGCGCCACCGACACCCGTGTGGAAGGCATCACCATCGCGGACTCGGCATTTCACTCGCTCATGCTGATATGCCCTTACACAGCGGGACATCCCAACGAGGTGAAGTGGACCTAGATCATCACCTGGCGCGGGAATGGCGACGGGATCAATCCCTTCGGGAATACGCTGATCGAGGACTGCTTCATCCGCACCCAGGATGATTCGCTGTATGTGAACGGCCTGGGCATTCGCCGTACCGTGCTGTGGAACGACGCCAACGGTTCGTCGTTCGTCCTGAGCGGCCTGCCGCAACTGTCTGACCGCAAGTTGGTGGTGGAGGACTGCGATGTGATCTACGCGCGGGCCAAATGGCACCGATGGAGCGGCGGTCGGGTCTTCAACATGCGCGGGGAGGGCGGACGCGCCGCTGGTGCCGGAGTGATCTTCCGCAACATCAACATCGAGGACCCCCGACCGACCCTGCAACAGTTCTTCATCTGCATGACCATGCCGAAACCCTATTCGAACGACGCGGAAAAGCGCGGTGCCGGAGACTTGTCGGGCATCCTTTTCCAGAACATATCCATCGCCGCGCCCAGCGTTCTGGGTGAACCCCAAATCCTCTGGGGCCAGGCCGACGCACGCATCCGCAACCT
>CAYRFK010000234.1:0-7741 GCA_964423465.1 uncultured Verrucomicrobiota bacterium | reverse complement strand
GAATGCTCGATCTGGCGGATGCCGTCCAGGATGTACTGGCCGCCCGCGATGACGGTGAAGAGCGCCGCCGCGCCGGCGAGCCACAGGAACGGGCGCGCGGGCGCGTCGGCAAGGACCCAGACCACGGAGCCCATCTGCAGGACGGTCGCCAGTTTGCCGGTCATGCGCGGGTGGACGTTGACGTGGCTGTTGAGGTGATGGACGACAAACGCGCCCGCCACCAGCAACACGTCGCGGCTGATGACGGCGATGGCGAACCACACCGGGATCTGCGGGTGCAACTCCGGCAGCGAGGGCCGGGTCAGCATGATGATCGCCGCCAACAGCAGGGACTTGTCGGCGATCGGATCGAGGATCTTCCCGAGCTGCGTGATCTCGCCGCGCGAGCGCGCAAGGTAGCCGTCCAGCGCGTCCGTCAGCGCCACCGCCAGGAACGTGACCAGCGCCGCGACGCGGTAGCGCTCGTCCGCCGCGCCCTCGCGCAGGCCGAGGGTGTAGTAGACCATCATCAGGACGAAGACCGGGATCCCTAGGATGCGCAGCAGCGTGACCTTGGTGGCCAGGGTCACGCGGGGGACGACTCGACCGGTGTCAGGCATTCCAGACGCCGTCCTCGGTGATCATGACCCGGATTCCGGAACGCATGGTCGGAAGGATGGCGGCGACGGTGGGCGCAATATGGTCCCTAAGAAACGCAAGCGTGGGATTGTGGCAGGCAACCCAGATGACCGCCCATGCTTCGGGCCGTTGAAACCAGAAGTCCTCATCCCGCGTTATCCAGACGATCGAATCCGATCTCCAGTTCTGTCGAAGGCGATCATCGGACGAGTCCTGCAGCCCAAGATCGTGGACATGTGTAATGTCAAAATCCGGCCGGGCGCTTCGAATATGCCGGACGAGCGTGACCGGAAGATTGTTGTCCACGACGCATTTCATCAGGCCGTTGCAAGCGGCTGGCAGGGGATCGCCGCAAGATTGCGGGCGTACTCGATCGCCGCCTGGAGATCGCCGACCGCCAGGTCAGGATAGGCCTCCAGAATGGCTTCAGGGGCTTCCTGGTTCCGCAGCATCTCAAGAACAACGTAGACCGGAATCCGGGTGCCTCGAAAACAAGGCCGGCCCCCGCATGTGGATCCATCGATCACGATTCTGCCTGGTAGGGTCTTCATCGTCGTGTACCTATCCGCCCGGAGAATAGCCCCGTGGTCTCCCTCCCGCAAGGACCGGATCCCCGGATACTCATCCCGCGAACCGCTCCAAGGCGCGGGTGATGCGGGGAAGGACGCGGTCGCGGCCGAGGACCTCGAGCATGGCGAAGAGGCCGGGGCCGGCGGGCGAGCCGGAGACCGCCACGCGGGCCGCGTGGATCAGGTCCGGGTGCGGCTGGCCGCGCGCGGCGGCGAGGTCCTTCAGGGCGGCCTCGAGCGACGGGCCGTCGAAGGCCGGGGCCGCGGCCCAGGCGTCGCGCAGCGCGGCGAGGCCCTCGCGCGCGCCCTCTCGAAGGAGGCGCTTGCGGACGGCCTTGTCGTCGAACGGGAAGTCGTCGGTGAAGAAGTAGACCGTCTGCGCGGCGGTGTCGGTGAAGAGCTTGATCCGGTCTTCCATGATGGCGAGGACGCGTGCGGCGTAGCCGGCCTCGGGTTCGATCCCGTGCGCACGGAGGTCGGCGAGATAGCCGGCCATGCGGTCGGCGGCGGGGAGGCGGCGCATGTGCTCGCCGTTCATCCAGAGCATCTTCGTCATGTCGAACTGCGCGGGCGAGGACTGGACGCGCTCGAAGGAGAAAAGCGCGATCATCTCTTCGCGCGAGAGCACCTCGCGGCCGTCGCCGGGCGACCAGCCGAGGAGCGCGAGGTAGTTGAAGAGCGCCTCGGCGAGCACGCCCTTCTCGCGGAACTGGCCGACGTAGGCGTCGCCGTCGCGTTTCGAGTAGGGCTTGCCCTGCGCGTTGACGATCATGGGCAGGTGGGCGTAGTGCGGAACCGGCGCGCCGAGGGCGCGGAAGAGCGCGATGTGACGATAGGTGTTCTCCACGTGATCGTCGCCGCGGATGACGTGGGTGATCCCCATCTCGATGTCGTCGAGGACGTTTGCGAGATGGAAGACGGGGTTGCCGTCGGAGCGCAGGATGACGAAATCCTTCAGGTCCGCGGCGGCCTTGGCAAGATCGCCCTTCACCTCGTCGTGGAAGGCGACATCGGTACCGGGCATGCGGAAGATGACGCACTCGCCTTTGCCGGTGCCGCCCTTGTCCTCGCGGTAGGCGTGGCCGGAGGCGACGAGTTTCTCGGCGGCGGTGCGATGGGCGTCGAGCCGGCTCGTCTGGTAGAGGGGCGCCTCGTCGGTGGTCAGCCCGAGCCACTCCATCGACTCGAGCACGGTGCGGCACGCCTCGGGGGTGGAGCGCTCGCGGTCGGTGTCCTCGATGCGCAGCAGGAACTGCCCGCCGCAGTGGCGCGCATAGAGCCAGTTGTAGATGGCCGCGCGCATGTTCCCGATGTGGACGTTCCCCGTCGGGCTGGGCGCAAATCGTGTACGAACCGTCATGGCCGTGTCTCCCCCGCGCCCCGCCGCGGACCGGACCGCCGGGACGGGCGCGAGGCCGCAGTGTATCACAGCGGCGCGCGTCAGGCGTCCCGTGCCGCGGGCTCCTGCGGAGGCCGGGGCGCGTTGACAAAGCTGCACTCGATGCGGATGCCGTCGTCGAGGCGCCGGGTCGTCAACGGGCCGCCGATGCACTCGGCGCGGTATTGCAGCAGCAGGCGAGCGCGCTCGCAAGCTCCCGCATCCTCCGGCCGGCGCCCGCCGGAGGTTTCGATCTCGATCCGGCCGGTCGCGCCGTCGGTGCCGATGCGGATCGACGCACTGGCGGGATGCCCGTCATCCACGGCGGCGGCGAGTGCGTCCCGCCCGATCTCGTAGAGTTCCGTCGCCATGGCGTGATCGATGGCCAGGCCCGCGGTGTCGACCTCGCACCGGCACCGGATGCCTGCGTTGCGGGACGTCTCGGTCGCGAGTCGGGCCAGCGACGCGGCCAGTCCCTCCCGGTCTGGATCGACGGGCATCAGGCTGGCTGCGACAACGCGGACTTGCACGATGGCCTCACGGAGGAACCGGCCCAGATCACCCACCCGCTGCGCCTCGGCGACGCCGCGGTCCCGGAGCGTCTGCTCCAGCGCCTCGAAGCCGAGATACACGCCGACGAGTGTCTGGGCGACGCCCTCCGTCAGTTCGAGCCCGATCCGCGTGCGCTCGCGGTCCGCCACCTCCAGCACGTCCCGGCGAAGGCGGTGGTGGATGGCGGCAGCCTCGTCGGCGGCTTCGTGTTCGGCCGTGACGTCGAGAATGAGCCCCTGGATATGGGTGATTTCTCCGGCTGCGTCGCGGATCACGACATTCCAGTCGCGCATCCATCGAACCTCGCCGGGCCGGGTGAGGAGCCGGTACTCGCATCCGAAACGTTCGCGCCCGTGCTGCAGATGCTCCCCGACCTCGGCCTCGAGCCGCGGAAGGTCGTCGGGATGCGTGATGCCGGTCCACGAGACGGCGCCCGAGAGGAACTCGGCCGCCGAGTAGCCGAGACGTCCGACGCTCCCCGACACATACTCCACCGGCCAGCCTTCCGCCACGCGCCATCGAAAGACGAAAAGGGGGCTGTCGTTGACAATTTGCTCGAGGATGCCGGATGCGGCCGGCGGTGGCCGGAATCCTTCCCCAGAACTATCGTGCAAACCGCTCATGACCATCCCTTGAGGCCAAGCAGAATGCCGGGGCGAGCCCGATGTGGCAAGTATGATTTACTCAGAAACAAACACCGCGCCGGATCAGTGTCCGAGGGCGAGGCTGAGCCACGGAACGTAGGTGATGATGGCGAGGACGGCCAGCAGGACGGCGATGAACGGGAGCGAGGCGCGGGCCAGGGAGAGCAGCGGCCGGTCGAACCGGATGGCTGCGATGAAGAGGTTCATGCCCACCGGCGGCGTGCAGTAGCCGATCGCGAGGTTGGCGAGGAAGATGATGCCGAGGTGGACGGGATCGATGCCGTAGGCCTTCCCGAGGGGCAGCAGCAGCGGCACGATGACGATGGTCGCGGTGTAGATGTCCATCGCGCAGCCGACCAGCAGCAGGAACAGGTTCAGCATCAGCAGGAACGTCACGGGGCTGTCGATGTGCGCCCGCACGGCGGCGAGGACCTGCTGAGGAACCTCCTGGTCGATCAGCCAGTTCGTGATGGCCATGCCCATGCCGAGGATGATCAGCACGCCTCCGACCAGCATCATGGCATCGCGGGCGATGCGGCCGAGGTCGCGGATGCGGATTTCGCGAAGGATGAAGCACTCGACGATCAGCGCGTAGGCGGCGGTGATGACCGCGGCGTCGCTGAGGACGAGCGTCCCGCTGTAGATCCCCGCGAGGACGAGCGCCGGCAGGGGGGCCTCCCAGCGCGCGGCCCAGAGGGCTGCGCCGAGCTCGCGCATCGAGAACGGCGTGCGCACGACGCCGGAGCGCTTCGCCACCCACGCGCCGTACAGTCCGAGGGCCACCAGCCCCAGGAACCCCGGCAGCAGGCCGGCGAGGAAGAGCCGCTCCATCGTGACACTGCTCTCGACGGGATTCGCGATGACTCCGTACAGGATCAGCGGCAGGCTCGGCACGAACAGCACGCCGAGGTTGCCGCCGCTCGTGACGAGGCCCATCGAAAAACGCTCGCTGTAGCGTTCGGAACGCAGCGCCGGCAGCAACAGCCCGCCCAGCGCGACGATCGTCACGCCGGAGGCGCCCGTGAACGCGGTGAAGAGCGTGCACGCGACCACCGCCACCGCGGGCATTCCACCGGGGAGCCAGCCGAACGCCGCCCGCGAAAGCCTCAGCAGCCGCACCGTGGCCTGGCTCTCGGCAAGAAGATAGCCGCCGAGCGCGAACATCGGCAGCGTCCGGAGCAGCGGCATCGTCGCCAGGCGGTTCAGCTCGGAGATGATCAGCGACGGGGCGATGCCGTCGTGCGCGTAGGCCTCGAACGCGAGGCCCCCGAACACCGCGAAGATGGGGGCGCCGAGTACGGCAAGCAGGATGACGAGCCCGAGCATCATGCCGCCCCGCCCGCTGCGGCCGCGCCGGGGGCGGCGGACGGCCGACGCGCCGCCTCCGCGACCGACAGGGCGGCCTGGATCACGAATCGAAGGGTGCACAACCCGAAGCAGACCGGCACGACCCACGTGTAGACCCACACCGGCGCGCCGAGCAGCTCGGAGGTCTCGGTTTCGCGCTGGAGTCCGATGAACGCGTGCGCCGACCATGCCAGTCGGGCGCAGACGACGGCGGCGAAGAGCTGGACCGCCGCCGCCACGCCGGCGCGCGGGCGCGGCGGGAGCAGGTGCGAAACGAGGTCCATCGAGATGTGCTTGCGCAGCCCCGTCGCGGCCAGTGCCCCGAGCATGGTCAGCCACAGCAGCCCGATGCCGAGCAGCGGATCGATCCAAGGGATGCCCGTGCGAAAGAAGGTGCGCAGGACGATCTGCAGTGCGGCGAGGATCACCATGCCGGCCGCAAGGCCGCCCAGCAGGACGCGTTCGGCGGCGTCCCATGCGTCCGCACAGCGGCGCAGCGCACCATCACGGGGCATGGGCCGCCCCCGCGCCGGCGCGGTATTCCTTCAGAAAGGCCTGCAGACGGTCGTCGGCATCGGCGGGGAAGAGATCGCCCCGCAGGCGCTGCCGCGTCTCGTCGCTGACCTTGCGGAGGCCGTCGGCGTCAGCCTCCGTGGAGTGCGTCACTTCGATGCCGGCCTTTGTCATGACCTCCAGCGCATCGGCATTGCTCTTGCGGACCTCGGAAGTCAGCTCGGAGGTCAGCCGGCGCGTGATCGCGAGAACCTTTGTCCGCATATCCTCGGGCAGGCGGTTCCACGAGGTCTGGGCGACGAAGAGTCCGCCGAACGTGTAGGACAGCCGCAGGTCGTTGCGGTGCTTCACCCGGCCCGTCCATTGCATCGAGACGGCGGCCAGGGGCGGCGCGTAGACCGTGTCCAGAAGGCCCGTCTGCAGCGCGGGGAGCACGTCCGCCACCGGCACGGGAATGGTGCTGATGCCGGCCGTCTTGAAGAGCGCCGCCAGCATGGGCTCGTTGGGAATCGACCAGACCTTGGCGCCGCGGAAGTCATCCAGGCTCTTCACGGGGCGGTTGCCCATCACGTGGCTGAAGCCGACCTCGGTCCAGCCGAGCACGACGTAGCCGTGGGCGAGGAACCGCTCCTCGAGCCACGGCGAGAGCACCTTCATGGCCGCGTCGACCTCGGCGTGATCGCGGAAGATCATCGGGAACATCATCGCGTTGGCCTCGGGGCAGATCCGCGCGATGCCGTTGCCGAGGAAGCCGCCGCCGTCGAGCTGGCCGGCCTTGATCTTGACGAGGACGTCCTTCTCCTCGCCCATCACGCCCGCCGGGTAGACGCGGATCTTCACCGCCCCGCCCGTCGCCTCCGCCACCTCGGCCTTCATCTTCTCGAACGTCTGCATCCACGCGCTGCCCTCGGGCGCCAGCGTCGCGAACTTCAACGTCACCGGCGCCGCCGGGGCCGCACAGGTTGCCGCCAGAACCATCGCCGCAACGACCCCGAACCCGCCCCCCGCCTTCCGCCCGTTACGTGCCGGGTGTTGGCTGTTGGATGTTGGATGTTGGGTGTTGGACGTTGGCTGTTGGCTGTCGCCCCCCGCCGCGCCCGCCCTTCGATGTTCGGCGTTCGATGTTCGATGTTCGATGTTCACGTTGCCGCTCCCTCGTCCTAGAACCACTCTTCCGCCATCGGCAGCAGCGCCTTGGCGCGGCGGCGGGCGACGGCGTTCATCAGTCGCACCCCCGGCGGATCGTCCGCGTCCCTGCTGTCGACGACCGCGCGCAGGGTCTTCACAAACAGGTCCTGGTCGAGCGAATAGCGCGCGTGGAACTCGGCGAACGCGACGCGCGGCAGCAGCGCCTTCTCCCCGGCCGCCGCCATCGCCTGCTCGAAGTGCCGTCGCGAGGCCTCGAGATCGCGGCCGCCGCCGCGGGGCTGAACCGCGTAGTAGATGCCGAAAAAGAGGTGCGGCCCGCCACGCTCGTGGCCGGGGTTCAGCACCATCACGCGTCGCATCATCGCCACCGGACGCCCGAGTTGGGCCACGGCCTCCATCGCCCCGCCGCTGTTCAGGATCCAGCCCATCCACGCCATCGCCGTCGTGTAGAGCGCAGGGACGTCCGCCGTGCCGAACCCGGCCAGGGAGGCTTCGAACGCGTCGACGGGGCCGTTCACCGCCGTGCGGAACCGCGCGTTGCGCGACAGCGCCGCGATGCCGTAGTCGCGCGCCCTGGCGTAGAGATCGCGGGCGCGGGCCGCCTCGGCCCGGTCGATAAACGCGGCCGCATAGCCGACGCGCGCATTGGCCGCCGCCAGCAGGATCTCGGGGTTGTCGGGCGCGGAGGCCGCGAAGCCGTCCAACACGAGGATCAGCGCGGGCGCACCGTCGCGCACGAGGTCGGGGTCCGTCTGGTCCTGCAGCGACAACGCCATCTGCGACGCCATCGGTGCCAGCGCCGACGTCGCCGCTCCGCGCAGCATCCCGCAGCCCGTCAGCGCCGGCGCCAGGGCCGCCGCCGCCATCCACCGGATCCATCCCATCGCTGTCGTCATAGAGCCGCCAGTCTATCGCGCCCCCGCCCCCGCCGCAACGGCGTCGCCATGGCGCATCGCGGCCCGCCCCGGCGC
>CAYRFK010000233.1:0-7789 GCA_964423465.1 uncultured Verrucomicrobiota bacterium | reverse complement strand
TGGGCCCATAGAAGGGCCGGGCCGCTGGCCCGGCCGTTCGAGGGATCCCCGTAGCCATGCAAACATGGAGATGAGCCCGCCGGAAGCACGGCCAGGAGTCTTGCGATGAACGTATGCGTGATGAAGAAGTGGATGGGGGTGGCGGCCGTTGCGCTGGTTGCGGCCGGCGCGGCGGCGGGGCCGAAGTTGGACGCCTCGCCCGACCGCGTGAAGACGCAGATCGATCCGGGCCTGCGGCGGATCGGGACGATTCGTCCGCGCAGCGCAAGCGAGATTGCGGGCTCCAACTGGACGCTCGGCTGCGAGACGCTCTGCCGCGATTACGCCGACTACGAGGAATACAAGGAGTACGTCGTTCCGCTGGGCATCAAGACCATCCGCCTGCAGGGAGGCTGGGCCAAGACGGAGCAGGTGAAGGGCACGCTCGACTTCGCGTGGCTGGACCGGATCATCGACGACGCCCGCGGGCGCGGCCTGAACATCCTGCTCGAGACCAGCTACGGGAACCCCGTCTATGAGGGCGGCGGCGGAAAGGACCTCGCCGGCGGCTTCCCGACCTCCGCAGAGGGCCTTGCGGGCTTCGACCGGTGGGTCGAGGCCTTGGCGACGCGCTACAAGGGCAAGGTTCGCGACTGGGCGATGTGGAACGAGCCCGACATCAACAAGGCGCACAAGCCGGCCGACATCGCCGCCTTCAACATCCGCACGGCGGAGATCATCCGGCGCGTGATCCCGGACGCGCGGATCGCGGGCCTCTCGCTGGCGAGTTCGAGCCCCAAGCTGCTCGACCAGTGTCTGGCGGTCCTGGCGGAGCGCGGGAAGGTGGACCTGTTCGACTGGTTCATCTACCACGGCTACGAGTTCAACCCGGACAAGTCCTACGCGAACGTCGAGGACCTCAAGGCGACACTGGCGCGCTACTCGACGAAGGCGAGGATGCGCCAAGGGGAGAACGGGTGCCCGTCCGAGATGACCACGAAGTTCGCCCTGCCGAACCACCCGTGGACCGAAACCAGCCAGGCTAGGTGGAATCTGCGACGGATGCTCGGCGACCTCGGGTACGACGTGGAATCGTCGATCTTCACGATCTGCGACTTCAACCACACGGGCCGCGAGATGAACCGCAAGGGGCTGCTCCGGGCGACGGAGGACAAGAAGGTCGTGGCCATCAAGCCCGCCTACTACGCCGTCCAGAATCTCGCCGCGGTGTTCGATGATTCGCTCGAACGCATCAAGGAGGCCTCCGTCGCGGTGATGCATGACCGGGGCACCGCCGCCTTCGTCTACCGCAACCTGGCGACCGGCGCGCGGCTGGCGGTTCTCTGGGACAACTCCGCCATCCCGGGCGAAGCGTGGACGACGGCGGTGTGTCAGGTCGTGCTGAGGGGGCCGGCGCTCCGGGAACCGGTGTGGGTGGACCTTGTTTCGGGCCGCGTGTATGAGATTCCGGCCGACCGCCAGGCGTGCGCCGGCGGGTTCACGGTCGTCCGCGATGTGCCCTTGTACGACGCACCCGTGCTGGTGGCCGAGAAGGCCATGCTGCCGCTGGCGCCATGATGACAGCCGGCCCGCGAAGGAGACGAAGGTGACGCCCAACGACCCCATCAAGGGTGACGGACCGAGGGTTCTGGTGACCGGCGGGGCCGGGTTTCTCGGCATCAACCTCGTCCGCCACCTGCTGGCGAACGGATACCGCGTCGCATCGCTGGACGTGGCGCCGTTCGACTATCCGGACTGCTTCGGACGGGTCGAGGTCCTCACCGGGGACATCCGCAACCGCGACGATGTCGAGCGCGCGGCGGGCGGCGCGGCGGCGGTGGTCCACTGCGCCGCGGCCCTGCCGCTGTACACGCCGGTGCAGATCCGGTCGACCGACGTCGACGGCACGCGGATGGTCCTGGAGGCCGCACAGATCTGCGGAATTCCGCGGGTCGTGATGATCTCGTCCACGGCGGTCTACGGAATTCCCGACCACCATCCGCTGCTGGAGACGGACCGGCTTCACGGGGTCGGCCCCTATGGCGAGGCCAAGATCGAGGCGGAGCGGATCTGCGAAACATTCCGTGCGCGCGGGCTCTGCGTGCCGGTGCTCCGGCCCAAGACCTTCGTCGGCCCCGAGCGCCTCGGGGTGTTTGCGATGCTTTACGACTGGGCCTCGGAAGGCCGCAATTTCCCGGTGCTCGGCCGCGGCGACAATCCGTACCAGTTGCTCGACGTCGAGGACCTGTGCGAGGCGGTGCGGCTGAGCCTGACCCTGCCGGCGGACCGCGTGAACGACACGTTCAACATCGGCGCGAAGGTGTACGGCTCCCTGCGGGATGACTTCCAGGCCGTGCTCGACCGCGCCGGACACGGGCGGCGCATCGTCCCGCTGCCCGAGGCGCCGGCCATCTTCGCGCTGCGCGTGCTGGCGGCGCTGAAGCTCTCCCCTCTCTACCCGTGGGTCTACGCGACCGCGGCGAAGGAGTCCTTCGTGTCGATCGAGAAGGCGGAACGTGCGCTGGGCTACAGTCCCAGGTTCTCGAACCGCGACGCGCTGATCCGGAACTACGAGTGGTACCTCGCCCACCGCGACCGTTTCGCCGGGGCGTCAGGCATCTCGCACCGCGTGCCGTGGAAGCAGGGCATCCTGGGCCTCGCGAAGCGGTTCTTCTGATTATGGGCGCGCGGTCTCCAGATGCCGCCGGATCAGCGCCGAGGCGGCCTCGTCCGCCGCCTTCGCCGCCCGGTCGCCGGCTTGGTTGACACAGACCAGCACCGCGAATCCGCGGCGCGGCGCGAGCCATGCGACGGAGTAGTTCATCGTATTGCATCCCGCGTGCGTCAGCACGGTTCCCCCACCCCACGATCGCTCCGTCGCGACCCAACCGCCTGCATAGGTGCCCCCGAGGGCGGGGGTATGGAGATTCCGGTACGCCGCCGGGGACAGGAGCGCCGGACCGCCGCGCGCACCGCGCAGCCCGTCGGCAACGAAGAGCGCCCAATCGTGCAGCGTCGCATGGACGCGCCCCGCGGGGCCGAGCACCGGCGGGTTGTCCATGTCCGGACCGTTCCTCCGCACCGGCCGGCCGTCCTCCGTGTGGCCCCACGGCTGATCGGTTTCTCCGGGCGTCCCGGTGCCTCCGAAGCCGGTCCGCCTCATGCCGAGCGGCGCAAAAACCTCGCGACGGATTGCCTCCTCCCACGCGACACCCGCGGCACGCTCGGCGACGGCGCCGGCCAGCACGTAGCCGAGGTTTGAATAGATGTACGCTTCACCGGGCCGGCCGTCGGGAGCCCGGCCGAACGCCTGACGGAGGACTTCGATCCGCTGTTGGGCGACCGGCCGGCCGCCCCGGCCGAACGACGCCCATTCGAGGTTGGAGGGGAGACCGGCACGATGCTCGACAAGGTGGCGCAGGGTAACGTTCGTCCACCCCGCATGAAAGGCCCCGGCATGGTCGGGGAAGAGGGCTGGGATCGTCGCCTTCCATCCCGGACCGCCCGTCTCCATGAATCGCGCAAGAAGCACCGCGGTCATCGCCTTGGTGCAGGAACCCAGATGCCAGAGGTCGTTCGTTGTCGCGGCCGCGTCCCCGCCCCGCTTTCGAACGCCGCAGGCCGCCGCCGAGGCGAGCCCGCCGGTGGTGACGATGCCGCCCGCCAGGGCCGGGATGTCGTGACGCGCGCGGATCGGCTCGAGCAGGGCCGCCACGTCCGGCGAGCCATCGCCCGCCGCCGCCGCGAGGGTCCACGCGGCGATCATGGAGAAGGGCAGAATTCCCCGTGCGAGCATCCGAAATCCAACGCCTCCAGCCGGTTCCAAGGAGGATCCTACAGCCCCCGGCCGCGACGGCCACGGCGGAGCGGACCCGCGTACTTGCCGTTTCATCCCGTTGATGCATACTGTATTCATTTAGGCCATCATGAATGTTGAGCACAGCAAGGTCGAGACAGGGTCCGCCAAGAGTTTTCTCCCGCCCGACTGCAACCCGTGCCGGACGGCGGTCATGCTGGCCATTACGTATGGAGCGCTGGCGCTGGCCTACATCCTGGTCTCCGGGTACCTTGCCGCGATCCTCGCAGTTTCCAAGATCCAGTTGACTGAAATCGAGTTCTGGAAGGGTGTCGCCTTTGTTGCCGCGACCAGCGCGGTGGTGTTCTCACTGGCCTACGCCATCCTGCGACGCGTGGCCGAGCGGGAGAAGGAACTGGCCCGGAACCGGGAGGCGTTGGTCGCGGCCGAGCGCCGGGCACTGTCCGGCATCTTCGCCGCGGCGGTCGCCCACGACATCAACAACACCCTGTCGGTGTTCCACGGCGGATTGGACGAACTGGCCGCGGGCGGTCCGTCGGAACCGGTCAGGCACATGCAGGTCGCGCTCGACGGCCTTCAGAGGATGACCGCGCAGCTTCTGCAGGCCAGCCGCGACAATGGCCACACGGAGCTCACGGACTGCGACCTCGCAAGCATTGTCCGTGACGCCGTCAGTTTCGGCCGCATCCACTCGCGCATCCGTCACTGCCAGATCGAGGAGCGGGTTCCCGCCGAGGCCGCCTGCCACGCCCACCCGCCCCTCTTGCGGCAGATGATGCTCAACCTCCTGCTCAACGCGGCCGAGGCCACCGGCGGCAAGGGACGCATCGTGGTGTGCCTCGAGAGCATACCGGCCAAGGGCTATGCCCTCAGCGTGTCCGACGACGGCCCGGGCGTTCCCCAGGATTATCGGGACCGGCTTTTCCAACCGTTCTTCACGACCAAGCAGAGCGGGACCGGTCTCGGCCTGCTGTCGGTGAAGGCCGCGGCCCAGGCCCACGGCGGCGTGGTTGAGTACGACACGTCGGAACTCGGCGGCGCCTGCTTCCGCTTCCTGTTCCCGACGCGGTTCAAGGATTGATCCGGCGGATCCATCCCGCCATGACCGCGACGAACAGGACCTCAACCGCCGCAATCAGGGCCAGCCAGAACGCGGCGCCGGATGTGAACCCGTAGGAGTGCAGGCCGACGCCGAGCAGGTTCACGCCCTGCCAGGCGATCGCCACGACGACGATCCCCAGCACGGCGCCGACCGCTGTCCCGACGTCCCCGATCAGGCGCGGACCGCGCGCATGCAGAACCGCCGCCGTCCACAGGATGATCAGCAGGGCCCCGTTCTCCTTCGGATCCCACCCCCAGAAACGCCCCCACGACTGGTCCGCCCACACCCCGCCGAGCATGGTCCCGAGAAACGTGAAGACGAGACCGAGACCGAGCATGCCGTGAACCGCCCGTGCCGCCGCGGCGCCTGCGGCCTCGCCCTGCAGCGCATGCCGCACCAACTGGACGTGCGCCGCCGCCCCGGCCATCAGGCAGCCGGCGTAGCCCACCATGATCGTCAGCACGTGGACCGTCAGCCAGAAGTTTGAGTCGAGCACCGCCACGACGCGCTGCATCGTGTCGCCGTCGAGTTCGTAGCGCCCGGCCACCGCCAGCAGCACCGCAGCGGTCGCCCCGCCCGCCAGAAGGCCCAGACCGTCGCGCCGCGCCCGCTCGACGCCGAGGCCGATCGCCGTACAGCACCACGCGACGAAGACGAAGGTCGAGTAGAGGTTCGTCACCGGCGGACGGCCCATGATGAAGGCGCGCAGCAGCAGCCCGGCCGTCAGCGCCAGCAGGGCGAGGCCCGTCAGGATCGCGGAGGCCCCGGCGGTCCGCCGTCGGCGCGGGTCCAACGCAACCCAGAAGCCCAGAATCGCGGCCAGGATGCAGGCCTGCAACGCCCGGGAGAACGGACGGAGCCGCCCCAGGGTCTCCTCCCCGTCCAGCCGCGCCCCCGCCTTCGGATCGTCAATGCCGCGCAGGACCGCCGCGCGAACCGCCTTCGCTGCCGCCGTGAAGGCCGCGTCGTTCCGAGCCATCCATGCCGCCCCGAGGGTGGCCCATCCGGCGGCCACGGCGCGCGCGGTGTCATCCGCCTCCGTGGCGGTCTCCGACGGCGCCAGCCACGCGCCGTGCCCGCCGTCGCGGGGCAGGATCCCGGGATGGTCGCCGCGGGAGAACGCGGCGTAGAGGGCGACCGCCGAGCCAAGCTGCAGCAGGTCGCGGTCGGCCGGGGTCCGGTCCGCAGGCGTCAACTGCGAGGCGCGCGTGGTCAGATCGTGCAGCTTCTCGAGCACCGGCTCCAACTCGGCGTACGAGGCGCGGCGGCGGGGCTTGTCCGTCGCCAGCCCGAGCGCGTCGAACGTGTCGGGGTGCGAGATCAGGAAGACGGCGTCGTTGGTCGTCGCGTTCGACTCGAACAGCGCCCGCGCAAGCCAGTGCGCCGCCGGCCCGCCCTGCCACGACTCCCGGCCCGCCATCTGCAGCATCGCCACGCGCGCATAGGCCGACATCGGCATGGGCCGTCCGCCCTCAAGCACCGGGATCGCACCGAAGGCGCCGAGGTCCACCGGCGGCTGCGGCGACGCCCGCGCCACGAGGGCCATCGCGGTTACCAAGACGACGGCGGCGCCGAGAACGCCGAACATCGAACTCCGGAGTCTGTCCGGCGTTCGATGTTCGATGTTGGATGTTCGATGTTGGATGTTCATGTCCGCTTCCTCCTCGGCAGGTAATGGACCACCATGCCGGCGAACATGATGAGTGTGGCGGCGTAGGGCAGGAGGCGGGCGTGGTTCTCGCTCACGGCGAAGACGGAGACTTCGGGGCCGTGGGGGTTCTCCATGTAGGATGACTGGAAGAGCGTGAACGCGCCGTGGCGGTACGGCCGGTTCATCGAGATCGTGACCTCCCGCGCGCCGCCTCCGGCGTCCACCTCGACGCGGCTCGAGAAACTGCGGGGAAGCGAGCTGTTCGGATGGAACTTCTTCTCGAAATCGAGCAGCTTCACCGACACCGGAAGCGGCAGGCGGGCGCGGCGGACGTGCAGGTGCGCCTCGCCGCCGCCGTCGAGACGCAGGCCCGCGGCCGGGCCCTCGCCGAGCAGGACGCTGCGCCCGCCGGCCGCGCGCAGCACAACGGCCGGACGAATCCTGCGCGGATCGCCGGATGCCCGCGATTCCGTCACCTGCTCCGGCGTCGGCGTCTCGCCCGCCTCCGGCTGCACCGCGGCGGACCGGATCACGCGGACCACCTCCACCGGCTCCGCGCCGCCCGGGACGGCGAGGGTCTGTCCGGGGCGCAGATCCCGCAGGTCGTACGCCCGCACATCGCGACCGCCATCCTTGCCCGGCGTCATCACCGCAAGCTCCCAGTGCGTCTCCGAGACCGACATCGCGGACGTCTCGCCCTCCGCCAGCACGAGGGTCGTCTCCCGGCCGTACCGCCGGCTCAGCAGTCCGCCAAGGAAGAGAACGACCAGCCCGGCATGGACGATCCATAGTCCCGCCCGCCGCGGCGAAGCGCCGAACCGGGTCAGCATCGAGGCGAAGAGATTGACCAGGAACACCGCCGAGGTCCCCTGCACACCCGGAAGAGGAACGAATCCGCCGGCCAAGAAGAACCACGAATGGAAGAACCGCTGCGCCGCGCCGTGCAGGCCGTGCTCGGGATTCGCCTGGTACAGCGTGCCCCACACCGTCAGTACCGCAAACCACAGCAGACACGCGACCGTGATGTGCGGTGCGGCCAGCGCACGGAGCGCCCTTCCGGCCGGCGACACCCGCCACCCCGGATCTGACAAGGATTGCGACATGAGCCCCAGAGCCTACGCCCTCCCGCCCATTCCGCCAATCCCGCCCGCGCAACTGTGCCTGATTCGGGAATCCAACTCCGAAACACTTTCTTCGAGTGTTACATAGAATGTAACGATCGTTACATTCTATGTAACAC
>CAYRFK010000232.1:5529-7791 GCA_964423465.1 uncultured Verrucomicrobiota bacterium | reverse complement strand
TCGGCCACGGCGCGGTGGGCCTGAAGGCCGGTCCGGTCGACGGCCTCGCGGCATCCGGACGTGCCGAACGCCGCGGCCGCAACGGCAAGGCCGACCGCTGCAAGGCTTCCGCTATTTCGGGCTGTATGCATAGAGGAATGTCAGATCCACCTGGTAGGGAGGATTGGCCATGGGGCGCATCGAATTCAGAACGGCCACATCCAGCGTCAGAAGGTTGGCGGGGCGTTCGGCGGATTCGATGAAGCGCAGCACGCGGTCGAGGGTGCCGTCCCCCCTGACCACCGCCCGCAGCCCCTTTCGCGCCCCGGTGGCCTCCTCGATGCCCAGCGAGTTGATCGTGAAACCGGACTGGCGGGAGATGTCGTTGAACAGGGCGCTCAGGTTTTCCCGCGCCTCGCCGCCGCTGCGGGCGGTGAGGTAGGAGTTGCTCGTCATCGAGATCGCATTCTGGAGCATGATGCGCAGTTCGGGGGCGGTCTCCAAGAACTCGCCTCTCCACCGGATGTCCCGGTCGGCCCGACTGCAGTACCACGCCCCGCCGCCGGCGATGAGCGCCAGGACGGCCGGCGGGACGGCGATCCATAGCCTCAGCCTTGTCTTCGACCGCAGGAATACGCCGACGTCCATGGTCAGGGCTCCGCCGTTGACCGGCCGTCCTTCAGCACCCCGCTGAAGTTCAGCACATATTCGAACCCTGTGGGGCCGCGCGCCCGGCGGCTGCCGATGAGCACAATGCTCTTCAGGCGCGTCCGGAGCACGGGGTGATCGTTCCAAGAGGTCATGATGTCGGTCTCACCCTGCCTCCGCCGCTCGAAGGTGGCCGCAGGCACGGCGATCTCGAACCCGAAGGACTTCTTTTCGCGGTCGACGGAGAAGGTACCCATGCGCATGCCCGCCGTCATCGGCTGCAGAATGGCAAGCATGACGGGCGGAAGGTCGATGCGCCGGTTGATGACCTCTCGAATCCCGGCAAGCTGCCCCTCGCAGTGCTCCAGACCAAGGCGGAGATCCTCGGCATACTCGCTGAAGGTCGAGACGTCGGGATACTGCTGGCGGAACCACCGCTCTTGGACCGACATCGCATGGCGGCGGCCCTGAAGCTCGATGATCTTTGCCGTGTGATGCCAGGCCACGAGCGCCGTGATGCTGCCGACGACCGCGACATAGCCCAGAATCAACAGGAACACCTGCACCCGCCGTTTGGGCGGCGGGGCGATCTCCCGGATCAGGTTGATTCTAAACGCCGTCACTGTCGAACCCCCTGAGAGCCAGCCCGAGGCTGACGGTCATGCGCCGGGCCAGGTCCGGATTTGTTTTCAGGCGGCTGGCGCGACGGGCCACGGAAACCTGCTCGCCGGCCATCGGCGTCCACCCCTCGACGGGATGGGCAACAAGCGCCTGCACGCGATCGATGAACGCCCCGCCGCCGGGAATGGACCCTGTCAGCAGGATGCGGCGCACCGGCGGCATACCGAGCTTGGTTTCGGCGTAGTCCTCCTGTCCCGTGATGTTGTCCACGAGGTAGTCGATCGACGTGCTCCAGTCCCCGGATCCGCATACGATCGTTCGCGGATACACGCGGCCGTCGGCCGCCAGAATCACGAGGTGGGCGCTCTGCCGCGTGAGATTCACCGCGAACACAACGTCGTCCGGCTGCCGTCCGCCGCTCAGATGCAGCCAGAGGTTGCAAACCGCAAGGGCGCCGACGTCCAGTACGACGGGATAAAGGCCGGCCGAGGCGAGAACCCCGCGGTGCTGGTCCACGGCGGCCCGGGGGGCTGCAACGAGAACGCCTTCGCGCGCCGTTGTCTTGCCCGCCGAAGCCTCCTTCCGTGCGAGAGCGTGCCAGTCGAACAGCAGATCCTTGGCTGGAACCTGCAGCGACTCCTCCGCCTCCAGCCGCAGTGCGGAGCGGGTCTCGTCCTCCGAGAGATCCTGGTAGTGGAAATACTGAAGCAGCAGCGAACCCGTATTCAGGCAGGAGGCGACCGTGTAGGTCGGCATCGCCGCGTGTCGCCAGACGGATCGCACGATGCCGGCGATGTCCGTTTCCTGAGTCCCGCCCGGAATTTCGGCGTAGCCGGCATGGGTCACATCCAGTCCGCCGCCACGCCGGGGTACGACACACGCGACCGCGACACCGCCGTCGCTGATGTCCACCCCCGCCACTGTTTCCCGCGGCCACATGCCCCATGCCTCTTCCTGCCGCCGCGCTGCGTCCTCAGAGGCCGCTTCGCGTAATGGTCCCGTTTTCGTCGATCC
>CAYRFK010000232.1:0-5429 GCA_964423465.1 uncultured Verrucomicrobiota bacterium | reverse complement strand
GCCTCCGCCTCCGTCGCCATCGCCCGCTTCCGATTCACCGACATAAGTGGAACCGCGACCGCAGCAAGGATGGCCACAATGACCGCCACCACCATCAACTCAACCAGCGTGAACCCCCGGCATGCGCCACGCATTGTCTTCATGGTCGCGATCATCCGACAATTCCCCCCCCGAAACAAGCCGCGCGGGCGGGGCGGGCATTTCCAACCCGGCCACCGCCCGCGCGCTGGTTCGTCGTCGGATTACAGGCCGGTGCGGTTGAACACACCGTCCTGGTTCAGCGTGATGACCACGCCGTCCACATCACCCGTGCTGCCCGTCGCACGGATCGTGTAGGTCGCCGTAGCGATCGCGGAGATGTCATAGTTGGCGGACTTGAAGTACGTGCCTTCAAGATCCTCCGCCGTCACGCCCGGGATGTTCGTGACACTGCCCGAGATCGTCGTGCCGTTCGGATCCTTGTCGTAGGCCTTCGTCTCCGCGTACATCGCACGGAGGGCCGTGCGAATGCTGCCCAGGGCCGCCTCGGCCTCGGTCGCCATCGCGCGCTTCTTGTTGCCGCTCATCAACGGAATGGCCACGGCAGCCAGGATCGCCACGATCACGGCCACGACCATCAACTCAACCAGCGTGAACCCGTTCTTCTTGCTTTTGCGCAGTTTCATTGCCTTGTTTGCTTTCTTCAGACCCGACCTTTCGGCCGGATGTTGGATTCGCATCTTCTGTTCGCTCTTCCGTTCCCGCGTCGTCCGCATCCGGCGGACGATGCACCGGGATCCCCCGGCCGGTCCTCGTCTTCTTCATCCTCCACACCCGCCAGCCTCGGAACACCCGTCGGCCGACCGCATCTCACTTCATACGCTCTCTAAAGTCCCGTTCGATTGAAAGTTCCGCTCTGGTCCAGCGTGACCGTCACGCCGTCCACCTCACCCGTGCTGCCCCGGCATCGCAGCGTGTACGTCGAGGCCGTGATCGCCAATATATCGTAGTCGGATTCCAGAAAATACCTGCCCTCGAGGTCACCCACCGACACGCCCGGAATCACCGTGACCGGGTCGCCGGCCTCGATCGTGCTTCCGTTCGGATCCTTGGAGTAGTCGCGCGTCTCGGCATACATGGCCCGCAGGCAGGCGCGGACCGCGCCCAGAGAGGCGTCGGCTTCGGACGCCATCGCCTTCTTCTTGCTGCCACCCATCAGGGGGATTGCAACCGCGGCCAACACGGCCACAATGACCGCGACCACCATCAACTCGACCAGCGTAAAGCCCGACCGCTTCGCCCGCGGGCCCGTCTTCTTCAATCCAGCCATGTTCGCGTTCATGTATCGCCTCATCTGACCGCCGTCAGCCTGCTCCCGCAGACCGAGTGTTTAGCAGCATCCGCCGTGCCAACCCCCAAAGGCCCATCTCGATCGGGTTCCGCCCCCTTTCACCACAAATCAACGATACCTCCGGATAACTGTTTTGCAAATTCGACAAACAGATTTCTCATAGTTAGGAATTTCGGGCTCGGATGGCTACTTCACTCCTTGGGACACGCTGAAGATCGGCAGGTAGATGGCCAGGACGAGCACCAGCACCACCCCACCGAACAGGCAGATGACGACGGGTTCAAACATGGAGGTCGCCGTCACGATCCGGTTCTCCACATACTCCTCATAGAGCGTGGCGATCTTGTCGAGAACCTCGGGGAGCCGGCCCGACTCTTCGCCGACGCCGACCATGCGGATCACCAACTTGGGAATCTCCTTGTCGCGCGCCAGGCTGGCGGCGATCCGTTCGCCGGTGAGAATGCGTTCCTTGGCCTTGAGGAGCGACTCAACGATGATGACGTTGCCGCTGACCATCGAGGTGATATCCATCGCCGTCGTGATCCCGACGCCGCCGCGCAGCATGATGGAGAGATTCCGGCAGAAACGGGCCAGCGCGTACTCGCGGATGCAGACCCCGAAGAACGGCAGCTTTAGAACCGCGGCGTCCAGGTTCCTCTTTCCGGCGGGTGTCCGCTGATAGAAAAAGACTCCCAGCGCCGGGACCACGACCGCCGCCGTGAACCAGTACCACTTCTTCATCACGAATTCATTGACCCCGAACACAACCCGGGTCAGCGTCGGAAGCACGACGTCGAACCCCTTGAAACTGTCCATGAACTTGGGCAGCACAAAGGCGGTCATGACGATGCAGACGATCACGAAGAAGACCAGGATGAACATGGGGTAGGACGTGACAGCCCGGATCTTCTTGATCAACTTCTCGCTGCGCTCCATGTAGCCGGCCAGTTGGTCGAGCGTCTCGGGCAGGCTTCCGGATTCCTCGGCCGCCTTGATCAGTGCGACGAAAAGGGTGCTGAAGTGCTGCGGATGCCGCTCGATCGACTGCGAGAACGACTCGCCCTGATGCAGACGAGCGACAATGGCGAGGAGGACCTTGCGGAACGTCGGATGATCCATGTCCGTGGCGATGGACTCGAGCGCCTCGCGCAGCGGCATGCCGGCGTTGACGGTGATGGACAACTGGCGGCAGAAGATGGACTTCTCGGACGTCGAAATCGGCTTCTCAAAGGAGAGCAGCGGGCGGCGGGTTCTTGCCGCGCGGAGGCCGGCGGCGGGCGTGGCCGGCGCATCGCCCTGGGCCACCAGGTCGACGACGATCATGCCCATGGCGCGGAGCCGGGCCAGAGCGTCCTGGCGGTCGGCGGCCTCAACCGTGGCCCGCACGACCTGCCCCGCCGAATTCCGTGCGACGTAAATGAAGTCCGCCATGCGTCCGATCCCCGGCTATTCGTCTTCCATCGGCCAGACGGCCATGACTTCCTCGAGCGTGGAGACGCCGTCTTTCAGCTTCCGGAGGCTGTTGGTGACCAGCGTCTCCATCCCCTGCTGGATCGCCAGTTCGCGAACCGTGACATCGCCCGCCTTCTGGAGGATGAGCTGCCGGATCGGATTCGTGACCGCGAGAAACTCGAACACGCCCTGCCGGCCCTTGTACCCGGTGTGATTGCACGCATCGCAGCCCGCGCCCTTGTAGAACGTCCAGTTCAGCGCATCCGGGCAGACGGTCTTCATGATCTCGGCCTGCTCGGGAGTCAGGGCCGACTCCTGCTTGCAGGCCTTGCAGATCAGGCGGATGAGCCGCTGGGCGATGACCAGCTTCACGGTCGCGGCGACGAGATACGGCTCGACCCCGATGTCGCGCATGCGGCTGAAAGCCGACGGGGCATCGTTCGTGTGCAGCGTGCTGAGGACCAGATGCCCCGTCAGCGAGGCCTGCATCGCGATCCGGGCCGTCTCGTCGTCGCGAATCTCGCCGATGAGACAGATGTCGGGGTCCTGCCGCAGGATCGCGCGAAGCGCACTCGCAAACGTCATGCCGATCTTGGCCCGCACGTGGGTCTGGTTGATGCCGTCGAGGATGTACTCGACCGGATCCTCGACGGTCTGAATGTTGACGTCCGGGCTGTTGAGATAGCTCAGGGCGCTGTAGAGCGTCGTCGTCTTTCCGCTGCCGGTCGGCCCCGTGAGCAGGATGATGCCGTTCGGCTCCGCCAGCACCCGTTTGAACCGCGCCAGCATGCCCGGGTCGAACCCGATCTTGGCCATGTCGACGACCAGCGAACTGCGGTCGAGGATGCGCATGACGATCTTCTCGCCGTTGACCAGCGGAAGCGAGGACACGCGCACGTCGATCTCCCGGCTGAAGACGCGGAACTTCAGGCGGCCGTCGAGGGGCAGACGGCGCTCGGAAATGTCCATTTCGGACAGGATCTTCAGGCGCGTCACGATGGCCGGGTACAGCCGGCGGGGCGGCGGCGTCACCTCGTGAAGAACCCCGTCCACGCGGAACCGGATGCGGACGTTCTTCTCGCCGGGCTCAAGGTGGATGTCGCTGGCGCGGTCGCGAATCGCCTGCATCAGCATCAGGTTGACGAATTTCACCACCGGCGCGTCGTTCGCGATGACCTTGAGCTGCTCCGCATCGAGGGCCGCCGCCTCCGTCTCGGTGGCCTCGGTGCCGACCTCCATCTCGACGATGTCCTTGAGATTCCGCTCGATGTGCGCGTCCGGCCGGTACTCGCGCTCGATCACCTTGAGAATCCGGTCCTCCAGACTCACCGCGCGCCGGATCTCCATCGACGTCAGCGAACGCACGGCATCCACGGCCGCCAGATCCAGCGGATCCCGCATCACGAGGGTGATGAACGCATCGCCCGGCTTGCACACCGGGAACAGGCAGTAGCGGCGGGCGATCTTCTCGGGGACGAGCGCCACCTCCTCGGGCTGGAGCTTGAACTCGGGTCCCAGTTCGAAGAACGGGATGTTTTGCTGCCGGGCAATGGCGCGGACCATGTCCTCGGCCGTCACATACCCGAGGTCGACGAGCACATGCTCCATCGTGCGGCCCGTGCCCAGGCTCGCCTCGGCGGCGCGATCGACCTGCTCGGGGGAAAGCCGGCCGCTCTCGACCAGCGCGGCACAAAGGCGCCGGGCTCGCGACGAGAGCCGGCTTTCCAACGCCACAGCCTGTCCATTTTCCGACATCACACTCCCGTGTCCGGTCAGCGGGGATCCCCGCCCTCCGCAGTCCCCGCCGCGGAAGAGTGGATCGTCGCGGTCAGGAAGATCATCAAATCCACCTTCTCCTTCGTGCCGGTATCGCGCTTGAACAGCCATCCGAGAATCGGGATCTGCCCCAGGAACGGCACGCGGTACTGCTGCTTGCGCTCCTCATCCCGGACCAGACCGCCGATCACCACCGTGTCGCCGCTGTCCACCATGATCTGGGTCTCCGCCTCCCGGGTCGACAGCACCGGGTAGATCTCCTCCACCAGCGACGTGCGCGACGTCACGGACGGGCGGACGATCATGCTGATCCGGTTGCTGGCACAGACCTGAGGCACCACAGCAAGCTGGATGCCAATCTTCTCATAGTAGTCGAGGGTGACGGTCTTCTCGATCCCGGTCGTCGTCGGGACGGAACTGACCTCCACAATCGGGAATTTCTCGCCAACGATGATCCGGGCTTCCTGATTGTTCAGCGTCAGGATGCGCGGCGAGGAAAGGATGTTGGCCGAGCCGTCATCCTCCATCATGTGCAGGAGCACGTTGAACTGGATGTCCGTCAACTGCTGGAAGAAGAGCGTCCCGCCGGCATTGAAGGGGGCGGAGGCCGAGTACGGCGCCTCGGTCGGAATCAGGGGCGGAGAGATGTTCAAGGTGTCCGACGAGCCGGACAGCCGCTGCACCTGATTCCCGTTAAGGAACGTCGACCCACCGTTGACCTCCAGCCCGACATCGCGCACGAAGTCGGACCCGACCTCGACAAACCGCGCTTCAATCAGCACCTGGTCGGGTTGGATATCGAGTTGCGACACCAGATCCTCGATCACCTTGATCGTCGCCTCCGTGTCCCGAACAATGAGCCGCTTGCTTC
>CAYRFK010000231.1:0-7844 GCA_964423465.1 uncultured Verrucomicrobiota bacterium | reverse complement strand
CCGTAAACAACGTCACCGGTCGCGCCATGATGTGCTCCTTTCCGGGGTCTCCGGATTGTTGGGCGCGATTCTAGCCAAGCGTGGCGGGGTGCGAAAGCAATAGTTGGCGCACGCCGGCCGCCGCGGACGATCAGGATTCCGTGATGAGCCGGTCGAGCCTGGCGATGGCGATGATGCGGCGGATGCGGTCGCCGATCGAGGTCCAGCGGACCGAGCCTCCGGCCGCCGCGGCATCGCGGGCGATGCCGGCGAGGAAGCCGAGTCCGGAGCTGTCGATGAACCGGGCGTGACGGAAGTCCACCGTGATGCGTGCGGGGGCGCCGGCCGCCACGGCCTTGGCCCACCGCTTGCGGAAGTCGTCGAGCCCCGCCGCGGTCAGTTCGGCCGGGAGCCGGAGCGTCACGGAGCCGTCGGAGCTGCGGAAGGCGTCGCCCGTCCGCGTTTCGCCGCCGGCGGCGACGACGCGTGCGCGCGCCTCCTGAGGGGTGTCGAAGACCTCGAAGTACTCGGTCAACCGGCTTTCCGCCAGCAGCCGCTTTGCGCGCGGGCCGGGCCGGAGCAGCATCAGGGGCGAGCCCTTCGCGCGAAGATCGCGCCCGAGCGTCAGCAGGGCTCCGAGGTCGAGGCTGGTCAGCCAGTCCGCGCCGGCCAGGTCGACGGCGAGGGCTCGACCTTCGGTTGCCATCACGCCGGAGCGAACGAAGGCCGCCGCCGCGTCGCCGTCGGTCAGGCTACGGAAGACGATGCACGCGGCATCCGGGCCCAGATTCGGCGGCTCGGCGGCCGCCACCGGCGCAGGGGCCGGCGCGCCTGCGCGCAGGCGGAGCAGACGCGATCCGGCCCGGAACAGGAACACCAGGTTCGCGCCGTAGCGCGCGGCCAGCCGTTTCGGGTTCGTGAACATCCGCCAGAGCCACTCCAGCGACACGGCCTGCACCCAGCGGGGGGCGCGGGTTTGTGCGCCGGCGAGGAAGTCCAGCGTGCCGCCGACGCCGATCGACACCGGCACCTTCCACTTCCGCACATGAAGGTTCGCGAACTTCTCCTGCTTCGGCGCGCCGAAGGCGATCAGCAGCAGGTCGGGCGAGGCCTTTTCGATTCGCGCGAGGATGTCCGTGTGGTCCATCGAAAGCAGATCCGCCATTGGCGGCGAGTAGCATCCGGCCACCGCCAGCCCCGGCTCGCGGCGCTGCAACTCCCCGGCGGCCTTCTCCGCGACGCCCGGGGCGCCGCCGAGCAGGAACAGGCTGCGACCGTTTTCGCGGGCCATGCGGGCGAACATGGGGACCAGGTCGCTGCCGGTCACGCGCTCCTTCAGCGGCGGGCCAAACCAGCGCGAGAGACGGACGATCGGGATGCCGTCGGCGACGACGAGGTCGGCCTCCAGAAGAATGCGCTGCAGTTCGGGGTCGCGCCAGGCCTGCATGATGAAGTCGAGGTTGGCCGTGGCGATGTAGGCGGGCCTGCGCGATTCGATGCGCCGGCGGACCCACTCGACCGTCTCGCCGAACGTGACATTGTGGAACGGAATTCCGAGGACCACCAGCGGCACCAAGGGCTCCGCATCGACCGTGACCTTGTCCATGTCGGCCTCCACCGGCGTCCGGGGCCCCGCTTCTTCCGCATTGACCCCGCCGCCGTGATGGAGGATGTATCCACACAGGCCGTGCGGCCAAGCAAATTCGGGCATGGAGACGAAGTACATCCTGTTCTCGCTCGCGATGGCGCTCGGCATCCCGCTGGGCGTCGCGGCCTGCCTGTCGTGGAAACCGCTCTCGCGCCTGGTCGTCGCGGTCATGGTGTGGTCGACCTGCGAGCCGGACCTCGTCGGCATCAACTTCGCATCGCGCGAGTTCTACCGCGCCAACACGCGGGGGTTCGAGATCAGCCTCGTCGACCTCTGCGCGCTCGTGCTGCTGTTCGTGATGTGGATGCGTCCGCGCGAGTACCGCTTCCGGTGGCGGCCGCCGATGACCTTCGTCACGCTGGCCTACCTGCTGATCGGGTTCATCTCGTGGACGCAGGCCGGTGCGGATCTTCCCGTGCCGGCGGAGGCCACCATCGTTCCCTACGGCTCGTTCGAGGTCGGCCTCTACCCGCTGTTCGAGCTCTTCAAGATCGTCCGCGGCTTCATCGTTTTCCTCGTCCTCGTCAACTACGTCCGCGACGAGGAGTCCGCCCGCGCCGTCATGATCGGCATCGCGGCCACCGCCGGTTACATGGGTTTCCTCGCCCTGAAATCGCGCTACCTGGACGGCGTCAACCGGGTCAAGACGACGCTCGGCCATCCCAACAGCCTGGCGACCTACATGGCGATGATGGGCACGTTCGTGTATGCCTTTGTGCTGCAGAGGAAGAAGGCGCTGCCCAGCATGATCTTCGGCTTCCTGACCCTGCTTGCGGGGATCGCGGTGATCCTCACGATCTCCCGCGGCGGGCTGGCGGCGTTCGCGCTGGGGGTGTTCATCAACACGATCGTCTTTCTGCCCCGGCACTTCAGCGCCAAGAACGTGGGCCTGATCACGCTCGGGGCCGTGGCGGCCGCGGCGGTGCTGTTCGTGTCGCTCGACACGCTTCTCAACCGCTTCACGAAGGAGCAGAGCGCCGCCGAGGACATGGCCTACCGCGGTCTTTACAACTCGGAGGCGAAGCTGATGGCGCGCGACCGGGCGTTCGGCGTCGGGCTCGGCAACTTTTCCGCGTGGTCGTGGCACAAGTACGCCGGCGATGTCGATCCCGACCTCCCGCCCGGAACCCCCGCGCACAACAACTGGTACCTGACGCTCGGCGAGCTCGGCCGCCCCGGCCTCGTCGCGCTGGCCGTGCTGTGGATCCGCTTCTTCTCGGTCGCGCTGCCGCTCTACGTCCGGCGCCCCCGCGGCCCCCCGCTCGTCGCGGCGCTGGGCATCGCCGGCACGACGTCCATCATCGTCGACCACCTGCAGAGCTGCCTCCAGCTCGGCTACCGGCAGACCGCGATGTATTTCATGATGAACGTCTTCGCCGGGCTCGCCGTTGCAGCCTGGTACTCCGAGCGCGACGCCCGCAAGGCCGCGGTTGCGAGTCGCAGCGCCGGCTGAGCCGGAACGATTCAGATGGAACCTCCGGCATGACGGGGGGGATGGCGAACCGTTCCGGAAGAGGAAAGTGGAAAACTCCAAACTCCAAGGAAGTGATACGTGGGACGGAGAAGAAGGAGGAAAGGCCGGACGGTCCTCGGGAGGGGCGCCGGTCTGTCCAGGCCCCGCATCGGCATCGAAAATCCCTCCGACTTTCCTCCTTTTCCCTTGGTCCTTTCAACTTCCTTGGAGTTTGGAGTTTCCCTACTTCTCTATCCGTGCCATTGGCTCCCCTCGATCGAATCGTTCCGGCTGTGGCGGCCGGCACGCCGGTGGGGGCCGTGGGGCGGTATGGCCGTATGGCGGTGTGGCCGTATGGCCGTGGGGCGGCGGCGAAGCGGCGGCGGGTCAGGGCGAGGTGGAGACTGAAACGTTGTCGAGGTGGAAGACCGCGGGGTTCGTGGCGGCGCTGATGAAGCCGACCCACTGGAACTTGCGGAACTCCTTCGATGCCGCGGGCAGGTTCGTGTGGACCTGCGCCGTGCCGCCGGCCGGCGTGATGCGCAGGTCGTAGGCGCCCGTGGACGCGGCGCCGAGGGGACACGAGATCTCCACGCGCACCCACGTCTCCTGCGGCACCGTGCCGAGCTTCGTCTTCCCTGCCGTCACCTCGCCCTTCGCACCGATTCGGATCGACGGTCCGGCATGGTAGGGGCTGGCCGCGTCACGCCACTCGTGCCAGAGGATCGCGCCGGGCTCCATCCGCACGTCGAAAACCGCGCGCGCCGTGCCCTTCCGGAAGCCGAGCGGCCACGAGATCATCGGGCAGTGCGAGGCGGGCAGGCCGGCCGCGTCGGTGAACTTCAGGCTGCGCCGGCCCGAGGCGGCGACGCCCTCCACGACCCGCGCCTGTGCGCCGCCGCCCTCGCCGGCGGTCTGGGCGCGCGGCGCCTTTTCGCCGGCCGCGGTGGACTCGAAGTCCTCGTCGATCCCCTTGTCCGACCGCTCTGCCGTCGCGGGCAACACGAACTCCGGGCGCTTCACGGCCTTCGGTCGCGCGACCCACGCGGGTTCGCCATACAGGCCGATGCCGTCGAGGCTGACGGGGCGGAAGCCGATCTTCTCCGCGGGCGAGCCGGGGCGGAGTCGGAAGTCGCGCGCGACCGGATCGACGAACATCGGATCGGCCAGCAGCGACTGCGCGTCCTGCCCGCTCGTCGCGCGCCACTCGTCCCAGTCGCGGTTGTCGAACAGCGGTTCGGAGGCCGCGGTGGTCCAGTAGACGTTGCTGTTGACGTGGTAGTCCCCGTTGCGCCAGGCGCGGATCAGGATGCGGTCGTTGTCGCAGTAGACGAGGTTCCGCACGAAGATGACGGAGTTGCTGAGGTCCTCGCGCGATCGCTGCACCTGCGCCTCGCGCGACCAGGCGAGGATGTTGTTCCGGATGATGTTGCCGCGGCCGTAGTGCTGGTGGAAGCCGCCGGACTTGGTGTCGTGGACGATGTTGTCCTCCATCACGATCTCCGACGAACCCTCGTCGGTGTAGAGCCCCCAGCCGCCGTAGCTGTAGGAATTCACATGGTGGATGTGGTTGTGCGCGACGACGGTGCCGGGCGAAGGACCGAGCGTGTAGACGCCGCCCATGTCGCTGAGCGCGCCCCAGCCGAGGTGGTGAAGGTGGTTGTCAGAAATCCGGTTGTGGTGCGCGACGCTGGCTCCGAAGCCCCAGACCCAGCCGACGGACACGGCGGAGTAGAAGAAGTCGCTAATCTCGTTGTGCGTGATCGAATTGAAGGCGCTGTGGCCGATGATGACGCCGATGCCCGCCGGGAATACGTGTCCGCCGTCGTGGATGAAGCAGTTGTCGACCGTCGTGTGCCCGGTGTCGCGCGGCCCCGTCCCTGCCATCGTCAACTGCGGCGTCGCGGCGCCGGCGACGGTGTTGGACTTCGCGGGCGTCGACTGGCGCGTGAACTCACCGACCTTGATGCCGCCGGCTCCGAGATCGTGGAGGTGGCAGCGCTCGATCCGGTTGCTGCGGCAGCCGGGTCCGAGTTCCATCGCGTAGGTTCCGACGTGCGCGATCTCGCAGCCTTCGAACGCGACGCGCAGTGCGCCGCGGAGTTCGACGGCGGCGCGCAGGGCCACGGCAGCCTGTCCGTCGACGGACTCGGTGCGGTTGGAGAACGCCCAGTCGGTGTGCTGGAAGGCGAGGCCGCGGAAGACCACATCGTGGACCGGCCGCCCGCCGGCCCAGTCGCCGTCGACAACCAGCAGTTGCGTCAGCGCCGGCGCGAAGACCTCGGCGCGCGCGGGATCCTCGCCGGGGCGGGGGATGTACTCCAGGCGGCCGGTCGTGCGGTCGAGGTACCATTCCCCGGGCGCGTCGAGGCCTTCGCGGACGTTCTCGACATGGTAGCGCTGCTCGTCCTCCCACCAGCCGACGGGCCAGCCGCAGGGGTTGGCGAACCGGACGGTGCGCGCGGCCTCGTCGATCGCGTCGAGTCCGTGCAGCGAGGCGGTCCACGAGTGGTAGAGGAAAAGACTCACGTCCTTCAGGTTCGTCCACGACGCCTTCAGGTCGCCGTGGCGGAACCGGAAGCCGTGGCGGATGTCCGGCAGTTTCGCGGTCCTCGTCCTGTCCTTCGGATAGGCGGCCAGCGGCCCTTCGGTGCGCAGCCATCCCTCGTTCGGGGTGCGGGCGCGGACCGCCCGCCGGCCGCCGACGAAGAGCTGGTGGAAGTATCCATTGCCTTCGCGCACGTCGGGCAGGTCGGCGGTCCAGCGTCCGTCCGCGCCGGCGCGTAGCCCGGTGATGCGGCGTCCGCCGCTCAGGATCGCGGGGCCGGGGCCGGTGGCGGCCCACACGATGGGATGCTCCGGCGAGCCTGAGTCCTCCGGGCCGAGGCGCAGCGGCGCGGCGAGTTCGTAGATGCCGGCATGCACGTGGATGGTGACCGGCTCGCGTCCGGCGGTGGCGCGAGCGGCGTCGCGCGCCCGGACGGGTGTGGCGAAGGGCCCGTCGCTGCCGTCCGCCGCGGGGGCGGGGAGGCGGCCGGACCACGCGTCGCGTCCGCCGGGTGCGACGTGAAATTCAGCGGCGGTCGCCGTCAGGGCGAGGGCGGTCAGCAGGGCGGCGGCGCGGGCGTGCGGTTGCATGGGCGGCATCCTCCGGTGTCGGTCAACGGGCCTCCGTTTCGCGTCGTTCCCCGGTCAACGGCGGCTGCCGGGCTCATTCATACCGCAGCGCCTCGATTGGGTCGAGACGCGACGCCTTGCGGGCGGGGTAGAAGCCGAAGAAGATCCCGATGGTCGCGCTGAAGGCGAAGGAGAGGGCGATGGACGACGGCGCGATGAGCGTCGGCCATTCCGTCTTCGCCGCGATGAGCCGCGCGGCGCCGGCGCCGGCCAGGATGCCGATGATGCCCCCGATCACGCTGAGCGTGACGGCCTCCGCGAGGAACTGGAGCAGGATGTCCTTCCCGCGCGCGCCGACGGCCATGCGGATGCCGATCTCCCGCGTGCGCTCGGTGACGCTCACCAGCATGATGTTCATGATCCCGATGCCGCCGACGAGCAGCGAGACGCCGGCGATGGAGCCGAGCAGCATCGTCATGATGCGGGTCATCTCGGTGGCGGTCTCGGCAAGCTCCTGTTGGGTGCGGACGACGAAGTCATCCTCCGCGCCCTCGCGGATCCGGTGTCGCTGGCGCAGCAGGTCGGTGACCTGCTCCACGACGCCATCGACCATCGTGGGACTCTGAACCTGCACGACCAAGGCGCGGAAGTAGCTGTCGCCCGTCAGTCGTACCATCGCCGTTGTATACGGCACGAGCAGCACGTCGTCCTGGTCGCTGCCCATCATCGACATGCCCTTCGGCGCCAGCGCGCCGATGATCGTGTACGGGGAGTTCCGGATGCGGATCACCTGGCCGACCGGGTCGGAGCCCGGGAACAGCGCCTCCGATGTCGTCGACCCGATCAGGCAGACCTTGGTGGCGGTGCGGACGTCCTGGTCGGTGAACGGGGCGCCGCTGGAGAGCGACCATGCGCGCACGGAAAGGTAATCCTCGCCGACGCCCATCGCGGTCGTGCTCAGGTTCTGGTTGCCGGCCGTCACCTGGACCCCCGTCCGAAGCTCGGGACTGATGCCAGCGACGCCGGAAACTTCGCGCCGGATCGCGGCGTAGTCGTCGCGCGTCAGCGTATGCCACGACCCGGCGCCGCTTCGGACGCCGCCGCGGGAGACATGGCCGGACATGACGAGGACCACGTTCTGTCCGAGCGCCGCGATGCGTTTCTCGATCATGGCGCTCGCGCCGTTGCCGATGCTGACCATCGTGATGACGGCCCCGACGCCGATGATGATGCCGAGCATCGTCAGGAACGTGCGCAGCTTGTTGCGGCGCAGGGCGAGCAGGGCGACGCGGAGGGTGGCGACGCTCCTCATGCCCCGGTCTCCAGGGTCTGGTGCTCGGTTTCCAGTGCGGCCAGCGCGGCTCCGGCGGTCAGCCGCGACGCGACGACGACGTCGCGCACGATCCGTCCGTCGCGCATGACGACATTGCGCTTTGTGAACCGCGCGATGTCCGGCTCGTGCGTGACCATGACGATGCTGATGCCCCCGTCGTTGAGCTTCCGGAACAGGTCCATGATCTCCACGCTCGTCCGGCTGTCCAGGTTGCCGGTCGGTTCGTCGGCGAGGAGCAGCGACGGCTCCATCACGAGGGCGCGCGCGATGGCGACGCGCTGCTGCTGGCCGCCGCTGAGCTGGCTCGGAACGTG
>CAYRFK010000230.1:1488-7863 GCA_964423465.1 uncultured Verrucomicrobiota bacterium | reverse complement strand
GAGAAGAAGAAGGCGATCAAGGAGTTCAACTTCGGCAAGGGGATCCTCGTCGCCACCTTCTCCGGCATCATGAGCGCCGGCTTCTCGTTCGCTCTCACGGCCGGCACGCCGATCGGCACCGCCTCGGCCGCGGCGGGCACGGCGACGCTGTGGACCGGTCTGCCGAAGCTGTGCGTCGTACTGCTCGGCGGGTTCACGACGAACTTCATCTGGTGCGTCATGCTCAGCATCCGCAACCGCACCGGCTACCAGTTCTTCACCACGCAGCTCAAGCCCGAGCACGCCGGCGTTCCCGCCGGATCGCCGCCCGAGGCCCTGCGCGCTCCCTGGGTGCGGAACCTGCTCTTCTCGGCCCTCGCGGGGACGACCTGGTACCTGCAGTTCTTCTTCTACACGATGGGCGAGACCCAGATGGGCGATTTCGGTTTCGCGAGCTGGACGCTCCACATGGCCAGCATCATCATCTTCAGCACGATGTGGGGCTGGATCTTCAAGGAGTGGAAGGGCGCGAGTTCAAAGGCCCACCGCCTGATCGCCTCGGGCATCGCGGCGCTCATCGTTTCGACAATCATCATCGGCTTCGGTACGTGGCTGAAGGGACAGGTCGGCGCGGGACACTGATCCCTTCGAGGGACGTCCAAGGCTTGGATGCTGGCTCCCGGCCGGCTTCCAACCCTTGGACACGTCACCCATGTTGTCATCTGCGTGTGACGGCCGTCACACGCAGATGACAACATGAACGTCGGATCGGAGACGACGAGGATGCGGTTCACAGCCATCGATTTCGAGACCGCGAATCCGGACCGGGGATCCATCTGCTCGGTCGGCCTGACCGTCGTCGACGAGGGCCGGGTGGTTGCCCAGACGTGTCGGCTGATTCGCCCGGATCCGTTCGTCTTCGACCCCTTTCATGTCTCCATCCACGGCATCACGGCGCGCGATGTCGCGGGGGCACCCGCGTTCGACGAGATCTGGCCCTCGCTCTGGGCGACCGTCTCCGGGCCGCTGGTCGCGCATAACGCATCTTTCGACATGAGCGCGCTGCGGGGCGCGCTCGACGGCTGCGGGAAGCCCTATCCCGAGACGGACTACGTCTGCACGCGGGTGCTGTCCAAGATCGCCTGGCCCGGCCACCCCACCTATGCCCTCGACTTCCTGGCGGGATCCCTCGGCATCGAGTTTCGCCATCACGACGCCGGCGAGGATGCCCGGGCGTGCGCGCTCCTCGCGATCGCGGCCTGCCGCCGGCTGAACGCATCCCGCCTGGAGGACCTGAAGGACGCCGCCGGCCTTCGAATCGGACGCCTGTTCCCCGGCGGCTATTCCATCTGCGGCGGCCCGCGGGCGAAGGCAGGCTGCCGCAGGAGCAAAGGAAGAGCATGAGCGACTCGGTCAACGAATACGAACGGGAGCCGGTGCCGGAGGGGGCGCGGCTGGGGCTGAGAAGCTTTGTCGGACAGTACGCGGGCGAGCACGTCGCGGGGACGGAGCTGATGATCGGCCCGCTGTTCGTCGCGGCCGGCGTCGGCGCGGTGGACCTGCTGGTCGGGCTGCTGATCGGCAACCTGCTTGCGGTGCTTTCGTGGCGCTTCATGACCGCACCGATTGCTGCGCGGGCACGGCTGACGCTCTACTGCCAGCTCGAGCGGATCTGCGGCCGGAACTTGGTCGTCGTCTACAACACCGCCAATGGCGTGATGTTCACGTTCCTCGCGGGGGCGATGATCACGGTGGCGGCAACGGCGCTCGGCGTCGGCTTCAAGTTCCGTATGCCCGGTCTCGGCGACCTGCTGCCGAACAGCGCGGGCTGGGTCGCGGCGGTGCTGGCGATGGGCGTCCTTTTCTCGCTGACCGCCGCCTTCGGCTACAAGGCGCTGTCGCGCTTCGCGGCGCTCGCGGCCCCGTGGATGATCGCCGTGTTCGCGGTCTTCGGCCTCGTCGGCCTGCGCGAGCTGGGCGTCCATTCGTTCGCCGACTTCTGGCCGCTGGCGAAGGAGCGCATCTGGACCGGCGGCGCGCCACTGGCGGGGCAGATCAAGTTCACGATCTGGCACGTTATGTTTTTCGCGTGGTTCTGCAACATGGCCTGGCACATCGGCATGGCGGATCTCACAGTGCTTCGTTACGCGAAGAAGGCCTCCTACGGTTTCGCCTCGGCAGCAGGCATGTTCGTCGGCCACTACATGGCGTGGGTGGCGGCCTCGATCCTCTTCGCGCTGCAACTCCATCGCGACCCGTCCAACACCGCCGTGCTGCCGGGGCCGATGGCCTACGGCGCCTGCGGACTCGCGGGACTGGCGTGCGTCATCATCGCCGGGTGGACCACGGCCACGCCGACGCTGTACCGCGCGGGCCTCGCGTTCCAGGCCGTCTCGCCGGGCTGGTCGCGCTTTCGCGTGACGCTCGGCATCGGTCTCGTGGCCACGGTGACGGCCGTCTTCCCGCTCGTTGCGATGAAGCTGCTCGATTTCGTCGCGCTGTGGGGCCTTGTCCTGATGCCGATGGGCGCCGTGCTCTTCATGGATTTCTGGGTCCTGCCGCGCCTTGGCCTGAAAGCCAACTTCGCCGCAGCGACCGGCCGCAAGGCCTACGGTCCTGCCGCCGCCGCGTGGTTCGCGACGGTGGCGATCTGCCTCGCGCTGGTCCTCTCCGGCAAGCCGTGGTTCCAGATCTACTTCGTGTCGCTGCCCGGCTGGTTCATCGCATCAGCGCTCTACGTCGCCCTCAGCGCCATGGTCCAGCGCGGCGCCCACGAAACCGCCGGCTTCCGCCGCCTCGCCCGCGCTGCCGCCGTCGCGTCCCTCGCCGGCATCGTCGTCCCCGGCCTCGCCTGCCTCGCCGGCTCCGCCGACCTCGCGCGCGTGAAGGCCGTCCTGCTCGCCTCCACCATTGCCTGGTTCATCACCGCCCCGCTCGGATTCGGCGGACGCGAGGAGGAGGGTTGATGGTGGAGGGTGGAGGGGGTAGGCGGGGAGGCGATACGTGGAGTTCTGGATCCAGCATCCTGGTCTGCTGCTTCGACTTCTCTTGCAGATCGTCGTGCTCGCGGGGCTTCTGTTGATCCTCGACTCCTTCCGCTTCCTCAACCCTCCGGCGGCGCCGCGGCCCTGAGGCGGGCGCGGCGGGCGGCCTCGCCGTTGACTTGCGTAATCATGTATCCCAGACTTCCCGCATGATCCGGACGACGTTGAAAAAGCCCCCTCTCCAGAAACCAACACTCGCGGCGGGCGGGCGGAGGCGGCTTTCGGCGCTGGAGCTCGTCCTGCTGACGGTCCTCGCGGGCTTCGCGGTCGGGGCGGTGTACAAGCTCGCTACACCGTCGGACGAGGTTCCCACGCGGGCGGGACCGGCCGACAAGGGGGCCGTCGACGCCGCGCGGGCGCATCGAATGGACGGCCAGCCGCGCGAGTTGCGAGGCGGGGCGCCCGGTGCGGCCCAGGATTCCGGGGCCGATCCGGACGCGGCGGCGGATCCGGAGGCCCGTGCGGAGCAGCGCCCCGGTCATGCCGACGCGAACGGGGATGAAGACGACGAGAGCCTTGATCCCATCGGCATGAAGCGCAAGGACGGGCTTGCCTGGCGCAAGGGTGCGGCGGCGGATCCGGCGGCGGGAACCGGCAAGGTGGTCCGCGCGGAGGCCGCGCCGGCCGCCGGTCCGCCCCCTGCCCTTCAGAAACTCCGGCTGGCCTCGCAACGGGGCGAGGCGGCACCCGCCCTCTCCCATTCGGAGGTTGCCGCGCTGGCCGAGCCGGACGTCCGGGAAGCCCTCAAACTCCTGGAAACGATGCCGTGGGGGCCCGACACGAGCCGGATGTTCCAGAACGTCATCGGGCGGTGGGGCGAGGTGAATCCGGCGGCGGCGATGGACTACGCGATGAGCCTTGAGAGCCTTCGCACGCGCAACAGCGCCGTCAGCAGCGTGCTCGACACATGGTCCCGGGCCGATCCCCAGGCCGCCTACGCCTGGTTCAACAAGCAACTGCAGGCCAATCCGGCCTCCGTCTACGGCGCCGCGCGCAACCTTTTCGGCAACATGGCGCGACAGGACCAGGGCTGGGCGCTGGCGCAGGCGGCGGCGCTGCAGGATCCCGGCATCAAACGCACCGCGCTGCAGACAATCTACGACCGCATGGCGCGCGAGGGGCAGGGGGACGATCTGGTCGCGATGCACGGCGGCATGCCGGCCGGGACCGATCGCAACATGCTGTCGGAGGCGATCGTCTCCATGTGGACCCCCTACGAACCCGAGCGCGCCGCGCAATGGGCGATGGCGCTGGAGGATGCGCAGACCCGGCAAAAGTCGCTCGACCGCGTCCTGTCCTCGTGGACCTCCGATCAGCCCTCCAAGGCCGCCGAGTTCGCCCTCTCCCTCCCTGAGGGCGACGCGCGGAGCAAGAGCCTGGGCCGTGTCATGGACACATGGGCCAGGGGCGATCTCGAGCGCGCCGCCGACTGGCTGGCCCGCTACCCGCCCTCGACGCAGATGGATCCTGCGATGCAGAGCCTCGCCCAGGCGATGATCCCGCGCGATCCCGCCGCCGCCGTGTCGTGGGCGAGCAACATCACGGAGCCCAAGGCGCGCGAGAGGACCGTTGCCCGGGCCGCCTGGCAGTGGATGCAGGTCGCCCCCGAGCAGGCGCGCGCCGCCATCCCCGGCCTCGGCCTGTCCCCCCAGATGCAGCAGAAGATGCTCGGCGTTCCGGCCGCCCCTGCGGCGAAGTAGCCGCACAATGGAATGATTCCTGCTTTGTAATCCTCTTGACCGCCGAGTAGGTTCCCGGTGGGTGGGAATGGAGTCGGGAGTTGAACATGAGACGGGTCCTTCGAATCGCGGGCGCGGGCGTGGCGGCGGCACTCTGGATCGCCCCGGCGCGCGCGGATGTTGCTGCGCCCTACGCGAACAACTTCGACTCCGGCGATGTTTCCGCATTCATCGAGATCCCCCCGTCCAGTTGGGCACCGTCGGCTGGATACTATCGCTATATCGATGCTGATTCAGATGTTACGAATGTGTCCGACTCGGCATCGGTGATCGTCTCCAACTTGGGCGGCGCCGCGCAAAGCGATTTCGTCCTCACCGCCCGCTTCACGATCCAGGCCGCCGCAGAGTCGCCGGCCGGAACGGGCGAACGGCTGGGAATCATGCTGGCGGCGCTGGCCGACCCCACGATGTCGACCGGCTACTTCTTCTCCGTCGGCGGCGGCGAGGACATCACCGGCTTTGAGGAAGGCATGGCGTTTTACAAGAATGGTACGTATTCAGGGCAGACGACCAACTACATCATCCTGGGGCCGGCGTCGGACGGAAGCGAAACCTGGCGGTTGACGGTCAACGGCCAGTATCTCGGCGGCGGCCAGATCCGGTTCGGGTTTGTGGCGCAGAACGAGAGCGACGGCGTGACGACTTCGAATTCGTGGACGGACACCTCGGGGACCCTCTGCACCGGCAGCACGTTCGGCGTGGTCGTCGCCCATGCACGGTATATCAGCACGGTGGATTTCGACGATTTCTCCGTGTCCTTCAGCAGCACCACCTCCGCCCTTCCCTCGCGCGTCCTCTTCCTCGACGAGTTCACGACACCCCCCGAGTCCAACGGGTGGACGATCGCGCAGAAGGAACTCCCCCTGGTCACTGTGACCGGAGGCGTCTGCCGGGTCGGCAGCGGAAATGGCGACATATATTGGGACTACACCAACTACCGCAACCTGTTCCTCCGCCCCTGCCCGACGACGAACGACTTCTGCGCGACGCTGCTCGTGAACTCGTTCCAGCCGACGAACGACAACGTGCAGGTCAATCTTCTCGCGTACGACAACGACAACGAACACGTCCGCCATATCTACGGCCATCTCGACGGCGCGCGCGCACTCCGGTTCTTTGCGGAGACCAACGAGGCGCCGCAGGACGCGTTCTTCGACGAGCCGGCCGATTTCGGCGCCGGCCGCTTCTGGATGCGGCTGACCAAGCAGGGCAACGTCTACCGGCAGTACTGGAGCACCGACGGTATCTCCTTCCACAGGGCCGGCTCGCCCGTCGAGTACGGGGACGGAACGCCCGCATACGTCGCGTTCTGGGTCGGCGCCGACGGCGAGTTCCCCGCCACCGCCACGCCCGCCGAAATCGAGTCCTTCGAGGTCCGCGAGTTCCCCGATTTCCCGGCGCTCACCGCGATCGTCAGCGGTGCGACGGGTGTGACGGTCACCGTGCGGAACCTCTACGAGGCCACCACCGCCCGTGTGGAACGATGCGCGAATCTCCTCTCGAACAACTGGACAAGCCTTGGGACGTTCGCCGTTTCCGCCGACAGCACGAATGTGGTGGATTCCACACTTCCGGCGACGAACCGCTTCTTCTATCGCGTCGTCCTGCCCTGA
>CAYRFK010000230.1:0-1388 GCA_964423465.1 uncultured Verrucomicrobiota bacterium | reverse complement strand
TCGTCGGATCCGTTCCAATAGCCCCACACCGTGATGTAGTTGTGGTCGCGCCGCAGGGCGGGATGGCCCGCCGGACCGGCGATTGATGCAAAGCGGTCGTAGCGCCGCGTGTCGGCGGCGTAGGCCGCTGCACCCGCCGCCTCCTGCCCCGTCATGTAAATCGCGCGCGGATAGATCACCGGAACTTTCGCGCGGGCCAGGCGGATCGCAATCTCGAACTCCTCGAACGGACTGTTGAATCCGTACTCCCGGATGCGCGCGCCGCGCGGGTCGGCAGGATCCGGGTCGGGCACCTCGCCGACGCGTGATACCTTCCAGACGAGGTTGATCTGGTCCTTCGTGCGCGTCTGCCAGACCTCGCCCGTGTCGGACAGCCTCGTCCGCGGCGTGCGGCGCCACCGCTCGGGCAGGAAGTAATCGAACAGCGTCGGATCGCGGCCGACCACCCACAATTCTCCGCCCGTGCTTTCGGTGTGCCCGCAGACGTAATCGATGCCGGACACGTTGGAGGCCTTGAGATGGGGCGGAAACGGGGCGAAGACCGGCGCGTCGAACCGGCCCTTCTGGTGCTGGAGATAGATCGCGCGCCGCATCGCCGCAACCCGGCTCTCGTGCTCCGGTGTCCGCTGCAGCAACTCGAAATCCACCAGCGCGTAGACCATGCGCCCGTCGCGGTGGTGGAGGAGCCGGGCGGCCTCACGCGGCCGGACGATCATGTGCTCGGGCTTGATGTCCAGAACCCGGAAGCCCTTTGCCGCCAGATCGGCCACACCCCCCCCGGCGAGCCGCGTGATCTCCGCACGCCGCTCCTCGATGGTGCCGGGCATCGACAGAAACGCCTCCGGCAGCGACACCCCCTTGACCCACTCGTAGATCAGGATGTACTGGCGGAAGATGTCGAGTTCGACGTCCCGGAACTTGGACTTCTTCCGCTCCATCTTGGACTCGATGCGCTGCATCTGCCAGGGCTTGAACTTCTTTGCCGGCACGTAGATCGCCAGCGGCTTGTGCGTGCGAACCCGCGGCGGGGAGCGGTCCGCCCGCATCTCCATGACCAGCGAGAACTCCTCGTAGGGGCTGTTGAACTCCGCCTCGACGAATTTCGTCAGCGTGAAGGTGTCCACCGGGATCTCCGTGCCGACACGGCACCACTTCACGACGATGTCCTTGCTGCGCCCCCCGAACGGACGCGTGCGGACGCGGTAGACCGTGCTCGTCCCCTCGAGCTTCTCGCGGTTGTGCTCGAACCAGCCCGGCTCGAACCACGACTCCGGCTTCAGGTGCTCCGCAAACGGCGCGCCGAACCGCGTGAGATAGAGATCGCCGCCGTCCCCCGTCTTCACGTGCGCGTAGTCCACCCCCAGCAGGTTCAACGCCGTCGCGCCGGG
>CAYRFK010000229.1:0-7865 GCA_964423465.1 uncultured Verrucomicrobiota bacterium | reverse complement strand
GGGCCCATTCGACGCTGGCCTTTGGGCGGCTGTTCGATACGATCCGCGCTTGGCAATCCAAGCGGAGGCGCCCACGCATGAACGAGATTCTCGAGGAATTCTACAGGCCGCGGGACCGGGACCGGCGCCCCTTTGCAGGGCAGCTTGATCCCGCATTCCAGGAGCAGCTCCGCGCGGCCCATGCCGGCGTGACGGAGCAGGACTGCCACTTCTACCACACGCTGGATCTGGGCGACGGCCGGGTGATCCCCGGCGGCTGGGACATCCGCGGCAACGAACCCGGCTACCTGGGGCATATCCGGTTCCAGGGGCTCCGGGTCCTCGAATTCGGCGCGGCCAGCGGGTATCTCACGTTCTGGATGGAATCCCAGGGGGCGAAGGTGGTCGCACTGGACCTTCCGCCGGGGCATCCGCCGGATCTCGTCCCCCTGCCGGGCGTGGACCTGGCATCGAACGCCGGATCCGGCGCGGTGACGGCGCGGCAGGTCCGGAACAGCTGGTGGTTCGGACACCGCGCCCGCGGGTCCAAGGCGGAAGTGGTCTACGCGGACATCTACCGCCTGCCCGGGGACTTGGGACGGTTCGACGTCAGTACGTTTGGAAGCATCCTGCTCCACCTCGAGAACCCGTTCAGCGCCCTGCGCGAGGCCGCCGCAGTCACGGACCGAGCCATCATCGTGACGGATCTTCTTCCGGACCTCCTCTATGGCGACGAACACAACAGCCTCATGGAGTTCAACCCGGGGGAGGAGTCGTCGAACCTGGTGAACTGGTGGCGGAGTTCGCCGGGGGCCATCACGCGGATGCTCCGCGTGCTGGGCTTCCCCCATGTGGACATCCACTACTTCGAGAACCGGTACCATCCGTATCACAAGACCGACGCGCCCCCGGTCACCCGCTTCATGTTCACCGCCGTCGGACAACGCGATCGCGGGGCCGTCCCGCGCCTCGATCTGATGCCGGCCGAGGTGGAGGCCGACCGACGCCTGCGTGCCGCCGTGCCGGTCATCAATACCGCGAACTACAACGACGCCCACCGGCGCCTGCAGGAGGCGATCGCGCAGCTCGAGACGATCCAAAATTCCCGTGCGTGGCGGCTCATCCAGCGGGTGCGCGGGCTGCTGGGGCGACGCACCGGCTGACCCGGATCGATCCGGCAGAGGGCCGGCGATCAGGTCAGTACTCGATCAGTCCGGCATCCGGTCCCCAGGCTGTGGCCGTGTCGACATCGCGGAGCATCCGTGCCACGAGCGGCCGGCAGGCGGACACCGACAGCCCGGCCGCGAGGCACCACCCCACGCTGACCGCGTTGGCGAGGATCCGGCCGCCAAGACAGCGCAGTCCCTGCGGCAGAGCGCCGTCGGGGCCGCAAACGGTGAAGGGCTCCAGGTTCGGCGCGGGCAGCCCGACGCTGCGGAAGGCTCCGGCGGTCACGTCCGGGAAACCCTCCCCGCCGGTCCGTCCCGATTTCTCGACGGCCTGCCAGACAGCGTCGCAGAGTACGTCGTTCGAGCCCTCGAAGATGCGGAAAGGACGCAGGTCCGCCGTCGCGCGCCCGATGTAGGTGTCGGTGCGGTAGCTCTCGCCGCCGAGAAGCTGGGAGGCGGAGGTGGCCGCGGCGAAGGCGAGATCGGTCGACACCACCTTCACCACGTTGGCGTCACGGCCGCCGATGTCGGCATCCGCCTCATCGGCCGCCGACGATTCACGGCAGGCCACGTCGAACAACACGCGCGATACCTCCCGGGCCGCTTCAATCTCGGCGAGGCGGACGCGCACCTGGCCGTACCCGTCCAGCGGCCGGCCGAAGACCTGCCTCGCCCGCGCATGGGCCGTGGCATCGGCGGCGATGCGCTCGCAGGCGCCGCAGGTGATGGCGGCGATCGAGATCCGGCTGCGCTGGAGGATGCCGTGGATCCTGCGGAAGCGGTCCGTCCGGCTGCCGGAAAGCAGCGGCCCCAAGATGCCGTCGCGGGCGTGGATGCGTGTCATGCCGTAGGGAATCGACCTGAGCCCCGCGCTGCCGTAGCGCCGGAGCAGCTTGAAGGAATCCGGATCGGCGCGGCAGATGTAGAAGTTCAGCGAGGGGAAGCGGTGCTCCCCGCCCGGCGGGACATCCCGCGCGAGCACGAGCCAGTAGTCCGCCAGCCCCGAGAGCCCCGCCCAGTGCTTGACGCCGGTGATCTCGATCGCGCCGTCGACTTCGCGGCAGAGGGTCTCGCACGCGGTGATGTCCGTGCCGCACCCGGGCTCGGTGATCATCATCCCGCCCAGCAGGCCGCCCGTGAGGAACCCCTCCTCGAGATGCCGGCGCCAGAGGTCCGGGGCGAACCGGCGCACGGGATGGGCAAAGAGCGAGGCGGTGATGCCGAGCGACAGCGCCATCTCGACCGACGCATGGGCGCAGCTGCGCACGATCTCCAGGCGGTCAACCGAGGTGCCCTCATCCGAAAACAGCCTGCGCAGGGCCCCGGTCCGCAGGATCCCCCGCAGGAATTCCGGCGGATAGCCCGCGGGATTCAACAGTTCCGATTCCGGGAGCGCGGCGAACACGGAATCAACAACCGGCATTCTCTCCAGCGGCATGGGACCTGTCCTCCGGATGACGCGGACATACGCCCGCGGAGACCCGTCCCCGAGCAGCACGGCCAGCGGCTGTAGTATGACGGAACCGCGGGGAAAGGTCGAGAGCACCGCGGTGGATCACTCCGCGCCGATCGACCAGCCGCCGGGGTGGCCGGCGAGTAGATGGCGGACGGCCGGAATCTCGAACCGCAGGCCGGGGCCGGCGGAGGGGGGCAGGCCGGCGGCGGCCCCGGGCGGGTCGAAGTCGAGCGCGGTGATCAAGCCATCCGCCACGCGAATGGCCACCGATCCAGCGGCGCCGTCGCGGCGGACCAGCGGGAGGCGGATGCGGAAGGGCGGCGTGCGCCCGAGGATCCACTCCCAGGAGGCGTGCCGGCGCCAGATGTCCTCCCAGTCCCATCGGGCGGCGTCCTCGTCGGACAGCGTTTCCACCGGCCCGCCGTAGAGCCCGGTCGCGGCCTGCACCAGCGCCCGCTCCAGCGCATCCACGGTGAGATCGGGGGCCAGGTCGGCGAGATTGACGACGGGGGCGGGAACGGAGGCCACGGCGTGGCTCTCGATCTCCGGCGGCCGGGCCGGGACCAGCCAGCGCATGCGGTCGAGGTCCGCCCGCACGAGCAGTGTCCCATGGTGCATGGCGACCCGCGCCTTGAGGCAGAAGGCGTTGCCGGAGATCTTCCGTCCGCCCGCGCAGAGGTTCGTACGTTTCCCGATCGACGCCGCGACCCCGCAGGCCGCCAGCGCCCGGATCACGGCATCAAACTGCGCCCCGGTGTCGTAGCGCTCGCGCGGCACGATGAACGAGAAGTTGAGGTTGCCGGGATCGTGAAAGACCGTGCCGCCGCCCGAAGCCCGCCGCGCGATGCGGACCCCGGCCTGGCGGGCGCGCTCCAGATCGATCTCGCTCCACGGGTTCTGGTTCTTGCCCAGGACGACGGCGGGGTCGTTGCGGCAGAGGAACAGGGTCGGGCCGAACGCCTCGGCGCGGTCGAGGAGCCATTCCTCCACCGCCAGATTCCGCCAGACGTCCCGGCTCCCTGTACGAAACACCCTCATATTGCTCCCGGATGGACTCCGCCGCCGCGCCGCGTATGATACGCCGGGTGAACCCCACGGGTACAGCATGAGCAAGAAGCAATCCGGCGACATCACGGCGGAGTTCATCCGGCGCATTCCGAAGTCGGATCTCCACGTCCACCTGGACGGCTCGCTCCGCATCCCGACGCTGATCGAGCTGGCACGGACGGAGAAGGTGGACCTGCCCTCGTGGGACGAGGCGGGGCTCCGGGACCTGGTGTTCAAGGACCGCTACGAGAGCCTCCCCGAGTACCTGCTCGGCTTCGCCTACACCTGCGCCGTGATGCGGACGCCGGAGAACCTCGAGCGGGTCGCCTACGAATTCGCGCAGGACAACCTGGCGGAGGGCGTCCGCCACTTCGAAGTGCGCTTCGCACCGCAGCTCCACATCCGGGACGGGCTCGGCCCGCGCGAGATCCTGGCATCGGTCAACCGCGGCCTCGAGCGCGCGGCGAGCGAACATAACGCCTCGGAGGCCGTCCGGTCCGGCGCGGATCTCCCCCTTCACTACGGCATCATCGTGTGCGCGATGCGGTCGTTCAACCGGCACTACGGCCCCTATTTCGCGCGGCTTCTGGACGTCCTCGGCGCGGCGCCGCGCAAGGAGGTCTTCGCCGTTGCATCGCTGGAGATGGTGCGCACGGCGGTCGCCCTGCGCGACCAGGACGGGCTCCCGATCGTCGCGTTCGACCTGGCGGGCGAGGAGTCGGGCTACCCGGCCGGCGACCACAAGGTCGCGTTCCAATACGCCCATTCGCACTTCCTCAAGAAGACGGTCCACGCGGGCGAGGCCTACGGGCCGGAATCGATCTTCCAAGCCATCACCGACTGCCACGCCAACCGCATCGGGCACGGCACGTTCCTGTTCGCGGCCGACATGGTCCGCGGCCCGGGGATCGCGGATCCCGCCGGCTACGTCGGGCGCCTCGCTGAATACGTGGCCAGCGAGCGCATCGCCGTCGAGGTGTGCCTGACGAGCAATCTGCAGACAACCCCGTCGATCCGCTCGGTCGCCGACCACCCCGTGCGGCAGATGATCGAGCGCGGACTTTCCGTCACCATTTGCACGGACAACCGCCTCGTCTCGGGTACGACGGTCACCCGCGAATTGGAGCGGATCGTCGAAGGGATCCCCCTCACGCGCCGCCAGTTCCGCAACCTGGTCATTGCGGGCTTCAAGGGCGCCTTCCTCCCGATCCCCTACGTCGAAAAGCGCGCGTTTGTCCGCGCCGTGATCGACCGCTACGAGCGCTTGGAGCAGGAATGGCTCGGCCCGGAGCCGGCCCCCGTATCATGAGCTACTGGGTTGTCATCTACCGCGTCGGCTGGCTCGCCCTCGTCGTACTGGGCGTCGTCGGCGCTTCCGTCGTCTTCGTGCCGAAATGGAACGAGTACCGGGACTACCAGCGCCGCAACAGCGAGATGGCCCGCGAGGTGGCGCTCGAGGACGAGATGCTGAAGCTGCTCAAGGGCAAGCAGGACCGATTCCGCACCGACCCCCGCTTCCTCGAGCGCATCGCGCACGATCTCGGCCTGGCACGGTCGAACGAGGTTCTCTTCCGCATCCACCAGGACGGAGCCCCGGTCCTGCCGCGCCCTCCCGCCGTCACGAACCCCCCGGCCCGGCCCGCCGCACCGCGCGCAACAACCCGCCCTCCCGCCGCCCGGCGATAGGCGGGGTCTCGCTTCCTTGATCCCCGTCAAGGCGCACGGCGCGGAGAGGCGTATCTTGTTTCCGACGCCGGGGAACCGGTGCGGGAGACGGACATGGCGACGCGAAAGATCATCGAGATCGACGAGGACCTCTGCAACGGCTGCGGCGAATGCATCACCGCCTGCGCCGAGGGCGCCCTGCAACTGGTCAACGGCAAGGCGAGGCTGGTGAAGGAGAACTACTGCGACGGCTTCGGCGACTGCCTCGGCGAATGCCCCACCGGCGCATTGAAGATCGTCGAACGCGAGGTGCCCGACTACGATCCCGCGGCGACACGCGAGCACCTCGCCCGCACGGCCGGATCGGACGCCGTCCGAAAGTTCGATGAAGCCGCACAGCGCCACGCCGCCGCGGAAGGCGCCGCGTCAACTCCGACGCCCCCGCCCCTCGTCCCTCGACCCTTCACCTCCGCCATGGCCCACGGCGGATGCCCCGGTTCGCGCATGCGCACGTTCGCCGATTCGCCCAAGCCGGCCGCGCCGGCGGTCACGGGCGGCGGACTGCCCGCGCAGGTGAATCCGTCCGAGTTGCGCCAGTGGCCGATCCAACTCCACCTCGTCCCACCCGGCGCCCCGTTCTTCAAGGGCAAGGAACTGGTGGTGATGAACACGTGCGGGCCGCTGGCCTCGGCGGACGTCCACTGGCGGTTCCTGCGCGGCCGGTCGGTCGTTGTCGGATGCCCCAAACTCGACCGCACCGATCCGTACGTGCCGAAACTTGCCGCGATCCTGTCCGACGCGTCGATTCCAAAGGTAATCGTCGTCCGCATGGAAGTCCCCTGCTGCGGCGGCCTCAGCGCCATCGTGGCCCAGGCCGCCCTGCAAAGCGGCCGCACCGACCTCGAGGTCGAAGAAGTCACCCTGGGCCTCGATGGCGTGGTGATGGGAAGCCGGAGGATGCAATGAACATCGAACCCCGAACATCGAACGCCCAACATCGAAGGGGGGCAACATCCAACAGCCAACAGCCAACAGCCAACAGCCAAGGAGATCCCCATGAACGCCGATGACCTCAAAGGCAAGGCGTTGAATCTGGCCGGACTGGTGAACTACGCGGCGGGCGCGGTCGTCAGCCGCACCGTGCTGGACAAGCCGGCGGGCACGCTGACGGTCTTCTCCTTCGACGACGGCCAGGGTCTGAGCGAGCACACCGCGCCGTACGACGCGACCGTGCAGGTCCTTGACGGCGAGGGCGAGTTCACGGTCGGCGGGACGCCAATTCGCGTGAAGGCGGGCGAGATGATCATCATGCCGGCCCGCATCCCCCACTCCGTCCGCGCCACCGGCCGCTTCAAGATGCTCCTCATCATGATCCGCGCGAAGGACGCCTGACGCGCTCCGCGCGGCCCTCATGAGCCGTCGGCGAAGGCGCCCAAGTCGACGGCCCGACCGGGGAAGTGCTTCAGGATCTGACGGTCGCACGTCACCAACTTCACGCCGAGATCGACCGCCAGGGCAGCGTACTCGCAGTCGTAGGCGGAACACTCCGAACGGACAGCCTCGCGGAGGACCGATGCGGAAGGAACGACGAACCCGCCTTCGCGCATCTGCTCCTCCACCCCCGCCATGCACCGCAAGGCTCCGTCCATCGGCATCGCGCCGCGGCGCACGCACCCGCACAGCACATTCCGGAACTCGGACTTCCAGAGAATCGGCGCGACCCACCTCGGATCCCTGCGAAGCGCCCGCTCGGCAAGGGCCGTCTTCTCGCCGGGAATCCACAGGTACACGAGGGCGTTGACGTCCACGACGATCAACTGCGCCCCGCCTTCCTGGACGCGTCGATCTCCCGCTGCGTGAGGTAGGCCGTGGATGCCTCCCGGACCTGGTGCGCCTGGCGAAGGATGTCCTCGGCATCGACGGCGACCGCACGGACGGCGGCCTCCAGCGTTCCGATGATCTCCCGGTTAAGGCTCCGCCCACGACTCTTCGCCCGCGCCTTGAAGGCACGATGGACGTCGGAGGGGAGCCCCTTGATCGTCACGGTAGTCATGCAGCAACCATAATGGTTCCATTCCGGTTGTCAACCGGCGGCCGGCGCCCCTGATCCTCGGCTAAGCCGGATATACGCGAAAGGGATTAGCGTGAAGTACGCATGGATACGGCCGCGACGGAGCGCGGCCCTCCAGCGCTCATTCAATGGACATGCGAGAGGACGGCTCTGGAGGGCGCCGCTCCGTCGGCGCCGTGCAACAGGCCATCGGAGCAACGTTCGTCGATGATCTCCGGGGCTTAGCCGGAACGATTCAGTTGGATCCCAAGTTACGGACGCTACGCGGGCGAATCGTTCCGGAAGAGGGAAGTAGAAAACTCCAAACTCCAAGGAAGTGACAAGGGGAACGGAGAAGAAGGAAGGAAGGCCGGACGGTCCGCAGATGGGGCGCCGGTCTGTCAAAGGTGCGTACCATTCGGGACGGTTCCGTATCGGCAGCGAAAACCCCTCCGACTTCCTTCCTTTCCCCTTTGCACTTTCAACTTCCTTGGAGTTT
>CAYRFK010000228.1:0-7904 GCA_964423465.1 uncultured Verrucomicrobiota bacterium | reverse complement strand
TGTTCAGCGAGACCACGCGGGTCGTCGTGACGCCGGACAGCGTCAGGTTGCCGATCGTCTCGATATAGTCGTTGACGCCGTCGCCCGGGGTGCCGGAGCCGGACAACTCGAACTCGACATCCGCGTTGCTGAACGTCGCGTTGTTGCTGAAGGTGATCGTGCCGGCCGAGGCGCCGGGCCGGACAAAGCTGTTGCTGATCAGCGAATCGCCGACGATCCCGACGTTGCCGCGGAGCGTCTGGCCTTGGCGGAGGTACCAGCCGCCCGTGACGCCGGCGACATCGAAGACCGAGCCCTGGCTGAACGTCAGCGCGGCACCCGCGTTGATAAAGGCACCCGCTCCGGTCAGCGTCAAGCGGCCCTGCAGGTTGGTGAAGCCCGTCACATTCACCGTATTCTCGAACCGCAGCTCGCCCTGACCGCGCTTGGCAACCGTGCCGTTGCCGTAGAGCGTTCCCGTGAAGCGGGTCAGGCTATTGGAGACGCTCATCACCTTGTTCCCGCCGCCGTTGTTATTGACGTCCGCCGCGAACGTCATATCACCGCCGGCGCCGATGTTCGGTCCCTGCGTCCACACGGTGTGGTTGCTGATCGTCCGCGCCGTTCCGTCGGAGGAGGCGATCACGGCGTTGGTGCTGTTGAACTCGACCTGATTCGTGCCACTGACGTAGTTTGGCCCAATCAGCAGCGTGCCGTTGTCGAGGCGGAAGTTGCCGAGGAAGTTGGTCGCCATACCGTCGATCGTCATCGTGCCGAGGTTCTGCTTGTAGATATTGGCCTGCTGCCGCCCGACGATCTCGTTGGCGATCGTATAGGCATTGGTGCGCGTGAAGTAGAGGTTGCCGAAGTTGGTCACGGACCCGGCGCCCAGCGTGCCGCTGAAGCCGCTCTTGCCGACGTTGAGGTTGGCGTTCGTATTGACGATCAAGCCGCCGGTCCAGTCGTTGGTGCCGGTGATGTAGGTCGTACCATTGCTGAACACGGTGAAGCCGCCGGAACCGGTGATCGTTCCGGCCAGCGTCTGGTGGCCACCGCGCACCTCGTTGGTCGACCATCCGTTGAGCGTCACCGTGCCCAGAAGAACGTTCAGGGCTGCATTGCCGCCAACCTGCGACGTGAGCCTCGCACCGTGCTCCAGCGTGATGTACTTGTTGACGGCGTTGGTCAGGCTGTAGATATCCAGCGTCGCCGCCCGTGCAACGGTGACCGTGTAGGCCGGGTTGCCGAGTCCGATCGTGCCATTTTCCGACCGCAGCAGGCCGGAGTTCACGAAGATGTTGCCGATGCCATCGCTGACGTTCGCGTTCTGTATCGCGAATTCCGCCGTGCCGGTCTTGGTCAGGCTGTAGGTCCCGCCGTCGGTCCGCAGGAACGCCTGATTCGTCGGCCAGTGGATGCCGGCATGGCGGATATCGAACCTGTTGGCGCCGCCGATCACGGTGTCTCCGACCAGCGTCACGCGCATCATCGCGTTCACCTGTTGAGCGCCGGTATTGATGACCGCGCCCGTTCCGCCGGCGCCGGCGCCGCCGAGGTAGAAGTCCTCGGCGCCGAGGTTCTGGCCGTTGACGTCGAGCGTGCCGCCGTTCGTGACCCAGGTCGCCCCGGCCACGCTGCCCAGCGCCGACGCGTTGTTGACGCGCAGCACGCCGCCGGTCACGACGACCATGCCGTCGAAGTCGTTCGTGTTGCTCATCGTCAGGATGTTCGTCCCACCCTTATAGATGTTCGCGAGGCCGGAGATCCGGCCCGTGCCCTGGAAGGTCAGGTTGGTCGGGCCCTGGACGATCACATTGGCCGGGGCCAGCGCGCCGGTCAGATTGACCACATTCGTGCTCACGCCGTTGCCAAAGGTCACGGTGTCGGCGTGGTAGAACATGTCGGTTGTGGAGAGATTCGCGTTGTAGAAACTGTAGGTGGTCGCCGCATCCCACGTCGCGTTCGTGCCGATGAACTCCACGGCCTCCGGCGCGCCGCTGTTCGCCTGCACCGTGATGATGCCCGGCGTGCTGTCATCGGCCGTGAAGCCGGAGTACCGTGTCGCAAAGGGGATCAGGTTGAGGTTGGCGGCGCTTCCCGTGAGATTGTTGGTGTAGGAGAAAAGGGTGAACGGATCGAAGCCGACGGCCTTGAGCGGCGTCACGTAGACGTTGACCGTGCCGTCGAGGATGAGGTCGTTGCCCGCGTAGAGGTCGCCCTCGGTGCCCGCGCCCGGATTGAAGGAGATGTTCGCGTTGGTGAACGCCATGGTGCCCGGCGTGGTGATCCGGCCGGCGGCGGCATCGCGCGCCACGAGAATGCCGTCCTGATCGGCGGAAACCCCGCCGGCGAAGCTGCCCGTGGTGATCAGGTAGCCGTTATCGACGTGGATGCCGACGCCATTGCGAATGTCGCCCAGCATCGACTGGGCGCCGGTCCCGATCTTGACGAGGCGCATCGTGCCGTTCGCGACCGACGCGACGACACCCGTGAACGAGCCGTTCGCATTGTTGTCGCCGAGGGTCAGCACCGCATTGCCGCGGCTGTTCGTCAGCGCGCCACCGCCGTTGAGCCCGTTGATCGTCTCGGAGAAGCCGTTGAGATCGAACGCGCGGGTGCTTCCGTTGTTCAGGGGGATGTTGCCGGCGCTCATGGTGACATTGCCGAATCCGGCGCCATTCGGGATGACATCCGAGGCGCCGAGGCGCAGGCGGGCGTCGATCTGCAGGTTGCCGTTGAACGAGTTGGCACCGGCCAGCGTGATCCAGCCCGGAGTGGCATCGGCCGCGATGGTCAGGCTGCCGGGGCCGGTGATGATGCTGTTGACGGTGATCGGCGTCCACCAGCCGGCGAGAAGACCGCCGCCGGTCGAGGCAAGCGTGATGCCGCGATTGGCGTGGATCGCCAGCGGCGTCGAGTTGTTCATGAGCCGCGCACCGTTGTTCAGCGTGATCGCGTCCGCCGTGTAGGCACCGGGGACCGCGCCGAAGGACGTGTCGGCCAGTGCCCGGACGATGCCGTTGGAGTAGAGCTCCCACTTGCCCGTGAAACCGAGATTCGTGAGGTTGTTCAGGTTGAGGCCGCCGACGCCGGTCTTCTGGAGCGTCGATGAGCCGATGATCTGGCCGCTGATCGTGTTGTCGTTGGCGTACGCCGTGATCCGGGCCGGGGCGGCGGCGGTGATGATGCCGCTGAGCGTCTGGCCGCCTTCGAGGCGGATCGCGCCGAGATAGCCGACCGCCGCCGCATCCGCGACACCGTTGCCGGCGATGCTGATGTTGTTCGCCAGCGTCTGCGCCGTCCCGCTGACATAGAGCTGTCCGCCCGCGCTGATGACGACAGGCCCCGTGCCGGGCTTGGCGCCGTTGGAGATGTTGACGCGGTTGCTGCCCGTGATGAACAACCCGCCGCTGAAGGTGTTGTTGTTGGTCATCACAACGGTCGCCATGTTTGCAATCGATCCGGTGGTGGCGACGGTGAGGGAATAGGAGCCGCCCCAGTTCGTGATCGGCCCGTTGAACGTGAAGTTGCCCGCGCCGGTCAACGTCACATTGCCCTTCATCACGATGTTACTGTGGAAGGTCATCATCCGGGTCGCGTTGAGGTTGTTCCACGTCTGCGCGACACCTGCAGTGACGATGTTGTAGATCGCCTGGTTGCCGGCTGCGGTGTTGGTGAAGCCGCCCGCACCCGAGATCGTGAAGGGATTGCCGAAGAGCGTGAATGCCGAGTTAGAGAACGTCATCGACGTGAACAGCGCCACGTTGCCGGCAAGGTTGTTCGTGTTCGCCACGTCGAGGGCGCCCATGAAGACCAACGGGGTTCCGGCCACCGGCGTCGTATCGTCCAGCCAGTTGGCCGCCGTGCCCCAGTTCGCGTCGCCTCCGGCAGCGCCGGCACCATCCCAGATGTCCTGCGCCCACGCACTGGACGAGGCGACGACAACGGCGACGAACAGGGACGACAGAATGCGCTTCATGGGGCAACCCTCCGCTGCGTTCACGGATCTCTGTACCGGCCAAACCATCATAGTGTTGAACGTAATCCAAACCGATAGGTCGATATGTAGCCGGATCGTCGCGGCGGAATCAAGTTTTTTCTCGCCCTTTTCCCCAACCCCCAAACCTCCAACCTGGCCTCCAAATCCCTCGACTCAACATCCAATATCCAACAGCCAACAACCAACAACCAACGGAGGAGAAGCACGAAACAGGCAACGCTTCAACCCGGCCATCCGCCCCCCGACCCTCGCCCCTTCCCGAAGCGACAGCCGTAGACGCGGCGCCCACGCCGCGTTCGGGGGGAGCCCCGGAGGAAGCGGCGGGGTCGCCGCTTCTACGAACACCGAACATCGAAGTCGGACTCAACCCAGGAAGAGCAGTTGGACAGGATTACAGGATGTACAGGATTGCGACGGAGTTCATTACAGAAACTGGCGACTCATCAGATGAGTGCAGCATGAGTCTGTCGCAACTCCATCCTGTTGATCCTGTTATCCTGTCCCACCTGTCTGAGGAAGCGGCGGGGTCGCCGCTTCTACGACAGCAGCGCCCCCCATCAAGGGTCCGCGACTTGGAGGACGGCCGCGCGGCGGAAGTCCGTGCCCGTGACCGGGACGGCATAGGCGGAGGCCGGGCGGATGTCGGTCACGCGGATCTTTCCCGTGACACGGCCGGGGATCTCGTCGATCGGGTCACCGGTGAGCGGATCGGTCACGATGCGGGGCGGCTCGCGGACCGTGAACTCGGTCCCGGCGACGAGCCCGACGTTGGCTCCGCCGTTGAGAACGATCATGCCATCGACCACGTCGGCGATGCGCGGTGTCCAGTACTCCACAGGAAGCGAATCCAGCACGCTGGCCACTGCCTCGCGGATGGCCGCCTCCGTGGCGCGACCGAGAGGGGTCTGGAAAAAGGCGTCACCGCCGAACGAAAGATTCTTGTAGTCGACCGCGGCACCGAAGAAGCCGGACCGTGCCGTACCGTCGGCCCGCACGGAATCCAGGACCTCGCCGGATTCGACGTCGGCAATCTTGACGTTGAGCGAAACCCGCGCGCTGGATCCGCCAAGCCAGCCGCGGGCCCGCGACGTGCCGAACCAGCCGCTCGCATCCCCGGATACCGTGAAGTCCGTGATGACGCCGCGCAGCACGTACCGCGCGTTCTTGAGCCGGCCGTACTCCGCCCTGCCCTCCCGACGGAAGAGATCCTTCCCCTGCCGCATCAGCTCGCCGAGCATGTCGTCCAAATTCTTGCGTTCGAGAACGATAACGCGGTCGGTATCGATCAACTCGGTCACCAGGAGGTCGGCCATGCCCCCGCCGAGTTTCCACTGCCCGGCGAAGGACGCCTGGTTCTCAAATTCCGTCGCCGCAACCACCGGACGGATGATGCGCGCCTCGAGATGGGGCGGACGGGTCCGGGGAACCCGTGTTTCATACCTGGGCGTGGCGCACCCGCCGGCCGCGGCCAGAAGAACAGCCAGTAGTGGGAGCCGGATGGCCTGGATGCAGAAGTCGAAGTGGGGAAACTCCAAACTCCAAGGAAGTGGGAAGTGCCAAGGAAGAAGTGAGGAAGTAGGCGGATCCAGGGGTACGGATCGGAGGCCGTTCCGGAAGGTCCCCACCTTCGACGGACCGGCTTCCCATCCGCGGGCCGTCCGGCCTTGCTCTCTTCTCCGCCGTTCCACTTCCCACTTCCTTGGAGTTTGGAGTTTCCCTACTTCCTTCTTCCAAAACCTGTCGTCCTCGTGCACGTCCATGCCCGGGCTCCAACCACATCGTTCCGGTGCCGACATCCTCATGCGCCCCTCCGCCTCACGGCCGGGCCAACAGTTCACGGACGGAAGTGGCTACTTCCGGATCCGGGTCGGAGGCGTGCTTCTTCAGCAGCGGCCGCGCCGCCTCGCCGATCGCCTTCAGCCGGGCCCGCGCCTGTGCACGGATCGCGCCGTCGGCCGACCCCAACTTGGCAATACACCCCTCGACCTCGGCCTTGAGCTCCGGCGCTGGATCGGCGCCCGCCGCCAGATCGCCGGACTCCGCGGCCGCCGGACCCTTCCCGCCCGAAGGCCGGTCGCCACCACGTTCGCCGTCGACTGCCATGGGGCCGTCGAGGATGGCCACCCCGGGCGCGGCGTCCTCTTCCTCCAACTCCTGCCGGAGACGGTTGATCCGCCAACGAGGGCCATCCTGAACCCATTCCACTTGAATAACTTGGCTATCTTCCCTGAAGGTGAGTGCTGCGGTTCCGACGGCTTCGTCCATCGCCTGGCCCGTCAACAGCGCATCGTCTTCGGCGAACCAGATGCCGATATCGAGCGGCTCAGATTCCCCCATCATCTCGCCCATCGCGGCCAGTTGCTTCCGAAACGCGGGGGACAGCCAGTCCGTCACCCGCCGGCCCTCATCCCCGGCGATCGCCGCCTGCATACGCTTCCATTCGGCAAGCGGCGGCAGTTCGGGCGCAAGCGACTCGGGCTTCCCGCCGGCGGCCGCGAACTCCTCGCGGGCTTTCTTCCGGACATCCGGCGCGACGTCGTGCGTGGCCAGCCAGCGAAAATCCTCCAGGGCCTCCGGGACCTTCGACTGCGCCTTGAGCGCCTGTCCCCTCAGAAGGCGTGCACCGCTGGCGAGATCCGGAAGTCCAGGCTCCGCCTTGATCACGGCCGTCATCTCCGCCGCGGCCTTGGCCGGGTCCCCGGCCTTCATCGCCTCGATGCCGGCCTGAAACCGGGCCGTGAGCCCCAGGATGACCGCCAGCGTCAGTCCCGCCGCCTCGTTCATTCGCCCATCAGCTCCCGCACGGTGGTGGCGATCTCGACATCCGCGTCGGCCCGATGCTCCTTCAGCACCGCATGGGCCGAGGGGCCGAGTTCCTTGAGAGCCGCCCTCGCTTTCGCGCGGGTCGCCGCCTCGGCGGCCCCGAGGTTCCGGATCAGGGCCTCGATCTCACCCCGCTGCGCCTCATTGACGGGAGGCACGTTGGTGACCACGGCCTTCGCGGTGGTGTCGGCCTGAATCTGCACGTTATTTATGAAGCCCCCGCCGAGCTGGATGACGCGGCCGTTGATGACGGCGACTCCGCCCCCGCCGAAGGCCATCGCGTTGCCGCCGGCAAGATGGACGGCGATCTGGGCGTTCGGAGCCGCAACCGCGGCCATGGCGGCGGCCTCGGCTGGCTCCCCCGCCTCCAAGCGCTCCATCGACACCAGATCGTGGAACACCCACGCATCGCCCGCGCTCCGCGCCGCCAGGGTCATGCGGAGCCCGTTGCGCTCGAGCACGAGCTTTCCGGTGTCGCCCTCCAGCGTCTCCGCAGCCTTGGCATTGCGCCATTCGTTGACCGCCCACAGCAGTCCCGCACCGGGGCGGGGCGGCGAGCCGGCGGCGGCCGGGGTCAGTCCGTCGAGGGCGTCGACCATCCGGCGCAGCGGCCCCTGGACACGCTGCAGGGCCGCCTCGCCGTCGCCGCGCGCCACGAGGGACAGCAGCATCGACCATTCCCGGCGGGGCGTGCGGACGGAGCGCGTTGAGGAGCGCGAAAGGCCCCCGGCCTTCCCGAGTTCGCCGGATGCCTCGGCCCGGAGACCCTCCGAGATCCCGTTCGCCCGGACCCAGTCGAGGTCCTTCATGGCCTCCGGCGCACGGCCCCCGCGGAGATTCGCCCTGGCCCGGATGATCCGCGCCGCCTCGGCGATGTGCGGCGGGGCGTTCGTGGCATCGATGAGCTGTGTCGCCGCCGCCGTGGCCCGCTCGAAATCGAGCTTCTCCATGGCGGCGACGCTGGCCTGTAGATTCGTCGTCATCGCCAGCAGGGCGGCGACGGTCAATTCGACGGCTGCCATGATCACCTCGCGCCCGGGCCGGACGCCCGGGACCCATTCATGCTAGACCGGCCCGACGCCGAACGCCAGCCCGTCGCGCC
>CAYRFK010000227.1:0-7930 GCA_964423465.1 uncultured Verrucomicrobiota bacterium | reverse complement strand
AGCCGTGGCGCTACCCGGAAGAGAGCACCCAATCTCCCGCGTCCGCCCCCAAGTTTGCATCATTACTTGGATCTTACGCCGCCGAGCAAAGCAAAACCGGCCCAGAACAGCTACTGAGCACCCCTTCCCCGCCCGGACGGTCCCGTGATAAGCGTGGCGTCGCATATCCCCATAATGGCTCGTCTTTGCGTCACACCGAGACTCGACACCGCCTCGCCTCCGTCACGATCGCCGCCTCACTCGGACTCCCACACGGTCGCGTAACCTCTTGGCACACTGGCCCGAATTCTCATCAAGAAACCGCTTGAACCTCTCCGTCGGCAAGCGCAGCATCGTTCGCAGGATGAGCTGGTGGAGGATCGAGAAACGAAGCAGGAGAGATAAGGATCCGGGAAAAGCGACTGGTCGTAGAATAGACGTTCGCTGAAATGAAGGCGGAGCTACACAAAGCCCTTGGGACAAATTCATGAAACTGACCAACGACAGCTACGTCATTCTGATCGGCACGAAGAACTTTACAGAGCGCTATTGCCGCGACAAAGACGGATGGCTGAAAGTCAGCTCTCGGGGACGCACATTTCGGATGACGGCAGAGCAGGTTCTGAATCATGTCCTCCCCGCGCTGGCTGGCATCAAGCCAGACCTCACCATTAAGGTTGAACATCGCAGACCAGCAATGAGGCGAACAAGGCGGTCCCGGGTATTGCTCACCCGCGGCACGCCTCTTGCGGGGCAAGAGTCGCGCCGGAGTTCGCAATCCCCTGACCGCTGATGTTCGGCGTCAGACTTTCGGATGAAGCTACAAAAAGAGTATAGCCATATGAAGACCACGCTCTTCACGGTGTTTCTCGCGACATCTGCAGCCGCCGGCGAGCCTTCCATCATTTTCGACAGTCGCCCCGAGTCAGGTGTGCCGGTAGATGCGATGTCGCAGAAGCCTCTGGATAAGAGAAATCACGGGTCTTTGGGAGAGTTGGCGGGCGATTCCATCAAGACGGTGCGCGTCATGTACTACGACAAGGCGACATGGACAAATGAGCCGCAGATCCAGAAATACATCGCGGGGTTGCTGACAAATGTGCATGCCGAGACCTACTCGTTTCAGATCTGGTCCGAAGCCCTTGGCAGGCCGGAGATCGAGTGCGGAATTGAATTTGCAAGTGCCTATCAATCCCGAGTCCGCGCCGAAAAGATCAGGGCCCGTGACGGGCGATTGCTTATCTGGAAGACTGAAGCGTGCTTCCGTGACGGCACAGGGCGCTGGTGGTTCGTTGCGCTATTTGACCACTATCACAGCACGCATCCGGCGGGGGATCGGAGTCTGGCGCGAACGAAGGCGGGGCAATGAGGAATTCGCCGAACGGGCTGCTTACCTATGTCAAACCGCGCGGACGCGGTTTGAAGAGGGAGAGCCCAAGCGCGGGCTTGTGAGGGCGGAGCCGAAGGCGAAGCACACGGCGAAGAATAGATGGCCGACCATGCGGGTGCCCCACCCCCGACCCGGTTTGACCCTCCGGGGGGCTGCCCGGTAGGCTCGCGGCATGAACTTGAATCATCTGCGGATCGCGGGGCCGATGGTCGCCGCTCTTGCGATGGCCGCACCGGCGGGGACGGCGGCGCGCGGGGGCGCGGAGCGGCCGAACGTCGTCCTCTTCATCGTCGACGACCAGAGCTGGCTGGAGAGCAGCGCGTACGGTGGGGCGTCCGTGCCGACGCCGCAGTTCGACCGGCTGGCGCGCGAGGGCGTGCTGTTCGATCACGGCTACACGTCGGCGCCGTCCTGCGCACCGTCGCGCGCGGCGATGCTGACGGGGCGCAACTTCTGGGAACTCGAGCAGGGCGCCTTCATCCAGGCATGGCTCCCGAAGAAGTTCCCGCTCCTGCCGGACCTTCTCGAGGGCGCCGGCTACCACGCGGGCTTCACGGGCAAGGGCTGGGGACCGGGCGTGGATGGTCCCGACGGACGCGAGCGGAATCCCGCAGGGCAATCCTGGGCGTCCGAAAGGGTGAAGAATCCGGAGAAGGGCATCAACCCGGTCGACTACGCCGCCAACTTCGCGAAGTTTCTCGACGCACGGCCGGACGGAAAGCCCTTCTACTTCTGGGTCGGAACCACCGAGCCGCACCATCCGCACGATCCCGCCAACCACATGAAGCTCGGCGTGCCGGTTTCCGACATCCGCGTGCCCGGAGTCCTGCCCGACACGCCCGGCGTCCGCACGCACCGCGCCAACTATCTCTACGAGGTGCGCCATGCGGACATGACGCTCGGCGCCGTGATGAAGATCCTCGACGATCGCGGGCTCGCATCGAACACGATCGTCATCGCCACGGGGGACAACGGCACGCCCGCGCCGCGGGCCAAGGCCGACCTGTATGACTGGGGCGTCCACGTGCCCTTTGCCGTCCGCTGGCCCGCCCGCATCGCGCCCGGCCGCCGCGTGGCCGATTTCGTCAACTTCCGCGACGTCGCCCCCACCCTGCTCGATGCCGCCGGCATGGCGGTCCCGCCCGGCATGAGCGGCCGCAGTTTCCTCGACATCCTTGCCGCGCCCGGCTCGGGACAGATCGACCCTTCGCGCACGTGGATGGTCACCGGCCTTGAATGGCACGGCCGCACGTTGGCCGGCCGCATGATCCGCGACGCGCAACACCTCTATGTCGTGAACTACGATCTTCCGTTCGGCCCGCTGACCAACTCGCCGCGGCGTGCCGACAGCGAATTCGAGGCGAGCGCCGGCCGGTCGGACGTCACATCCCTCCTGCTCGACCACGGCAACCTCCCCGCCGTGCGCCGATTCAACGAGTTGATCAACGGCCCCCGCCCCCGCGAGGAACTCTACGACTGCGTCGCCGATCCGTTCCAGCTGACCAACCTCGCGGCGCGCGCGGAGTTGAAGCCGGTGCTGGAGAGGTTGCGCACGACGCTGGAGACCTACCAGCGCAAGACCGGCGATCCGCGCATCACCGGCGACATGGCCGTCTTCAACGCCACCCGCGCCTTTGTCGACGAGCGCAAGCGGAACGACTACAAGGACGCGCGGTCGAAGCCCGAGGCAGCCCGCCCGACCCGCTGACCGCATGGCCGCCCCCCGGATGCGCAGGCAGGATCGATTCACCCATCCCGCACGGTGGTCCGTCAAGGTGCGGGTGCGCGGCGCCATGGCCACCGCGCTGGCCGCGTGGCTCGCGTGGTTCTTTGCGCCTCTCGAGGTCACGAAGCCGTATGTACCCGACGCCTGTCTGGCCGACCTCGACTCGTTTTCACGCCGCGTGAGAGGCGCCGTCGTATTCCAGCGGGAGAGCCGGGAGACCCCCCAGGCGATCTACAAGACCGTGATCGGAGACGGTCACACCTGGAAACTCACGGATTCCGGCCGCTATCCCCGGTGGTCGCCGGATGGGCGGCACATTGCCTTCCTCCGCGACTCGGATGTGATGCGGATGACCGCCGGGGGCCGGTTCCTGCGCCGTCTTGCACGCGCAGAGGATCCCAACCCTCGCGCCCTGACCTATCATCCCAACGGCCGCGAGGTCTGGTTCACCGACGGAATGGAGATCAAGGCCGTGGACATCCACACCCGTGCCGTCCGGACGGTGCTGTCGGGCATGCCATTCCGAGGCGTCGATGTCACGCCGGACGGATCGCGGGTTGTCGTCACCGTTGCAGGGCATCGCATCCACGGTTTCGACCTCGGCACGGGCACCTCGCGCGAATTCGGCCCTGGCTGCTCCACCGCGCTTTCGCCGGATGGACGGCTCTACACGGACAACCAGCCCTGGCACAAGATCATGTTCGTGCGACGGTGGGACGACCAGGCGGTGGTCGCAGAGTTGCACACGCCGAGCGGGATGACATTCGACAACGAGGCATGGTCGAATGATCCCCGGTGGGTGATTGCTCGGACCGAGCAAATTCGCCACCAGAACTGCTACGTCTACAACACCGCCGGGGGCCGTCCCGTGCGGGTGACATTCACCGGGGACGACAACCGCCCCGACCTCTTCCTGCAAACCGGCCCGCGGAACTGGCGCGCGCGATTCAAGGACTGGGCGATCGAGTGGTTGCGCCTGTAACCGAAGAGCGGTGTCCGGCCAAGCCACCTCCCGCCGTGCGCGAAACCCGGATCAGAAGTCGATCATCGCCTTGATGACGCCGTCCTTGAGCCCTGCAACGAGGTCGAAGGCCTCGGGCGTGCGGGCAAACGGGAACCGGTGGGTCACCATGAACTGCGGTTTGATGCGTCGATGTGCGAGCATTTCCAGCGTTGCTTCGGCGCAGTGGGCCTGGCGGCGGACGTTCTGGATGCGCACCTCGCGGCGGCGGGCCACATCGATCGGCAGGGAGATCCGGTCGACCGTCGGAATGCCGATCAGCGACAGGATGCCGCCGGGCTTCAGGAGTTCGATGCCCTGATCGACCGCCTCCTGCTTGCCGCAGCACTCGAACACGATGTCGAGCATCAGCGGCTCGATCGCCGCCACCTCCGCCGCGACATCGCACGCCGCGGGATCGCCGGTCCAGACAGCACCCGCCTTCCCGGCCGCAGCGCGCCGCGCGGCGACGAGGTCCGTGGCGTAGACGGCGGCGGCCCCCGCCTCGCGTGCGGCGAGGATCACGCTCAGGCCGATCGGTCCGGAGCCGAGCACGCCGATGCGCCGTCCCTTCACGGGGCCGGACTGACGCACCGCGTAGACACCGATGGCCAGCGGCTCGGACAACGCGCCGAGATCATCATCGACCCCCGGCGCCAGCCGCAGGCAACTGCCCTCGGGCATGACGATGAATTCGCTGAGGCAGCCTTCCGCCTGGCCGGGGCAGCCCAGGAACTTGAGTTTGCGGCAGGTGTTGGGCCGTCCGCCGCGGCACTGGTCGCACTCGCCGCAGGGCATGGCCGGTTCGACGGCGACGTGGTCACCCTGCCGCACCTGCGTCACGCCCGGGCCGACCGCCTCGACGACGCCCGCCCCTTCGTGACCGACGGTGAACGGATACTTCACCACCTGGCTGCCGATGCGGCCATCCGTGTAGTAATGGATGTCGGAACCGCACACACCGACGCGGGTCATGCGCACCAGCACATCCCGCGGCCCGCGGATCATGGGATCCGGAACATGCGTCATCGACATCTCGCGGATCCCGGTCAGATGCATCGCCTTCATCAACGTCTCCTGATGCCGCAAGCTTACCCTGTCGCGGTGCGGGAGACAAACCCCGCACCGAACGAGATAACATGGCTTGCGGAAGATGCCGCGGCACCGTCCACTTGCGCCTTGCGGAGGCCGGGGCGGCACGGCACACTGCGCGGCGAAGGAACGGGTTGATACGATGATCATTCGAGCGCATGCCTATCCGCGGGCGGGGCTGATTGGGAATCCATCGGACGGCTACTTCGGCCGGACGATTGCGTTCACATTTTCGAATTTCAAAGCCGAGGTGATCCTCTACGAAACCCCCGAGGTCGAGATCGCACCGTGCGAGCGGGATCTGTCGAGGTTCGAAAGCCTCACGGGCCTCGTGCAGGATGTGAAGCTCCACGGCTATTACGGCGGCCTCCGCCTGCTGAAGGCGGCGATCAAGCGGTTCCATGATTACTGCCTGGGCCACGGCATCCGGCTCGACGGCCGCAACTTCACCATCCGCTACCGTTCCGACATCCCGCAGCAGGTGGGCCTCGCCGGGTCGAGCGCGATCATCACGGCCTGCATGCGCGCCCTCTGCGCCTTCTACGGCGTGGCCATTCCGCGCCCCACGTTCGCGAACCTCGTGCTGTCCGTCGAGACGCAGGAACTCGGGATTCCGGCGGGGCTGCAGGATCGCGTGGCGCAGACCTACGACGGACTTGTTTTCATGGATTTCAACCGCGAGTTGATGGAGAAGCAGGGCCACGGCGACTACCAGCCGATCGACCTTGCGCTGCTGCCGAACCTCTATATCGCCTACCGCACGGATCTCTCCGAGGGCACGGAGGTCTTCCACAACAACATCCGCGGACGCTGGGAACGCGGCGAGCCGGAGGTCGTCGAGGCGATGAAGACGTGGGCCGGGCTCACGATCCAGGTCCGCGACCTGCTTCTGGCCGGCCGCGGCGGCGAGATCGGCCCCCTGCTCGACGCCAACTTCGACTTGCGCAAGTCCATCTACAAGATCGGCCGCGGCAACGTCCGCATGGTCGACGCCGCACGGTCCGTCGGCGCCACCGCCAAGTTCACCGGCTCCGGGGGCGCGATCGTGGGAACCTACGCCGGTGAATCGATGTATCTGCGGCTCGAGGATGAACTGGCCCGCCTCGGCTGCCGTGTCCTCAAGCCCCGGTTCGTGCCACCCCAGGGAGAAGCCTCATGATCCGCAAAGCCGTCATCCCCGCCGCAGGCCTCGGAACCCGCTTCCTGCCCGTCTCCAAGTCGCAACCGAAGGAGATGCTGCCGATCGTCGACAAGCCGGTGATCCAGTACGTGATCGAGGAGGCGGCGGACGCCGGCCTGCGCGACGTGCTGATGGTGATCGGCAAGAGCAAGCGGGCGATCGAGGAGCACTTCGACCGCAACTTCGAGCTTGAAAACGCCCTCGCCGCGCGCGGACGCGAGGCGGAGTTGGAGGCGATCCGCCGCATCTCGACGATCGCCCGCATGCACTTCGTCTGGCAGCGCGAACTGAACGGTCTGGGCGACGCCGTCTCCTACGCCCGCGATCATGTGGCCAACGAGGCGTTCGCCGTGCTGCTCGGCGATACGCTCATCGAGTCGGACCCGCCCCTCACCCGCCAGCTCGTCGAGGTCTACGAACGGTTCCGCGACCCGGTCGTCGTCCTGGAGGAGGTTCCCCGGGAGAAGGTGCACCGCTACGGCGTCATCTCAGGCACGGAGATCGAGCCGGGCCTTTTCCGCATCGACGATCTCGTCGAAAAGCCGGAGCCCGAGAACGCGCCCTCGAACCTCGCCATTGCCGGCCGCTACGTGCTCACGCCCGAGATTTTCGAGCACATCGACGCGACGCCGCGCGGCAAGAACAACGAGGTCCAGCTGACCGACGCGCTCCGGTCCATGGTGAAGAACCGTCCGATGTACGGCCTCAAGCTGAACGGCAAGCGCTACGACATCGGCAATCGCCTCGACTTCCTGAAGACGAACATCATCTATGCCCTGCGGCGCTCCGACCTGCGCGATGACATGGCCGACTTCATCCGCGAACTCGCCGGCAGCCTGCCGAAGGCGTGACCTGGATGCGCAAACGCCCGCCCCGGCTGGAAGCCGGGACGGGCGTTTGCCTTGTGCCTGCCGGGGTCAGGGCAGCGGCTCGATCGACACCTTGCGGAAGTGGATCTCCCCGCCCTCGGATTGCAGTCCGATCTGGCCGGCGATGATCTCGCACCCGGTCGCCTCGTTGACCTTCTTGCCGTTGACCTTCGCCGTCAGCGCCCCGCCGTTCAGCTCGATCTCGTAGGTGTTCCACTCGCCCGGCGCATTCTCGGCGCCCTCGATCTTCTTCACGCCGCGCATTTCGCCCGTGTTCGGAGTGTTCTTCTCAATGTACCGGTCGGCCGCGCCGGCGATCTTCATGCCCTGAAATCCGTACAGCGCGCCCGCATCGCCGCTCTTGAGCTGCGCCTCGAGACAGCGCGGAAGCCCCTTCGGCTCGCCGTTGATGCGTAGAAGCACGCCGCTGTTGCCCGGCTTGCCGCCCGGCGCCCAGCGCCATTCGACGGTGAGCTTGAAGTTCGTGAAGGTGCGCACCGTGTGCAGGTAGCCCATCGGTTCGCCGCGGCAGACGAGGATGCCGTCCTTCACGCTCCACACATCCGCCATCTTCACGTCCGGCTGCACGAGGAAGGCCCCCCACCCCTCCAGATCCTTTCCATTGAACAGGGCCTCGCTGCGCCCATCGGCCGCCGCCGCCGATGCCGCCACCGCCGCCGCCACACCCGCCGCT
>CAYRFK010000226.1:5996-7987 GCA_964423465.1 uncultured Verrucomicrobiota bacterium | reverse complement strand
CAACTTCCTTGGAGTTTGGAGTTTCCCTACTTCCTTATCGGTGCCATGGACTCCCAGCAGTTCACGGTCAACTGAATCGTTCCGGCTACGTGGGTTCCGCCGCTTCCTTCCAAAACTCCGCCACCAGCGCGCGGACGTTCGCCATGGCGTCCTGCGCGACGGTGGTGACTTCGGCGTGGGTGAGGTCCGACCCGCCCAATCCGGCGGCGGCGTTGGTGATGCAGGTGAGTCCGGCGACCTCGAGGCCGGCGGCGTGGGCGAGGACGGCTTCGGGGACGGTGGACATGCCCACCGCGTCCGCGCCGAGGCGCGCGTAGGCCCGCACTTCCGACGGCGTTTCATAGGCGGGGCCGGAGACGGCCATGTAGACGCCCTCCAGCACGGAGAGCCCGGCCGTGCGCGCGGCGGCGTGGAGGGCGCGGCGGAGGCGAGGGCCGTAGACGCGCGTGACGTCGGGAAAGCGCGGGCCCCACACGTCGTGATGCGGACCGACGAGCGGATTGCCGCCCATGAGGTTGATGTGGTCGCGCACGATCATGAGGTCGCCCGGGCGGAAGCCCTCGGCGATGCCGCCGGCGGCGTTCGTCAGCAGAAGCATGCGGACGCCCGCGGATTTCAGCACGTAGACGGGCGTCGCGACGGGCGTCCAGCCGAGCCCTTCGTAGAAATGACGGCGGCCCTGGAAGATGAGGAGTTCGCCCGCGGCGCAGCGTGCCCACACGAGCCGGCCCGCGTGGCCGACGACGCCGGGCTCGCCGAGGCCGGGGATTTCGGCGTAGCTCATCGAGTCGATCGTCTCGCAGGCCTCCACCGCCCCGCCCCACCCCGAGCCGAGGATCATGCCGCCGACCGGCCGCGCCTTGGGCCAGCGCAGCGCGACAGCCTCGGCGGATTTCTCAAGCAGATCAAGATTCATGCGATCCGCTCGATAATCAGCGCGGGCGGATCGACGGGCTGGTCGGAGAAGATGAACGCGCCGGAGAGAAGGCGTTTGGCCTCGGCGAGGCGCGCCTCGTCGTTGGCGTGGATCACGGCGAGGATGCGGCCCTTCTCGACGCGTTCGCCGATCTTCACGAGGCCGGCGACGCCGACGGCGGGGTCGACGCGGTCCTCGGTCTTGGTGCGGCCGGCGCCGAGCACGACGCATGCGCGGCCGACGCGCTCGGCGTCCACGCCGCCGATCCACGCGGTCGTCGGGGCGGACAGCGGCGCCTGGATGGATGCGGCGGGCAGGCGGTTGAAATCGTCCAGCGCCTCGGCATCGCCGCCCTGCGCGCGGACCATCGCGCGGAACTTCTCCAGCGCGGCGCCGCTGCGGATCGCGCCGCGCAGGGCCTCGACGGCGGCCGCGGGCGAATCCGCCACGCCGGCCATCTGCAGCAGTTCGGCGCCGAGGGTCAGGGTGAGGAATTCGACATCCGCCGGGCCGCGGCCGAGGAGGACCTCGACGGTCTCGACGATCTCCAGCGCGTTGCCGACGGCGCGGCCGACCGGCTGGTTCATGTCGGTGACGAGCGCCCGCACCGACTGGCCCATCGCGCGGCACGTAGCCACCAGGGCTGTCGCGAGGTCGTGCGCGGCGGCGGGTGTCTTCATGAACGCGCCGCGGCCGCATTTCACGTCGAGGAGGAGATGGTCCACGCCCTCGGCGAGTTTCTTCGACAGGATGCTGGCGACGATGAGCGGGATCGAGGGCACGGTGGCGGTGACATCGCGCAGGGCATAGAACTTGCGGTCCGCCGGCGCGAGGCGGGCGGTCTGTCCGGACATCGCGCAGCCGACGTCGCGGAGCACGGCGAGGAACTGTTCCTCCGGCAGGCGCACGTTGAAGCCGGGGATGGATTCGAGCTTGTCCAGCGTGCCGCCGGTGATGCCGAGGCCGCGGCCGGAGATCATGGGAACGACGACGCCGCACGCGGCGAGGAGCGGCGCGAGCGGGAGCGAGATCTTGTCGCCGACGCCGCCGGTGGAATGTTTGTCGACCTTCGGCA
>CAYRFK010000226.1:0-5986 GCA_964423465.1 uncultured Verrucomicrobiota bacterium | reverse complement strand
CGGTGAGCAGTGCCGTTTCATCGGCGCTCATGCCGCGGAAGTAGACGGCCATGGCGAAGGCGGCCATCTGGTAGTCGGGGATGTCGCCGCGCGTGTAGCCCTCGATCAGGCCCCGGATTTCATCCCCCGTGAGGGCCTGTCCGTCGCGCTTCTTTTCGATGATCCACTGCGGTATCACGCCGGCGCCTCCGCATGCTGTTTCGATGGCGGACTATTGCACAGACGGGGACGGGACAACAACAGCCAACAACCAACATCGAACGCGGAACGGCGAGGAGCCGACACGATCACAGGATGAGCGGGATGGTCGCGGCAACCCTGCGGGACTCCCTTGCGCCCCCGATGTCGAGGGGCGGGGGGCGAGTCACGTGGGGCATGCCGTTCCGTCTTCCGTCTTCCGTCTTCCGTCTTCCGTGGTCCGCTGGAGGGCGTCCTCGAAGACGGAACACGTCGTGCCCGCGCAATTGTCCGCCTGGGGACAGTCGCAACTGCATCCGCCTCCCGCGCGCGGCTTCATTTCGCGGCGCAGGGCGAGGACGGCGTACGCGAGCGCGCCTCCGACGAGCACCACGAGGATTGCGATTTCCATGCCCACACCCTACGCGCGATTCACGGCGCGGCAAGCGCTGGCCGGCGCGGCGACTGGAAACTCCTCATTCCCGATGTAGGTTGGGCGCACGAACGAGAGGAAGTCGATGAAATCACTGAACCGCAGATCGTTTCTTGCGCTGGCCGGAGGAGGCGCGGCGCTTCTCCCGCAATTCCCGTCGATGAACTGGAAATCGTCGGAAGGCGGGGTAGGTTCTGCACAGGCCGCTGAAATCAACACAGAAAAAAGGAGCACGAACATGTCCCACGAACTGCCCGCCCTGCCCTACGCGGTGGATGCCCTCGAACCGCACGTCGATGCGAAGACGATGGAGATCCATCATGGGAAGCACCACGCGACCTACGTGACGAACCTCAACGCGGCGCTGGACAAGCATCCGGAGTTGAAGTCCAAGTCGCTGACCGACCTGCTCGGCAATCTCGCCGCGGTCCCGGAAGACATCCGCGCACCCGTCCGCAACAGCGGCGGCGGCGTGTTGAACCACAATCTGTTCTGGCAGTGGATGACGCCCAAGAGCGCCGGGAAGCCGGCCGGCGAGCTGGCGAAGGCGATCGACGCCTCGTTCGGCACCCTCGACGCGTTCAAGGAGCAGTTCACGAAGGCGGCGCTGACGCGCTTCGGCTCGGGCTGGGCATGGCTGAGCGTGAAGCCGGACGGCAAGCTCTGCGTGTGCTCGTCGCCGAACCAGGACAACCCGCTGATGGCCGGCGTCTCCGAGTGTCCCGGCAAGCTGGTGCTCGGCCTGGACGTGTGGGAGCACGCGTACTACCTCAAGTATCAGAACCGGCGCGCGGACTACATCACGGCCTGGTGGAACGTCGTGAACTGGGATCGTGCCTCGGAGCTCTACATCGCGTCGAAGTAGACGAACCTTTCCAACCTCCCCGCAACGGGCGCCGCGGATCCCCCTCCCCGGCGCCCGTTTTTTTTAGTCCAGATCCCGGTCGTACAGGCCGTCCTCGTCGAGACCGAGGTAGTGGCCGAGTTCGTGCATGAGGGTGCGGCGGACTTCTTCGCGGTAGTCCTCGCTGCGGCGGTCGGCGTAGTCCCAGATGTTCCAGAGGAAGAGCAGGATTTCCGGCGGGAGCGGGTCGTCGTTGGCGGCGGCGTGGTCGTGGCCGACGAAGAGACCGAGGATGTCCTGTTCGAAGCCCTCGTCGAGGATCTCCTGCGACGGCCACGGCTGGAAGACGACGGGGATGCCGCGGGCGCGGGTGCGCAGCGGGGCGGGGAGTGCGCGGAGGAGAGCGTCGACCTCCTCCTGCGCGGCCTTTTGGAGGCGCTGCCAGAGGATGGGATTCGGCGCCTTCACGCGGGAGGCCTGTCATAGAGCGACCGGCCGGAGGCGTCGATGGCGACGAGTGCGGGGAAGCCGCGGAGGGTGAGGCGCCGGACCGCCTCGGTGCCGAGATCCTCGAAGGCGACGACCTCGCTCGCCGTGACGCAACGTCCGAGCAGGGCCCCCGCCCCGCCGGTGGCGGCGAAGTAGACGGCGCCGTGGCGCTTCATCGCCTCAACGACGGAGGCGGAGCGCTCGCCCTTGCCGATCATGCCGCGCAGGCCGAGGGCGATCAGGCGCGGGGCAAAGACATCCATGCGCGAACTGGTTGTGGGGCCGGCCGAGCCGACGACCTGGTCCGGCGTGCCCGGCGAGGGGCCGACGTAGTAGATGACGGCGCCGTCGAGATCGAACGGCGGCGCCTCGCCGCGGTCGAGGGCCTCGACGAGCCGCTTGTGCGCGGCATCGCGGGCGGTGTAGACGGTGCCGCTCAGCCGCACGAGCGTCCCCGCCGCCAGGGCGCGGGCGCGCGCCTCGTCCAGCGGCAGCGTCACCTCCACGACCGTTCCCTGCGCATTCGAATCCATCCCCCGATCAAACCACCAAACCCGCCCCCGCGCAAACCCGTCGCCCTCTCTTCGTTGTTACATAATTTGTAACGATCGTTACAAATTATGTAACACAGAGTTTGGCGGAGCGGGCCGGGGGGATTGGGACTACCGGTCGTTGCCCCGCCTCCCATCGCCGCCCGCCCGCCTCCCCCCGTCCCTCGTCCCTCGTCCCTCGTCCCTCGCAGGCTTGCGTGCGGCGGGCGGGAGTGCGAACGTGGGGGCATGGGGGAGATTCGTCAGATCGACGTGGCGCGGATCGGCGAGGCGCTGGTCCGGTGCATCGAGAAAGCCAGCTTTGAACTGAACCCGGCGGAGTCGGACCTGCTGTCGGCGCATGCGGCGCGCGAGGGCAGTTGCACGGGCTGCGCGATCCTGGGGCAGATCCTGGAGAACGCGGAGATCGCGCGCACCGAGCGACGGCCGCTATGCCAGGACACGGGCGTGGCGGTGGTGTTCGTCGAACTCGGGCAGGACGTGCACCTGGCGGGCGGGTCGCTGGAGGATGCGGTGAACGGTGCGGTGCGCGACGCGTACGGGCGGTTCCACCTCCGCAAGAGCATCGTGGCTCATCCCCTCGCCCGCCGGAACACGGGCGACAACACGCCGGCGGTGCTGCACGTGCGGGTGGTGCCGGGCGACCGGGTGCGGATCGATTTCGTCGAGAAGGGCGGCGGCTGCGAGAACATGTCGCGGCTGGCGATGCTGACGCCGGCGGACGGGCGCGAGGGCGTGATCGAGTTCGTGCTTCGGGCGGTGCGCGAGTCCGGAGGAAATGCGTGTCCGCCGCTCGTGGTCGGCATCGGCCTCGGCGGCAATTTCGAACGTGTGGCGCATCTCGCGAAGGCGGCGCTGCTGCGACCGTTCGGCGAGGCGGCGGAGGATCCGGTCGATCGCGCCCTTGAGGCCGAACTGTTGGAGCGGATCAACGCGACGGGGCTCGGGCCGATGGGGCTGGGCGGCGACACGACGGCGCTGGCGGTGCATGTAAAGTCCCACCCCTGCCACATCGCGTCGCTACCCGTGGCGGTCAACCTCGACTGTCACAGCCACCGGCATGCGGGGGAGGAGTTGTGAGGAGAAGGGGCAAGGAGAAGTGAGAAACTCCAAACTCCAAGGAAGTCGGAAGTAGAAAGTGGAAAGAAGCGGGAAGCAGGAAGGGATTCGGCGCTTCCGACTTCCTCCTTTGTCCTTTCAACTTCCTTGGAGTTTGGAGTTTTCCACTTCCTTCCTTGTCCTCTCCGGTGGGCCGGACAACTCGAACTCCAGCATCCGGCATTCGATCGGGCCGTTGAACATGGTCCGGATGGAGCCCACCTTGAGGCCGAAGCGGCGCGAGAGGGCGAGATTTCCGGTGAAGACGACGCCCCGTCCGCCCCGTCCGCGCTCTCGGAGAAACTGTCCGATGCGGCGGTATTCCGGCGCGAGGTCGGCCTCGGCGCCCAGTCGCTCGCCGTACTCCGGGTTGAGCACGATCATCGGCGAGGGTCCGGGGACGGGGCTTTCCATGAAGTCGCAGGCGGAAAACTCGATGAACCGTTCGACACCGGCGGCGCGGGCGTTGACGCGCGCGGCTTCGACGGCGGCGGGGTCGCGGTCGCTGGCGGCGATGGCGGCCGGGGGCGCGGGGCGTGTGGCGCGCAGGGCCTCTTCGCGCTCGGCGCGCCAGGCGGCGTCGTCGAAGCCGCGGAGGCACATGAAGGCGAACCGTGCGCGCAGCAGGCCCGCGGCGCGGCGCTGGGCGATCCAGGCGGCCTCGATGGCGATCGTGCCGCTGCCGCACATGGGGTTGGCGAGCGGGGTGTCGCCGCGCCAGCCGGAGGCGAGAAGGATGCCTGCGGCGAGGGACTCGCGCATCGGGGCGGCGACGGTCAGGCGCCGGTAGCCGCGGAACGAAAGCGGCACGCCGGAGGTGTCGAGAAAGACGCGGCAGTCGCCGCCGCGCCACAGGATGAAGATGCACGCGCCGCGCGGCTCGGGGCCCGAATCGGGGCGGCGGCCGCAGCGGTCGCGCATGCGGTCGGCGATGGCGTCCTTGCATTTCAGGGCGGCGAGGCGGCCGTCGGGGCCGGCATCCGGCGCATCCGAGGAGGCCCGCACGGTGATGGGATGCTCCGGCAGGAGGACATCCTCCCAGGGCATGGCGGCGCAACCGCGATAGACATCGCCCGGGCTCGTGGCGCCGAAGGAATCGAGCCGCCACAGCACGCGGTGGCCGGTCCGAAGATGGAGGTTCAGCCGCGTGCAGAGCCGCAACGGACCCGCGGTTTCGACGGCCGTGTCGTGCGTGGCGAGCACCGGAAGACCGAGCGATTCGACCTCCGCGGCGAGCACCGGCGCGAGCCCGCGGGCACACGTAATGAGGATCGGCGCGTGTCCGCCGGCCATTCCTCCGGTTCCTTCCGTTCTTGACCGTGCATTCATGGCTTCCGTATGGTGCGGGGGATGAACAAGCGTCTGGCGCATGGTCCCCTGGCTGCAGCTGCCGTTGCATGGGCGGCGGCATGCCATCCCGTATTCGCGGCCGAGGCACCCTATCAGGAAGTTCAGCACCGCGAAAGCTGGCTGGCTTCGATGTTCCTGCGGCCCGCGAAGGCGGCCCCCGCGGAGCAGCTCGTCCACGCAAGGGCGTTGCGCGACCGCGGCAGGCTGCGGAGTGCGAAGGGGCAGTACCATGCGCTGGTCGCGACCTGGCCCGCGACCCCGGAGGCCGCGACGGCCCAGTACGAGTGGGCGCGCATCCTGGAGAGCCAGGAGGACTACCCGGCGGCGTTCGAGCAGTACCAAACCCTCATCGACCGGTTCCCGGGGCGCTTCAACTTCGCCGAGATCGTCCAGCGGCAGGCCGCCCTTGCCCAGAGAATGGCCGCGCACCGGAGCGTCCCGTTCCTGTTCGGCGGCTTCGCCTCGCCCGACCGGGCGATCCCGATGTACGAGCGGATCCTGACCAACGCACCGGCCTGGGAGGGCGCCGCGGAGGCGCGCTACCGCATCGCGGACATCCACGAGTCGGGCGGCGACCTCCACGACGCGGCGGCGGCCTATTCCAGCGTCATGTACCGCCACGCCGACAGCCCCTGGGCCGAGAAGGCCTCCGCGCGGCGGGTCGACGTGCTCGTGCGGCTCTCGGAGAAGGCGCCCAACAACACGCGGGCGCTGGACGACGCGTGGGCCGCGGCCGCCGACTACATGGCCCGGCACCCCGACGCCGAGCGGGCGCCGCTGGTCCGGATCCGGCGCGACAGCCTGCTGCGCCGCCGTATGGAGGCCGCCTACGAGGCCGCCCGCTACTACGACCGGCACAGCAAGAACCCCGAGGTCGTCCGCACGGCCTACGAGCGCTTTCTCTCGCAATTCCCCGTTTCACCCTGGACCGCAACCGTGCAACACCGGCTCGAACAACTCGGGCCGGCGAAGGAGACCGCACCATGACCCCCGCCCCGTCCCGCCGCGCGGTGCTTGCCGCCATGATGATCACCGCCACCTGTG
>CAYRFK010000225.1:0-8006 GCA_964423465.1 uncultured Verrucomicrobiota bacterium | reverse complement strand
GCCCGGCCGGTTCGGTGGGCCTCCAGCATGATCTTCCGCGCCAGCGCCGCCGGATGGCCGAACACGCGCTTCAGCACGCCGATCACGAACGGCATCGAGTGGACCTCGTCATTATAGAGGATCACCTGCGCATCGCCACCCGTCCCGAGGCCCGGGTCGTCCGCAACCACCGGCACCGGCAACTCCACCGCCATCTGCCCGCCCATGCCCACCTCCCGGCCGCCGCACACGACACCGCATACGGCTTCCACATTCGCCAGTGTGCCGCAAGACCGCCGCAGTTCAAGCGCCATCCCACCGTGACCGATTGGAGGGCTGGGGGGCGGGCGGGGCGAAGAGTAAGAGTAAGAGTAGGAGTAAGAGCAAGATTAGGAGCAAGGGTTTCGGGTGTTGGGGCGAGCTACTGCGAGCCCGAACGATGGACCCGGGGGGTGCACGAAACCGGAATTCCGCCGTCCCTCCCGGCCGCCTCAGCGCGGACAAGAGTGTCCGCGCCACGACCGGCGGGACGGATGTTGGAGGGCAGTCGCTGGCTATAGCGTGGTACATTTTTGTATGCAAAGCCAGTTTCGGGAACGTTGTTGTCGCCCGCCGACATTGCAAACCTGCACCTGCTGCCAATCGTCAACGATTGTATAGAGCTAGTAACAAGTAGGTTACAACGCACAAGGTCCGTGCGACACAAAAGGCTGGCACGCGCGCTGCTAAGATCCTGACAAGCGCGATCCGGGTGCAGGCTTTGGGATTCTCGGGGGAGGATGTGCGGCGTGTTGACGGGGCGCGCGAGAACTGTATGAAGTGGGACTGTGGTAACATGCCGCCGGTATTGACCGGCGGAAGAACAGAAGGAACGGAGGAGATTCGATGAGTGGATCCAACGAGCCCAGGCAGGCGGCGATCGCGGCGGTGACAAAGTACAAGCCGTTCGAGAAGCCCCTGAACTTCCTTGAGACGCCGGCGAAGGACATCTTCGGCGCGAACGTGTTCAGCGACGACGTCATGCGCGAGCGTCTTCCGAAGTCGGTCTACAAGGCGATGCGCCGGACGATCGACGGCGGCGCGAAGCTGGATGTCTCCGTGGCGGACGCCGTGGCGATTGCCATGCGCGACTGGGCCATCGAGAAGGGCGCAACGCACTACGCTCACGTCTTCTATCCCCTCACGGGCCTCACCGCCGAGAAGCATGACTCGTTCCTCGAGCCCGACGGCAAGGGCGGCGTGATGGCCGAGTTCTCGGCGAAGCAGCTGATCCAGGGCGAGCCGGATGCCTCGAGCTTCCCCTCGGGCGGCATCCGCGCCACGTTCGAGGCGCGCGGCTACACGGCCTGGGACGTCACGAGCCCCGCCTATATTTTGGAAAACCCGAACGGCACCACGCTTTGCATCCCGACGGCGTTCTGCTCGTGGACGGGCGAGGCGCTGGACAAGAAGGTTCCCCTGCTCCGTTCGATGCAGGTCCTGAACGTCCAGGCCCAGCGCATCCTGAAGCTCTTCGGCCAGAGCGACCCCGGCCTCGTGTTCTCGACGGCGGGCTGCGAGCAGGAGTACTTCCTGATCGACCGCAACTTCTTCTTCGCACGGCCCGACCTGATCAATTCAGGCCGGACGCTCTTCGGCGCACGCCCGCCCAAGGGCCAGGAGCTGGAGGACCAGTACTTCGGTGCCATCCCGGACCGCGTCCTTGCCTGCATGCTCGAGACGGAGCGCGAACTCTACAAGCTTGGCGTCCCGGTCAAGACGCGCCACAACGAAGTCGCCCCGGCGCAGTACGAGCTGGCCCCGGTCTATGAGAACGCCAACGTGGCGACGGACCACCAGTACCTCGTGATGCTGAACCTCCAGCGCATCGCGCAGAAGTACGGGATGGCATGCCTGCTGCACGAGAAGCCCTTCGCGGGCATCAATGGCTCGGGCAAGCACCTGAACTGGTCCCTCGGAACGAAGTCGGCCAACCTGCTCGAGCCCGGATCGACGCCGCACCAGAACGCCCAGTTCCTCGTGTTTTGCACGGCCGTCATCCGCGCCGTGAACAAGTACGGCAAGCTGCTGCGCGCCGCCGTGGCCCACGCCAGCAACGACCACCGGCTCGGCGCCAACGAGGCCCCGCCGGCGATCATCTCCGTGTTCCTGGGCGACCAACTCACCGATGTCTTCGAGCAGATCAAGCGCGGCAGCGCCAAACGCTCGAAGCAGCCCGGCTTCCTCACTGTCGGCGTCGACACCCTGCCGCCGCTGCCCAAGGACGCAGGCGACCGCAACCGCACGAGCCCGTTCGCCTTCACCGGCAACAAGTTCGAGTTCCGCGCGGTGGGCTCCAGCCAGTCCGTGGCCGGCCCGCTGGTCGTGCTGAACACGATCATCGCCGAGTCGATCGACTACATCGCGACGAGGCTCGAAGCCGCCCCGAAGGGTTCGCCCGAGAAGTTCAACACCGCCGTGCAGAAGGTTCTGCAGGATGTGATCCGCGAGAACGACCGGATCATCTTCAACGGCGACAACTACAGCGAGGCCTGGCACAAGGAAGCCGCGAAGCGCGGACTGCCGAACCTGCGCAACACGGTGGACGCCCTCCCCGCGCTGCTCGAGCCGGAGAACATGGAGGTCTTCGAACGCTTCAAGGTTTTCTCGAAGCGCGAAATGGAAAGCCGCCACGAGATCTACCTCGAACGCTACGTCAAGGACGTGAACATCGAGGCGCGACTGGCGCTCAAGATGGCCAAGACGCAGATCTTCCCGGCCGCCGTCGCCTACGAGGAGCGCCTCGCCTCGGCGTCGCTCTCCCTGAAGGGCCTCGGCATCCAGCACTGCACGACGGTGCTCGAGGAACTCACCGGCCTCCTGGCGAAGTTCCAGCCCGCCATCGTGCGCCTGGATCATGCCGTCCAACACCACGCCGAAGGCTCGACGCTGGACCACGCGAAGTACGCGCGGGACACACTGATCCCCGCCATGGTGGAGGTCCGCCAAGTCGCCGACGCCCTCGAAGGTGTCGTGGCCGACGAGTTCTGGCCGCTCCCGACCTACCAGGAAATGCTCTTCATCAAGTAGTCGGCGCCCCTCGCCGCCTTCCCTGAAGGCACATTGACTCCGCCCCGGTTCCGCAAGGAGCCGGGGCGGTTTCGCATCGCGGGCCGAGTACGGAGGACGGAGATCAGAGGTCATGGGGCGGAAGTGATGAACGATGAGTGATGAGTGATGAATACGCGGACGACCTCCGCCGCTCATCACTCATCACTCTGCACTCTTAACTTTCCGGTGATCACTCTGCACTCATCGCTTTCCCTGCTGTCTCATTGCGGGTAGCTTGGGGGGGATGAGAGTTGCAGCTACATGCGGACGGTGGGTGCGCATCCTGGGTGCGGCCGGGGTGCTTGTCGCGTGGGGGGCGCGGGCGCAGCTCGCGTGGGAGATCAATCCGGAGACCGCGGCGCCGTGGGTCGAACAGGGACTATCGGCGATGGACCGGTTTTTCGGCTCGGCGCAGACGAACTTGACCGAGGTGATCTCGGAATCCTTTCGCGGCCGCATGGAGGACCTGCTCGTCGCGGCCGATGCAGCGATGCAGGATGCCCATCCGGAGGACATGGCCGAACTCCAGCCCTACCTCCGCTCCGCCGTGGGCTACGCGCAGGGCGTCCGCGAACTGGCCCCGTACGCGGCGTGGCTTGAGGCGCGGCTCGACTACTTCGATGCGGCGCGGTCGGCCGTCGCCCTCACGCCGGCACCGGAGGTGCAGACACCCCCACCTCGCCCACCGCCGCAGAAGCCTCCGGCCGTGCCGCCCTCCAAGCCCCCCGCCAAGCCGACCGTCAAGCCTCCCGCGAAGCCGGCGTCCAAGCCGCCGGTTGCCGCCCCGCCAAAACCTCCCGTTCGCACCCCGCGGCCGCCGCCGCCTGCGGAAGTGGAGAAGAAGCGCGTCGAAACGGCCACGTCGCGCACGCAATGGCGCAAGCGGGTCGCCGGCCGCGCGAAGCCGGTCAGCGCCGCCGAACTTGTGCCCGTGCTGAAGCGGGCCTTCCGCAGCGCCGGCGTGCCGGAGGAACTGGTGTGGGTGGCCGAAGTCGAGTCCACCATGAACCCCGAGGCCCGCAGTCCGCGCGGCGCCGTCGGCCTCTACCAGATCACCGCGCCCACGGCCCGCACGCTCGGGCTCTCGCTGTCGCCCACGGACGAGCGGAAGGACCCCGCGCGGAGCGCCGCCGCGGCGGCGACGTATCTGCGAAGGCTGCACGGACGGTTCGGCTCCTGGCCGCTGGCGCTGGCGGCCTACAACTGCGGCGAGGGACGCATCTCCGGATTGCTGAAGAAGAAGGGCGCGACGTCCTTCGAGGGCATCTCCGATTCGCTGCCGATGGAGACGCGGATGTACGTGCCGCGCGTGCTGGAGACGGTCCGCCTCCGCGAAGGCATCGATCCCGACCGGCTTCCGCCGCCGGGCACACCGCCGATTCGCCTGTGACGGCGGCACAGATCGAATCTTCATGCGGTGAGCTCTGTTGCGACTTCATCTCCGTGGCGGGCGGTCGTAGCGCCGGTATCCGACCGGCGCCACCTTGCGTATCGGGTTCAGCGTCGCGCCCGACGGATTCGGGCGCCACGTCGGAATCCAGCGGGAAGTGACATGATCGTGGATCGCAAAAGATGCGTCTGCCTTGGACCGCCCTCGCGTCCGGAACAGGCGCACGGTATTCTCCGGGGCGATGCAGGATCCCGTTCCAGAGTTCATCGAGGCGTGCCGCCGGGCGCTGGCGGACGGGTCATGGGTGAAGCTGACGCTCGGCGCGGCGCGCGGTGCGGATACGACGCTGCGAAACGTGATCGTGCGTCCGGTCGACCTCCGCGCCGGCCCCATGCTCTGCATTGTCCACCGCCACACGACCCGCGACATCACCGCCAATCTCCCGGCTGATGACGGCCTTGTGCTCGTCGCACGCCTTCTCGCCACGGACTTCGGCGGGGCGCATCTTTTCACGACGGATGCCGAGATCGAACTGCAGCCGACCCGCGGGCGCACACCGGCGCGCATCGTCCGACGGCCGCCCCGCCACGACGCCCCTGCGGCGCGCACGCACGACCGGGCGCGGGTGCATCCGGTCGACCCCGCCGCGGCCCCGTGGCTGCGCACGCTCGGGGTCGTCACCACCGCCGGGCGGCCGTGCGACGGCATGGCGGGGAAGCTGCGGCAGATCGAGAAGTTTGCCGAGATCCTGCTCCATCACACGGCGGAGATGCCACCGCGCGATGGATGCGGCCTCGATCTCGTCGACATGGGCTGCGGCAAGGGCTACCTGACCTTTGCCGCGTTCGATGTCCTGCGCGGCGCCGGCCGGACGCCGCTGCGGGTCACGGGCGTCGAGCGACGTGAGGATCTTGTCGACACCTGCAACCGGGCCGCCGCGCAGCACGGTCTCGAGGGCCTGGCGTTCCTCCGCGGCGACGTCGCCTCGACGCCGCTCGACCGGGTCGACGTGCTCATGGCGCTCCACGCGTGCGACACCGCCACCGACGATGCCCTGGCCAAGGGGATCGCGGCCGGCGCCTCGCTGATTCTCGCCTCGCCCTGCTGCCACAAGGAACTGCGGCGCGTGCTGCAGCCTCCGCCGGTGCTGTCGCCGGCCCTGCGACACGGCATCCTGCTCGACCGCCATGCAGAACTGGTCACCGACGCCCTCCGTGCCGCACTCCTGGAATGGGCGGGCTATCGTACGCAGGTCTTTGAATTTGTCTCGACCGAGCACACCGCCAAGAACCTCATGATCGCCGCCGTGCGCCGCCCGGGCCCCGCGCATTCCGACGAAGCGGCCCGCGAGATCCGCGCCCTGGCCGCCTTCCACGGCATCCGTAGCCAGCGACTTGCGGACCATCTGGGGTTCGAACTGGGCGCCCCCGGCGCGGCGGGGCGAGCCGCCCCGCCCTACCCTCCGCCCTCATGTGACACGCGGTAGGGCCGGACCGCCGGGCCGGCCGTTCGGCAGACCCGCGTTCACACCGATCCACATCGGTCCATGGCCCCGTGCGACGACGCGGCCATCCGATGTCCCTCGTCCCCCGCCCCTCCTCCTACACCCTTGCGTAGACGTCGACGGGGGTGAGGACGTTGATCGAGGCAGTCTGGAGGGCGGCGATGGCCTTGTCGGTGTCGTCGAAACGGAAGACGAGGATCCCGCGGCCGCCGCTCTTGATGGTGAAGGCGTACATGTATTCGACGCTCAGGCCGGCCTTCTCCGCGGCGGCCAGGATGGCGGCCAGCCCGCCGGGCTCGTCCGAGACCTCGACCGCGAGCACGGAACTCGTCTTCACGACGAAGCCACGGGCCGAGAGCGCGGCCTTGGCGCGGTCGGCCTCCTTGACGATCATCCGCAGGATGCCAAACTTCTCCGTGTCGGCGAGCGACAGCGTCGTGATGTTGAGCCCCTCGCCCGACAGCGTCTCGCACAGTTCGCGAAGCCGGCCCGGGCGGTTTTCCAGGAACACCGAAAGTTGCGTCAGTTTCATGGTCGTCCTCCTCAGCCGTTTCGCTTGTCCAAGACCCGCTTCGCCTTGCCCTGGCTCCGTTCGATCGTGTTCGGCTCGACCAGCCGAACGCCCACGCGGATGCCGAGGGTGTGCTCGACGGACTTCGCCAACTTCGCCTCCAAGGCCTCAAGTTCGCGGACGCGGTCGCCGAAGACATCGGCGGTGACCTCGACACGGACCTCCATCTGGTCCAGCCCGCCCTCGCGCGTCAGCACGATCTGGTAATGCGGCATCGTGCTTTCGACCGCCAGCAGCGCGGCCTCGACCTGCGATGGAAAGACGTTCACGCCGCGGATGATGAACATGTCGTCGCTGCGCCGCCCGATGCGCGCGATGCGCCGGATGGTCCGTCCGCAGGCACACGGTTCGGCGATCACCTTCGTGATGTCGTGCGTCCGGTAGCGGATCATCGGCATCGCCTGCTTGCTCAGCGTGGTGAGAACGAGTTCGCCCTCCTGCCCGTCCGGCATGGGGGCATCGGTCTTGGGGTCGATGATTTCGAGGAGGAAATGGTCCTCGAAGATGTGCAGACCCTGCTGGGCGGGGCACTCGATGCCGACGCCGGGACCGATGATCTCGGACAGACCGTAGATGTCATAGGCGTGGATACCGGTCCGTTCCTGGATGAACCGGCGCATGCCCTCGGTCCACGGCTCGGCGCCAAAGATTCCGGCTCGCAGCGGGATATCCTTCCACACAACGCCCATGGACTCGGCGACCTCGATCAGGTGCGTGAAGTAGCTCGGCGTGCAGCAGATGGCGGTCGACCCGAAGTCGCGCATGACCATGACCTGCCGTTCGCTGTTGCCGCCGGAAATCGGGATGACAGTCGCGCCCAGTGATTCGGCACCGTAGTGCGCGCCGAGGCCGCCGGTGAAGAGGCCGTAGCCGTAAGCGTTCTGGATGATGTCGCTCGCTCCCAGGCCGGCCGCGGCGAAGCTCCGCACCATGACGTTGCGCCAGACGTCGATGTCATCCTGCGTGTAGGCCACGACGATCGGCTTGCCCGTGGTTCCGCTGGAGGCGTGGAGGCGGACCACCTCGCTCATGGGGCTGGCGAACATGCCGTAGGGATACGTATCGCGCAGGTCGGCCTTCTGTGTGAAGGGCAGGCGCCGGACGTCATCGAGCGTCCGCACGTCGTCCGGCTTCACCCCGAGGGCGTCCATCCGGTCCCGCGTCAACGGCACGTTGCGATAGGCGCGGTCGACCGTCGCCCGGAGCCGCTGCAACTGCAACCGGCGCAGGGACGGCTCGCCCAGGAAGTCCGGCGCGGAGGCCGGATGAAACAGGTTCTCACGATCGTTCCACAAATCCCGCATCATGGATGGAATCTCCCGCGGCGCCGCCGCCGCACTGCAAGGAAAACACAAAGGCGCAAAGGACGCAAAGGGAAGATTCTGCCACCCGCGCCCCGCAACCATGTCCGTGTCTCACAAGCCACGAGAATCGCTCGATCGGCCGGGCCAGCGGCCCGGCCCTACCTGCCG
>CAYRFK010000224.1:0-8058 GCA_964423465.1 uncultured Verrucomicrobiota bacterium | reverse complement strand
ATGCGAACACCGAACCCTCCTTCGCCAAGGCTTCGGAGGGCAAGCACCGAACATCGAACACCAATAACCAACAGCCAACATCCAACAGCCAACCCGGAACCCACAGACCTCCGAACCTCCGAACCTGCGAACCTGTGAACCTTCAAACCACCGAACCTTATGCCGTCGCGGCGACAACGGCCCTCATCTTCGCCAGCCCGATGCGGCACGCTTCGTCGGCGGGGAGTTTCCAGTAGTCTGCATTGAAGACCTCAAGCGACAGCCAGATGTTGCCCCCGATCGAGGCGAGGGCGCCGAGGATCTCGCGCAGTGGGGCGATGCCGTCGCCGGGCCAGATGCGGTCGGAGTCTTTGATCGCATCCCGAGGCGGTTGGGCGGGATAGTCGTTCATGTGGAAGCAGTGAACCGCGGACCGCCCGAACAGGCGCAGGGCGGCCGGGGCGCTTCCGCCCTTGTACATGTGATAGGCATCGGCCAGCACGCAGGCGTCGGGATGACCGGCCGCCGCGGCGACATAGGCGGCCTCGGAGAGCCGGCTGAGATTGGCCGATGAGCCCCACGTCTCGATCTGCGGGGTGATGCCGATCCCGCGGCCGATCTCGAGAATCGCACGATAGCGTTCAGCAACCCGGTCGAGGTCGAGTTTCACGTCCGGCTTGTTCGCTCCGGCGGGCGGCGCGGCGATATGGGTGCCGCCGATCTCGGCGAGGGCCGCCATCTCGCGCTTGAGTTGCTCGACGCCCTTCGCGCGCTCGGTGTCGTCGTCGACGATCCACTTCGCGAATCCGATGGCGCTGACGATCCGCAGCCTGCGGTCTTCGCATTCCTTTCGGAGATCCTTCAGCGAGCCCCCGCCGTCGCGCAAGGCGAGCAGGTCGGAGGTCCATGGTTCATAGCCGTCGTAGCCGGCGGCCGCCGCGGCGCGAAGCTGGTGGGGCAGGTCGAGCTTCTGCCCGCGGATCGTGGCGGCATTGAGGGCGAATCGGAATCCCGCGGCGGGGGTGGTTGGCGCAGGCGCCGCCGGGGCGTGCGTTGGACGCAGGACCGCTGTGGCGCCCGCCAGACCGAGGGCGGTTCCGGAGAACTGGCGGCGTGTGAGGGTCGAGGTCATGGGGATGGCTCCACGGGGTGGGGGATCAGCTTCCGGGGGCGGTCATGCGGACGAGGGCTTCGAGCTTCGCCCGCGCGGCGCCGGAGTCGATGGCCGCGGCAGCCTGTTTAACGCCTTCGCGAAAGTCCCGCGCCAGACCCGCCGCGGCCAGCGCGGCGGCGGCGTTGATCAGGACGATGTCGCGCCGGGGGCCTTCGCCTCCGCCGAGAATCTCCCGGAGGATTGCGGCGTTGACGGCCGCATCGCCGCCGGCGAGATCGGCCGGGTCGCAGGCGGTGAGTCCGGCCTGTTCCGGGACGAGGGTGAAGACTGCAACGGCGCCATCGCGGACCTCGCCGACGGTCGTGGGGCCGGTGAGTGTGATCTCGTCGAGGCCGTCGGATCCATGGACGATGAAGAGATGCACCGAGCCGAGGTCCGCTGCGGCGCGCGCCAGCACGGGCACGAGGTCCGCATGGTAGACGCCGAGCACGCCGTGGCGGGCGCCCGCGGGATTCGAGAGGGGGCCCAGGATGTTGAACACGGTGCGGATGCCAATCTCGCGGCGTGGGCCGATCGCATGTTTCATCGCCGGGTGCAGGGCGGGGGCGAAAAGAAAAGCGATACCGATCTCCCGGAGGCATCGCGCCATGACCGACGGCGTGACGTCGAGATTGACCCCCAGAGCGGCGAGCACGTCCGCGCTTCCGCATGCGCTCGATACGCTCCGGTTGCCGTGCTTGGCGACGACGGCTCCGGCGCCGGCGGCCACCAGGGCGGCTGCGGTCGAGATGTTGAAGGTTTTCGCGCCGTCCCCGCCCGTGCCGCAGGTATCGACGACGACGCCCTCGGGGGCCGGGACGGGCGTGAAGTGCTCGCGCATGGCCTCCGCGCTGCCGGCGATGATGTCCGGGGTCTCGCCGCGGATGCGCAGGGCGGTGATGTAGGCCGAGATCTGGGCGCCGGTCGCGGCGCCGGACATGATCTCGCGCATGACGTCGCGAGCCTGCTCGCGCGACGGGGACCTCCCCTCGGTCAATGCGGCAATGGCTTCTCGGATCATCGGTGCTTCCCTCAGTCTCCGCCGCAGTCTACGGCAGCCCGGAGGGCGCGGCAACGGAGAATCCGAGGCGGCCCGTCGCGGGCTGCGAAATATGGATTGCGCGGGTCCGGTCGGAAAGCTACTTTGTCACTTTTGCGGCCGACGACGATCGGCGGAAGGCCGTCGCGGGCCGCTGGGGCGAACGTGACTGCTGAGGAGCGCTAATGAAGGACATGCCGGTTGCCAATGTTCGGAATGTTGCATTCCTGGGCCACACGGGGAGCGGGAAGACGGCGCTGCTCGATGCGCTCCTCTTCAAGCTCGGGGTCAACGACCGCAAGGGAACGCCGGAGAACGGAACCAGCATGGGGGACTGGACCGACGAGGAGAAGGACCGCAAGATCTCCGTCTGGGCCAAGCCGTTCGATCTCTCCTTCAAGGTGGCGGGTGGCGCGAAGCACCGTCTCGTGGTCACGGACACGCCGGGCTACGCGGACTTCATCGGCCAGATGCTCTGCGCCCTTTCGGTCGCCGATGCGGCACTCATCTTCGTCGACGCCACGTCCGGGCTCCAGGTGGGCGCAACGCGCGCCTGGCGGCAGTGCGAGAAGGCGGGCACGCCGCGGGGGATCGTGATCAGCGGCATCGACAAAGAGAATGCCGATTTCGACGGGGTTGTGGCGGCGATCCAGTCGGCGTGGGGCGCGCGCTGCGTCCCCGTGACCGTCCCTGCGCCGGGCAGTGCATCCGTGATCGATGTCCTGACCGCCGGCGCCGGGGGGGATCAGGCCGCGATCCGGACGCAGTTGCTCGAGGCTGCGGCCGAATCCAGCGATGCGCTGATGGAGAAGTACCTTGGCGGCGAGGCCTTGGCGCCGGAGGAGATCGCCGGCGGTCTGCGCGAGGCGGTGCGCCTCGCGAAGCTCATCCCCGTGTTCGCGACCTCGGCGAAGACCGATGCCGGGCTGGTGGAACTGCTCGAGGAACTCGTCCGTCTCTTCCCGTCGCCGGCCGATCGCAAGTTCAAGACCGCCGACGGCGTCGAGGTGGATCCCTCCCCAACGGCGCCGTTTGCGGGATTCGTATGGCGCACCATCTCCGATCCGTTCGTCGGCCAACTCAGCCTCTGCCGCGTGATCGGCGGCACGATGAAGGGCGAGGGTGAGATTCATAACGTGACGAAGGGCGCGAAGGAGCGGGTCGGCGGCCTGATCGTCATTAACGGCAAGAAGCAGGAGACGGTGCACGAGGCGCACGCCGGCGACATCGTGGCCCTGGCCAAGATGAAGAGCACCGGGTTCAATGACAGCCTCGGGGCCGTGGGCTCGAACGTCGCATTCGCCCCGATCGCGCTGCCCAATCCCGTCATGGCCTACGCCGTGACGCCGAAGACCCAGGGCGACGACGACAAGATGATGGGCGGCCTGCATCGCGTGGCGGAGGAGGATCCGACGCTGCGGCTCGAGCGCAATGTGGAGACCCACGAGGTGATCCTGTCGGGCATGGGCGATGCCGAGATCAACGTGGCCGTCGACAAGATGCGCAAGCACAGCAAGGTCGAGGTCGTCCTTTCGACGCCCAAGGTCGCCTACAAGGAGACCGTCACCGGGCGCGGCGAGGGCCACTACAAGCACAAGAAGCAGACCGGCGGGCGCGGTCAGTACGGCGAGGTCTACCTGCGCGTCGAGCCGAAGCAGCCGGACGAGCCGGACTGGTTCGTCAATGCGGTCGTCGGCGGGACGATTCCCGGCAATTTCATCCCGGCGGTGCAGAAGGGCCTCGTCGACGGCATGACCCGCGGCCCGCTGGCCGGTGCGCCGGTGGTCAACGTGAAGGTCGTCGTCTATGACGGCTCCTATCACGATGTCGATTCCTCGGAAATCGCCTTCAAGATCGCCGGCGCCCGGGCGTTGAAGGAGGGCATGCTCAAGAGCAAGCCGGTCCTTCTCGAGCCGATCATGAAGGTGCGCGTGATGATCCCCGACCACTGCATGGGCGACATCACCGGTGATCTCAACCACCGTCGCGGGCGCATCCTCGGGATGGACTCGGAGGACGGCATGCAGGTTCTCACTGCCGAGATTCCGCAGGCGGAACTGTTCCAATATTCATCGCAACTGCGCAGCATGACCGGCGGGCGCGGATCGTTCGAGATGGACTTCTCCCGGATGGAGATCGTGCCCTCGAACATCGCCCAGAAGATCATTGCCGAGGCGCAGAAGAACAAGCAGGAAGAGAGCGACGAGTAGAATCCGGAGCGTCTCTTTATGGCGTGGGTCCGCCGTCGCCGCGTGCGCGCGGAACGGCGGCGAAAGGAGTGACAGATGAGCGGGCATAGTAAATGGGCAACCATCAAGCACAAGAAGGCGGCGACCGACGCCAAGCGCGGGAAGATCTTCAGCAAGATCGCCCGTGAGATCACGATCTGCGTCAAACAGGGGGGCGGGGACATCTCGGCGAACGTCACGCTCCGCGCCCTGATCCAGAAGGCCAAGGCGTCGAACATGCCGGCCGACAACATCGATCGCGCCGTCAAGAAGGGCACGGGCGAACTCGACGACGGGGTCCAGTTGGAGGAGATCGTTTACGAAGGGTTCGCCGGCGGCGGCATCGGCGTGATTGTTCAGGTTCTGACCGACAATAAGAACCGATCGGCGGCCGAGGTGCGGCACATCTTCACCCGCAACAACATCAACTTGGGCGCCCAGGGCAGCGTGAGCCGTGGATTCAAGCGTAAGGGGCAGATCCGGGTTGACGCATCCGCCGTGAGCGAGGACCGCCTCATGGAGGTCGGCTTGGAGGCCGGCATGGAGGATATGGTGACGGAGGACGGACAGTTCGTCGTCACGACCGATCCGCCGAGCTATCCCAAGGTGGTTGAGGCCCTGGTCAAGGCGAATATCCCGACGGTCGAGTCGGAGGTGACGCTCGTTCCCGATCTGTGGGTGAGCGTGTCCGATCCGCACGTCGCCAAGGAAGTGATGCGGTTTGTGGAGACGCTCGAGGATCTCGACGACGTGCAGGATGTGTACACGAACATGGACCTCGACGAGTCGATCCTCAAGGATCTCGAGTAGGAAGGCGGCGCCATGCCGCGCGAGACCGTCCGCATTCTCGGCATCGACGCGGCCCTCCGCGTGACGGGTCTGGGGGCGGTCGAGTCCACCGGCGGGACCTGCCGTGCGCTGGAGTATGGAGTCGTGGCCAATCCGGCGTCGCGGTCCGTGGCGGACTGCCTGGTCCATCTTCGCCGGGAACTGGCCGCGTGCATAGAGCGGGTACGCCCGGCAGCCGCTGCACTGGAAGGGATCTTCTACTGCCGCAACGTCCGTACCGCCATCACGCTGGGGGCCGCGCGCGGGGCGGTGCTGATCGCCTGCGCCGAGGCGGGCCTGCCGGTGTATGAATATGCGCCGAGGGACGTAAAGCGGGCGGTGACGGGCCACGGCGGTGCGGAGAAGGACCAGGTGGGGCGCATGATGGTGGCGATGCTGGGGCTCGCGGAGGCCCCGCCGGAGGATGCGGCGGATGCGCTCGCGCTGGCCGTGTGCCATGCGCATTCGGGAACCTCCAGGGCGCTCGGACTGGCGCGGATGCTGACGGCGGGTTCCCCTGCGAAGAAGGAGTCACGATGAGCGCGCGGATTCTGGACGGGAAGGCGATTGCGGAGCAGGTGCGGGCCGAGATCCGGGAACGGGTCGCCGGTCTGACGGCACGGGGCGTCCAGCCGGGGCTCGGCGTCCTGCTGGTCGGCGACAACCCGGCATCAAGATCGTACGTCTCCGCAAAGGAGAAGGCCTGCGCGGATGCGGGGCTGTTCTCGCTGGAAGAGCATCTTCCGGCGACCGCGTCGCGTGCGGAGATTCTCGACGTGGTCCGCCGTTTCAACGAGGACAACCGAATCGACGGGATTCTCGTGCAGCTCCCGCTGCCGGACACATCGATCGAGCAGGAGGTCATCGAGACGATCCGCCCCGACAAGGATGTGGATGGATTCCACCCCGTCAACGTCGGTCGCATGCTGTTGGGCCTGCCCGCGTTTCTGCCCTGCACACCCCACGGTGTGCTTCAGATCCTGCACCGGTCGGGCATCCCCGTCGACGGCGCCCACGTCTGCATTCTGGGCCGCAGCAACATCGTCGGCCGACCGCTGGCGAATCTTCTGACGCTGAAGAGCAAGCTGGGCAATGCCACTGTCACAATGTGCCACACGCGCACGCGCGATACGGCGCGGCACACGCGGGACGCCGACATCGTCGTGGCGGCAGCAGGCCGGCCGTCTACGCTGACGGCGGACATGGTCCGCGAGGGGGCCGTCATCATCGACGTCGGTGTGAATCGGGTTGCAGATGCCTCGAAAAAGTCGGGCTTCCGTCTCGTCGGGGATGCCGACTTCGACGCGCTGCTTCCGAAGGTGGCGGCGATAACTCCGGTGCCGGGCGGGGTTGGGCCGATGACCATCGCCATGTTGCTGCACAACACCCTCGAAGCCGCCCTGCGCCGCCGGGGCGGTGGATGACGGGCGGAGCAGCATCCTCGTGAGCATCCTGAGCCGATACGTCGGGCTCGCCTACCTGTTGATTTTTGGCGTCGCGCTCACGGTGTTCGCCTTCGTGATGGGACTTGGATCGGTCATCCGGGTCATCGATCTCGTCGCCCGGGGGGTGTCGGCGCCGGCGTTGCTGAAGTACTTCCTGCTGAGTTTTCCGTTCATCCTCCAGTACGCCATTCCGATGAGCGTGATGACCGCGACCATCCTGCTGGTGACGCGGCTGTCGCTGGATGGCGAGATCGCGGCGATGAAGGCCTGCGGCATGAGCCTCTGGCAGGTCGTTTCGCCGATCATCGCGGCGTCCGTCATGATCTCGTTCGCCTCGATGTACATCAGCAATTGGATGTCGCCGCGCAGCAGGGCGGCGCAGCGCGACATCGTGACCGCGTTCTCGAGTGCCGATCCGTTGCTGCTGATCGAGCAGGGGCGGTGGATTCGCGACTTTCCGGGCCTCATGGTTTATATCGGAGGGAAGAGCGGAACGAACCTGTCGGAGATCGTGATCTACCAGCATGACGAAGACTCGATGCGGTCCAGCATTCGCGCCCGCTCGGGCACGGTTCGCACGTCGCCGGACGGGGCGGAACTGCTGGTGGACCTCTTCGATGTGCGCATGGAAAAGGCGGACCGGAAGGACCCCCTCAATCCAGCCAAGTCCCAGACCATGATCGCCGAGTTCTACCCGCAGCGGTTCGACGTGTCCAAGCTGCGGAAGCAGCAGTCCGTCCGGAAGAAGAAGGCCGGCGACATGCCGATGGATGAACTGTTCGATGTCATCCGGCACGCGGATCGGATCTATGCGAGCCTGCTGCCGTCCGAGATCCGAACGGAACGCATGAAAGCGCTGGTGGAGGCCAACAGCCGAATGGCGATGTCGTTATCTTGCATCGCCATGACCTTGATCGGCATCCCGCTGGGCCTCCGCTCCCGCCGCCGGGAATCCTCCATCGGTGTACTCGTGAGCCTTCTGGTCATCTTCTTCTTCTATTTCTTCGTCATGATCGCCAAGTCGATGTCCACGAAACCGGACCTCTACCCCGACCTGCTTGTGTGGATCCCGGTCCTGGCCGCCGAAATCGGTGGCCTCTGGATGATCCACAAGGCCAACTGAGGAGGGACAGGGACAGGGGGAGGGACGGAGACTCTGTGCGAATGTGCGAAAGAGGGGCTGGGATTCTGGATTCCGGACTATTCGGAGGGATCTCGGACCATGCGCGGGATGAGATCGGGGCTCACAAGGTGAATGGTGGACCCGGTTTCGATGGATCGGGACAAAGCTGGACGCGGCCGCAGGCTGACCGGCGGCTTGGGACGGGATTCTGGTCCCTCCTTGGATCGAATCAGATCCTCATCACCCGCAACCGGCGCCAGCAG
>CAYRFK010000223.1:0-8189 GCA_964423465.1 uncultured Verrucomicrobiota bacterium | reverse complement strand
CAACTTCTTAATTCTAAATTCGTTGGTTGTGCCTAGCATCAGGCCCGCCCACGCCACATCACCATGGCAGCGTAGGCGGACTCCCCTGGTGGTCCGCCAAAGGCATCAAAGGCATCAAAGGCACGGGGTGGTGAAAGTGGTTCAGGGGTCCGTGGCCCCCGCCTAGGCGTAGGTCCAGACCACCGAGCAGGGCGCAACGCACCCAGTGGTGCGCGGCGTCGACTGCCTCCAACAGGTCCCAGCCCTGTGCCAAAAACGCGGCGATGGCCGACGACAGGCTGCAACCGGAGCCGTGCAGGTTGCGGGTGATCAGGCGGGGAGCGCTGCGCTGCCAACGCACGCCGCTGGGGTCGACCAAGGTGTCGGTCAGTCGTGGGGTGTTCAAGTGACCACCCTTGACCAAGACGGCGCGGGCGCCCTCGGCCACCAAGTCCTGCGCGGCTTCTACGGCACCGTCGAGTCCCGTGATGCGCCGCCCCACAAGCAGGCCCAGCTCGTCCAGGTTGGGGGTGATCACCGAACAAACACTGAAGAGTCGCTCACGCAGGCGCTGCACCGTGGGTGGTGTGATCAGCGCGTCCCCGCTAGTGGCCACCATCACCGGGTCAAGCACGGTGGTCAGTGGGTGTTGTTGCAAGGCCTCGGCGACCACGTCCACCGTGGCCTCGTCGTGCAGCATGCCGATCTTCAGGGCGTCGGCGCCGATATCGTCTAACACCGACTGTATTTGTTTTGCCAGAAACGCCGGTGGCGCGACGTGGATGGCTTGGACCCCGCGGCTGTTTTGTGCCGTCAGCGCGGTCACCGCACTCATGCCATGGCAGCCCAGGGCGGCCAGCGTCTTGAGGTCGGCTTGAATGCCTGCACCGCCGCCGGAGTCCGAACCGGCGATGCTCAGCACCCGCGGCACGCCCCACGGGCGTGCATCGGTCATCAGGCTGCGCAGCTGCGTGGCAGCGGCACCGGTGTCGGTGGCCTGGCTGATGGCGCGCACCACCGCAACCCCGTCCACGCCGGTGGCCCACACGACGGGCAATCGCGCAGCGTCGATGCCGCCGATGGCCACTAACGGTGAACGGGTGACCTGGCGCGCGTGGCGCAGGCCCTCGACGCCCCAGGCAGGGGCCGTGTTGGTTTTGGTCGGTGTGTCGAACACCGGGCTCACCGCCACGTAGTCGGCGGCGGTTGCGTCGGCACTGACCAGCTGATCGGGGCGTTCCAACGACAGTCCGATCACGGCGTACGGACCCAGTGCCGCCCGGGCTTGGACCAGGGGTGTGTCGTTTTGCCCCAGGTGCACCCCGTCGGCACCCGCAGCCAGCGCCACGTCCACCCGGTCGTTCACTATCACCAGTACCCGCCACGGCCGAGCCAAGCGCAGCAAGATCTGGGTGCGCTCAATCAATTGGGTTGTGTCGCTGTGTTTGTCGCGCAGTTGCACGCAACTCACTCCGCTTTGCAGCGCGTCGACAACCCGCGCTCGGCCCTGGGCGCTGTCCAGATCGGTGCCGTCCATCACCCAGTACAAGCGCAGCCGCTGGCGCAGAGCGTGTGGGTCGCGTGCGTTCATGCCAAGGCCTCAGCACGCAGGGTGGCGGCCAGTTCGGCGTGGGTCAGGGTGCTGGCCACGTCAAGCAAGGCGCCGGCGTAGCGGCCGGTGCCGGTGTCGGGGGCCATGCGCTCGGCCGCGATCTGCCCGACCACACCCCAGTAGGCCATGGCGCTGGTGCAGGCACGCCAAGGATCGGGTTGCACCGCCGCAAACGCGCCCACCAGGGCGCTGGCCGAGCAGCCCACACCCGTCACGCGGGTCATCAGCGGGTGCCCATTGCGAAGGACCGCGTGTCGGCCGTCGGGGGCCAAGACGTGGTCTTCCGGGCCTGAGACGCACACCACGCACCCATAACGCTCGGTCAGCATTTGAGCCGCCGCCAGCGCACGCACCACCGGGTCGGCGCTGTCCACGCCCCGGGTCTGCGCACCCTGACCCGCGAGGCTCATGATTTCCGAGGCATTGCCGCGTACGACGCCGGGCCGGCGCGCCATCAGGTCAGCTGAAACCCGGTTCCGGTAGTCACTGGCCCCCGCGCCGACGGGGTCGAGCACGCTGGGTTTGCCCACCTCGCGCGCCGTGTCCAAGGCCAGTTGCATGGCGGGCACCCAGTGCGAATCGAGCGTGCCGATGTTGACCACCACCGCGCCCGACAACCGCGCCAGATCGGCCACCTCCTCCATGGCGTGGGCCATGATGGGCGAAGCCCCAGCGGCTAACAGGGCGTTGGCGTTGAAGGCGGTCACGACCAGGTTGGTGACGCTGTGCACCAAGGGGACTTGCGCCCGCACGGCGCAGATATCGGCCCAGACGGTCTCCGGAAAAAATGGGTGTGTTGTGTTCACGGCATGCCCATCCTTCGGCGGATTCTGTGCACCTGCATCAAGGGCCCCGCCACCTTGCCATCTGCCACCAGGTGGGGGCTGTGATGACTGGCGTCGCTTCTTTTTCCTAGAGCATGCCACTGAGCCGTGGGACGTTAGCCCCAGCAGTAAGGTCAACCAACGGAGGCGTGCCTTGACCCGCACCGGGCAGGCGCAAGCCGAGCAAGATCTCGACCATCTCGGTGAGCGAGGCGCCGCGCTTCCAATAGCCCGCGCTCCAGCTGCAGCATCTCGGTCGTCGATACCCTGCCGATGAGTTGCCCTAACTTTGACCTGTGGACCGTGGTGATCTTGTCGTCAGGCTGGCTTGCTTGGGTGGCTGCATCCGTCAGAGCGGGTTGCCGGTGAAGGACTCAACGATCGCGTGTTCGGACAACCCGGGGCGCCCCGACTCAGGACCATGCGGGACCGACCTAGCTGAGAACACCCTTACCGACTAGTCGACGTACCAGGGCGGTCGTCGAGGTGATCGCCCGGGCCGGTCTGCGGCCGGCGGACATCGACGTCTTCGAGTTCGCCGAAGCGTTCGCCGCGCTGTGTCTGAAGTTCCGCCGCGAACTCGATGCCGGGCCGGACCGGATGAATCCCAACGGCGGCACCATGGCGATGGGGCATGCGTTCGGGGCCACCGGGGCGATCCTGGTGGGCAGCTGCCTGGAAGAACTCGAACGCCGCGACGGGCGCTACGGTGTCGCGGCGGTGAGCGGGGCGGCCGGCCTCGGGGTGGCGGTTGTCGTGGAGCGGTTGGCTTTCTGAGGACGTCGGGCCGGTCGCGTCCCCACAATCCCGGCATCGACCGGCAGACTCAGATCCATGGCGGAGTTGTTGATCGCAGTCAACCCGGACACCGACTCCAAGCTGCCGTTCCTGCTCCGGATCCCGCAGCCGGGTTCCGATCTGGTGTTTCGCACCTCGGGGACCTGGCCGCGGGTCAAAGCGCTCTACTGCCACCCGGTCACCCTGCAGGAGTGGCCGGAGGACGCCGAGATCGTCGAGCGTGTGCCGTTGCGGTCCTGCCAGCGCCACGGCGCAGCCATCGACGTGATCGCCGACCGGGCCCGGGAGAACCGCTCGCAGTTGGTGTTCACCGTGGCCCGGGGCCGCGACATGGTGTTCTGGCAGTCCCCGCGCACCCGCAAGCAGGCCCGGCCGAACGTGCGCACCCCGGCCGCCCGCGCCCAGGGCATCGCCGAACTGCAGATCGTCATCGACTCCCGGGAGCGCTACGCCTACCGGTTCCCCACCCAGCAGGTCGCCCTGACCCAGCAGGCGCTGCCGTGCGGCGACTACGGGCTGATCCTTGACGGGCAGCTGATCGCCGCGGTGGAGCGCAAGTCGCTGGCCGATCTGGTCACCAGCCTCAGCGGCGGCACGCTGCGTTTCCAGATCGCCGAGCTGGCCGCGCTCCCGCGCGCTGCGGTGGTCGTCGAGGACCGCTACTCCAAGGTTTTCGCCCTTGATCGCATCCGGCCCGCCGTCGTCGCCGACGGGCTGGCCGAACTGCAGATCCGCTGGCCCAACGTGGCGATTGTGTTCTGCGAGAACCGCCAGCTCGCCGAGGAGTGGACCTACCGCTTCCTGGCCGCCGCCCACGACTGGGCGCGCACCGAAGAAGCCATGCCGCAGCGCCTGTCCGAACCCGGCGGCCAGGCCTGACTCGCCGTCACCGGGTCAGCAGCCACCCGCCGTATCCGAGGTGGCGGGCAACCGAGTCCCCGGCGGAGGTGCTGTAGGTGGTTCCGTAGAGGTTGTTGATGGCCAGCGCCAGGTACCTGCCGTTGGAGTAGCCCGACGGGCCGCCGTTGCGGGCCAGGAAGGCATAGGCCCGCTTCAGCGCCTGATTCTGGAAGTCGGTGAAGTCGCTGCCCTGGGCGCGCAGCACCATGTTGATCGCCAGCAGCGCGTCCAGGGTCTCCTCGGTGTAGGCCCGCCCGGCCAGGTCCACCTTGCCCCACCGCACCGAGGGCAGCGAGGTGTGCCGGGAGGCGTCGAGGATGATCGCCCCGCTGCGGCCGTCGCCGGGCTTGTCGGGGTTGATGCCGCGCTGCAGGGTAGGGGTCATGTCCCAGGTGCGGCCGTTGCCGTTCCAGGCGTAGCCCGCGGTGGGGTTGAACGCCGGCCACGGTGAGGTGAGGTCGCCCAGGAAACGCCGGTAGATGGTGATGTCGCGGGCCACCGCGGCGGTGTCGCCGAGCACCGTGCTGATCGCCAGGTGACTGGACAGCGCGTAGGCGTTCCAGTTGCTCGCCGAGTCCCCGGAGGTCTTCTCCAGGCTGATCCAGCGGGTGTTACCGGGGAACTGCTTGGTGCGGGCGGCTTCCAGGAAGGCCCGCCAGGTCTTGCCGTTGTCGGCCACGGTGTCCAGCGGCATGTCGACCAGGTCGGCCGCCACCACGTAGCCGAAAACGTTGCGCGCGAAGGGAAGAACCTCAGTGGCCTTGGCCTCGGTGCCCGGTACGGCCTTGACCGCGGCGATCACCTTGTCGCGGTATCTGGCGTCGCCGGTGCGGGCGTAGACCAGCCCGGCGGCCAGCACCATCGCCGGGGTCTTGGTGTTGAGCAGGGACAGGTCCGGTGCCGCCCAGGCCGCGTCGGCCTGGGACTTCAGGAAGGTCCACCCCGCACCGCTGGTCGGCTTGGCCATCAGGTCGGCCCGCCGGATCAGGGCGTAGTCCTCGACTGCCACGACGGCGGCCGTCGCGGTGGGGGCGCCCCGGGTACTCGCCGCCGATTCCAGGACAGCCGCCGAGCGGACCGGCACGGGGGCGGTGGAGCGGATCGCCCACCCGGTGGCCGGGTCGGCGGCCAGGCTGAGTACGTCGACCGCCTCGAAGGCGCTCATCGGGATGGTGCGCAACTGCTGCTGGGCGGTCTGGTAGCCGGTTCCGGTCCAGCCGTTGCTCATCGCCAACAGGGTGGCACCGTTCTGCCCGGGGTTGTTCGAGTCGTAGACCACCGCGCCGTGTTTCTGCAGCGCCCGCAGGACCACCTGGGTGGCCGGGTCGTACCTGGTGACGTCGAAGTCGGCGCGCAACCGGAACACCGTTCCCATCGGCACCCCGTCGGGGTTGGTGCCGGTGCCGTCCCCGGCGCGGGCCGGCCAGGTGTGGCCGGTTCCCCGGTCCTTGGCGATGGTGATCCCCAGCATGTGGTCGATCGAGCCGCGGGCCAGGTCGTCGGGGCGCAGGATCAGCGGCAGGTAGGGCAGCCGCGAGGCGTTGGCCCAGCCGGCCGCCGGGTACAGCGCCGAGTTCATGTCAATGCGCACACCGGCCTCGGCGATCCAGGCCGAGCCGTAGGTGTTGGCATAGATCGAATTGGCCAGGGCATCGCCAAGATTGGCAGCCGGTAGCTCCACCCCGTTGGCGACGTTGTAGAGCTCCTGGGAGATGCAGGTGCCTTCCTGTAACACCAGCAGGTGCCGGTCCCACCCCGGCGCCGACGGCATCCCCTCCACCAAGGGGTAGTCCGGGATCGCGTAGAGGCTGTTGTCGATACTGGGGCCGCTGGTGGTGTAGCCGCGGTTGAAGACCACTCGCTCCCCGGCCCGGGTGGCGGCAACGGTGTTGACCGGCATCCCGGCGGTGTTACCCATCCACGGAGCCCCGCCCCATGCGGCGAACAGGTTGCCGCCCAGCAGCGTGGTCCAGGTGCTCGATTTGCCAAGCACCGGAAGCGAACTCACGTCGGCGTGGAAGACGGTGTCGGCCGGCATCAGGGTGCACCCGCAGAACGTCGACAGACCCTGCTGTGGGGTACCGCCGAAGCTCACCGTCACCGGGATCGTGACCGCACCGCCGTGGCCGTCGACGACGGAGACGGTGAAGGCGTCGGTGGCGGCGCCGACGCCGGCGTTGGGCGTGTAGCGGAACGCCCCCGACGCGGCGTTGACGGAGAGGCCGCCGTTGGCGGTGCCGGCCGGGGCGCTGTAGGTCAGGACGTCGTTGTCGGCGTCGGTGGCGCGCACGGTGCCGCTGACCACCCGGGTCAGCGGGTCGGCGGCGCCTACGGTGATCACACCGGCGACGGGAGCGGCGTTGGCCGGGCTGACGGTGACCGCGACCGGGACTGTCGTCGCGGCGCCGTACTTGTCGGTCACCGTCACCGCGAAGGTGTCGGCCTTGTCGGTCGGTGCGGCGGTGAGCCGGGCCGCGGTGTGGCGCGCGGTGGCCGTCGGGGTGTAGGTGAACGCGCCTGCGGCGCTGACCGTGGCGGTCCCCTTGGGCGTGGACACGGTGGCGGCGGTGTAGGTCAGCGGGTCCTTGTCCGGGTCGACGGCGTTGACGGCGCCGCTGACCACACCGGTGGTCGCGTTGACCGTCGCACTGGGGGTTCCGGCGCGCGGGGCGGCGTTGGCCGGGGCGATGGTGGCGGTGACGCTGAGCGCTCTGCTGCCGCCGTAGCCGTCGGCGACGGTGATGGTGAAGGTGTCGGACTTGGCCGTGGTCGAGGTGCGGGCGGCGGTGCGCGCCGCGGCGGTCGGGGTGTAGGCGAAGCTGCCGTCGGCGTTGACGCTCACCACCCCGTTGGCCGGCGTGGAGGCGGTGTAACCGAGCACATCGCGGTCGGTGTCGGCCGCGTTGACGGCACCTTTGGCGATCCCGCTGACCGGGTCGGGTCTGGCGATGCCGGCGGTGGCGGTGGGTGCGCTGTTGGCGGGGCTGACCGCGACGGTGACGGGGACTCGCACGAGTCCGCCGTAGCCGTCGGCGACCGTGACGGTGAAGCTGTCGGACTTCTCGGCGGTGCCAGCCCCGAGTCTGGCGGCGGCGTGCCGGGCGGTGGCGCTCGGGGTGTAGGTGAACGCCCCGGTCCCGGCGGTGAGGTTCAGCGTGCCCTTGGCCGGGGCGGTGGCGGTGTAGCTCAGCGGGTCCTTGTCGGCGTCGGCGCCGGTGATCTTGCCGGTGACCACCCCGGTGGTGGTGTTGGGGGCGCCCACCGTCTTGGTCGCGGTCGGGGCGCTGTTCTTCGGCAGGATCGGCACCGTCACCGCGCGAATGGTGGCTGCCCCTTTGGCGTCGGTGACCGTGACGGTGACGGTGTCGGTGGTCGTGGCGGCGGTGGCGCCGAGTCTGGCGGCGGCGTGCCGGGCAGTGGGCGTCGGGGTGTAGGTGAACACCCCGGCGGTGGTGATCGACACCGCGCCCTTGCTCGACGTGGCAGCCTTGAAGGTGATCTTGTCGGCGTTGGGATCTGCGGCGGTGACGGTCCCGGTGACCGCTGCGGTGGTCGAGTTCGGCGCGCTCACAACCACATTGGTGATCACCGGCGGGTTGTTGACCGCGGTCGTGGTGACCGTTGCGGCCGGCACCGCGGTCCCGGCGGCGACGGTGCCCACCTGACGCCGGGCCGCCGCCAGCACCACCCAGCTGATCGGGGACTGCGCCGTGTTGCCCGGGCCGGTTCCGAACAGCGCCGCCAGCACCCGGGCGGCGGCCGGCCGCGGGGCGGGCTTCAAGGCAGCAGCCGGTGGAATCGGTTGCGCGGCAGTGGGTGTCGGGGCGGTGTCGAATAACGGTGCGGCCGGCGGTGCGGCCGGTGGTGCGATGTGCGCCGGCGGTGCGGCGGCACTGGGTGGCGGCGGTACGGCGGCGGCGACGGGCGGCGGTACGGCGGCGGGCGGCGGCAGTGCGGCGGCGGGCACGGTGGCTGCCGGTGACGGTTGGGGCCGGGAGATCCGATCCGGCGCGACCGGTTCGGTCTGCGCGGCGGGCATATCGGGTCGGTCAACGCGCGGGGTGACCACGGCGGTG
>CAYRFK010000222.1:0-8336 GCA_964423465.1 uncultured Verrucomicrobiota bacterium | reverse complement strand
TTGCTCTTGCCCGTCAGCTTCCATTTGCCGACCAGGCAGGTCGCGTAGCCAGCGGCTTTCGCCACGTTGCCAAACGTCCGCTGATCGGCCTCCAGCGTCGAGGCGCGGAAGAAATTCCGTCCGTTGTGCTGGCCGGTCATGATCGCGACACGAGACGGGGTGCAAAGCGGAAGCGAGTAGCAATGCTCAAAGCGCATTCCGCCCGCCGCGAGCCGGTCGAGGTGCGGTGTCTCGAAGTTCACCGCGCCGTAGCAGCCGAGGTTCCGGTGGCTGAGATCGTCCGCCATGATGAGGACGATGTTGGGGCGCTCTGCTGCGCCGATGGCACCGAAGGACGAGACGGCGAGCAGCATGGCGGTGAGGAGGAGGAGCATGTGTTTCATGGGTTCAGTCCTTCGGGGGGCCGCGGACGGCTCCGTCCCCGCGCCGGCGACGGCCCCTGCCGCGCACAGCAGCGCGCCGATCCGCATGGCCATGGATGCCTTCATTGCGGCCCCCCGCTGGAGCGGGCGGGCGTCCCGCCGGATTCCTGGATCTCGAGCCGGACCACCGTCGCGAGACCGGGCGGTGCGGCCGGTGGCAGTTCGAGCGTAACGACGTCGCCGGCCTGCGCAAACCGCAGGGAGCGGCCGTCGGCCAGCAGGCAGGCGGTCCCGACCTTCCCCTGCACGCCCGCCAGCTCGAACCTCGCGCCCGGCCACCGGAAGAAGTGCAGGTACAGCCGGCCCGGCTTCGTCGTGCAGCGCCAGTCGTTCTTCGGTGCGAACGGCGGCTGGCCGCGCTTGTCCTTGGGCCCGGGCAGCGGCGTTCCGAGTTCGTCGCCGAAAGGCGTGCGGCCGGCGCCGTAGACCGCCTCGCCGTTGACCCTCAGCCATGCGCCGACCTCGCGGAGGATATCCTGGCTTTGCTGCGGAATGAAGCCCTCGGCGTCCGGCCCGACGTTGAGCAGGTAGTTCCCGCCCTTGCTGACGATGTCCACGAGCTTGAAGCAGATGTCCCCGGGCGTCTTCCACTGCCGGTCGCCCTTCTTGAAGCCCCACGTGTCGTTGATTGTCGCCGCGGTCTCCCACGCGCCGGGCGTGACCGTGTGCGGGATCTCGTTGTCGCCGCGCGAAATGTAGTCGCACCGGGCTTCGATGGCCTTGGCAACCGCCTCGGGGGTCAAGTCCTTGATGGTGCCACCTCTCAACAGGAGGCGGCTGTTGATGAGGCAGTCGGGCTGAAGCGTTCGGATCGCCTCAACGAACGGGCGGATGCGTTCCTCGTTCATATTGACCGGCGTGTCGAACCAGATCAAACCGATAGGGCCGTAGTTGGTCAGCAATTCCTTCACCTGTGGCAGTGCCATGTTACGAAGATACTGATCAAAGTCGCCCTGCTGTGCCGGATCCCAGGGTTTGTTCCCGGCAACACCGCCGCCGGGATGGTGCCAATCTTGGGCTTGTGAGTAGTAGAAACAGAGTTTTAAGCCGCGTTTGGCGCAGGCTTGTTGGAGTTCCTTGAACGGGTCGCGCTTCCACGGCGTCGCGTCGTGAACGTTGTACGGGCTGACGCGCGACCGGTACATTGCAAAGCCGTCATGGTGCTTGCAGTCGTACACGACGTACTTCATGCCGGCGTCGACCGCCAGGCGCGCCCACTCGTCAGCGTTGAATTTCGACGGGTTGAACTGCCCCGCGAGCAGCTCGTACTCCTTCACCGGGATCTTCGCCCGGTTCATGATCCACTCGCCGATGCCTTCGACCGGCCGACCCTTCCACTCGCCCGCGGGGATCGCATAGAGGCCCCAGTTGATGAAAAGCCCGTACTTGGCCTCGTCGAACCACTTCAGACGTGCCGCGCACGCCGCTTCCTCCCGCGCCACCACCTCGACGGACGCCGGCAACGGCGCGCCGGGCGGGAGCACGGCGAACTCCTCGATCGTTGGCACCTCGTTCGCCGCCTCGATGTTCAGCCGGAACACGCGCGCCTTCACGGGCGGGAAGTCGTACGCGCGCCGGCCCGCGATGGCCGTCCCCGTGACGATCGGCTTCCACGCCTCGCCGATCCTCGCCTCGATCGCGAACTTCTCCGTGCGGTGGAACCCGATCTCCATGACCACCGCGCGATCGATCTCCCTAGCCTCGCCGAGGTCGACCTCGATCCAGCCGCTGCGCGACTCCTGCGCCGCGCCCCAGCGCGTCGTCTCGTCGCCGTCGAACGCCTTCGCCACCTCATAGCCCGGCCCCCATTCGCTGGAAGCACGGTGCGGTCCGCGCACCGCCGCGGCGGGCGGGGGCAACGGCCGGCCATTGAACACACGCGCGAGCACCGCGATGTTGCGGTCGTTACCCTTGAACGCCTCGGGCGGCTCGGCGAGGTAGCGTTCCGCCGGGAGCGGCAGCGAGTTGGTGCCGGGACGGCTGAAGCCGTAGACCCCGAACTCGGTGTTCGCCGCATCCGCCACCACCTTGCGCGCGTCGTGGCGGTCGCCCCAGCCGACGACGCAGAGCAGCGGGCGTGTATGCGGTCCGAGCATCGGCGCGACGGAACGCAAGGCGTCGGGGTTGCCGCTTTCGTCCATCATCCAATCGACCTCGCGCAGCAGGGCCGATCCGGCAATCGTCGGGTCAGCGACCTTGTTGCACGAGAGCCAGATGATGCAGTCCGGCTTCGCCTTCTTCGCCGCGGCGCGAATCCGCGCCCAGCAGCGGTCGATCGCCTTCCGCTCGTAGTAGAGCTTCGCCTCCGGCGCGAGATTGTCCGCACCGGGAAACGGCCTGCCGGTCAACTGCTCGAACAGACGCATCTCGGCCGGCAGCCAAACGCCCTTGCGCACCTTGTCGGACGGGTTCCAGACCCAATCGATCATGAAGCCGTCCATCCCGCTCTTCGCGAGCGCCTCCTCGATCGTCGCGGCGAGGTGGTCGAGGTACGCGTCGGTGAACGGGATGTGGACCCCGCCGGGGGTGCCGTAGCTGAGGTCGGGATTCGCCGCGCCCCAGCGCGTATTGGCGCCGACGCAGAAGTAGCCCATCACCTTCATGTCCTTCGCGTGCCCGAGGCGGACGACGTCGGGCAGGAAGTCGTGCTTCAGGCCGGGCTGCGCGGGAACCGTTCCGCCCTTGTACCACGCGTAGCCGTTGCACGAGACGGCGAAGGTCTGGATGACGTTCGCGCCGAGGGCCGCGTACCACGCGACATGCGCGGCGGGATCCGCGTCGGCCCAGAGGCCCGGCGGCGCAAACCCGTTCGGACCGCCGGGACCCCAGTTGAAGTCCACACAGAAGGCGCGGATCGGATCCCGCGCCGTCGCCGGCCCGGCAGCGACCGGGAGATTGAGTCTATCTTCGGCTCTGACACAAGTACTGGCCAGCATCAGGCCTGCGATGATGAGCTTCTTCATGTTTTCTGTTCTGCCCATTTCGACGCTTGAGTCTCAAATGCCACTGCGTGCTGACATGGCCACGCCTTGACCGTTTCGTCGTATCATACACATGCAGGCAACGGTGCCAGTGGTGCTCAGCCCACATCCTCCGTGAATGACACGAACGTTCCAATCAACTCAGCGCCATAGCGGTTGCCGTCCGCGAAACCCTCTTTGTTGTCGGGGTGCCTGTGATTGTGGCTGTAGATCAAGAGGGCGCGGCCGCCGCCCACGGGAACGATGGCATTGTGGCCGCTGAAATTGGGGGATTGCCCCGTAAACATGACGTTGTGATGACAATGCCATGTGAGGCCGTTGTCCCGGCTGGCCGCCACGCGATTCCCGCCACGGCCCGTGAAGGCCACGATGATTCCGTTGTCCAGCAACGTCGCCACCGGCATCACGCCCGTCGGATGCACGTCGATGGGCTCCGACCATGTCTTCCCCTCGTCTTTCGAGCGCGACACCTTGACGGGGGGATACTTCGGACGTTGACCCGTTGCTCCGTTTCGCAGGAACTTCACCGTTCGCACGAATACCAACAGATCGCCGTTGGCCGCTCGCAGCAGGAAGGGTTCCCCATAGCCGTCCATCGTGTTGTCGCCCTGCTTCTCCAGGTCGATGCCGAAACTCTGAAAGCTCAACTGCCCGGCTTCCTGCCAGATCCGGCCAAGGTCCGCCGTCGTGCGGAACTGGAGTCCGTAGGAGCAGCCCTTCTCGAAGGTTCGCCCCTTCAAGATCATATCCAGACGGTCGATCTGTCCGGCGCAGAGAACTCGCCCGTCCCGGAGTTGCACCATGCTGACGCCGTATTGCAGGGACATGGGCTCCCTTCTCTCGAGGACCACTTGCTTATCCGCCGTCGCATCCAGCCTCAGGCACTGATGGCGGCCAACATCCATGAGGAAACTCCCGTCCTCCAGCCGGGCGCCTCGTTGCACCACGGTGGGCTCTGAAACCCACGTCTTCCCGCCATCCCGCGACGTTTGCGACCTGGATTTGTGCCAGGTCTTCCCGTTGTCCTTCGAGCGGAGGCTGCACACCGCCCCATCTTCCTTGGGCGACAGGTCGTAGTCCCGGTGCGGCCCCCCGGAAAGCGGACAGTTGACGAGGAGGTCCCCGTTGTTCAGCCGGATCGCCTTGAGAAAGGGATGCATTGCAGAGATCGGCGCTGGCGTCAGCCGGATCGTGGTTTCGATCTTCATGCGGATCCCGCCTCCGGTGACGGTCGTCTCGTCCGGCGCCGTCTCTGTATTCTCGCGATACGTTCCCTGCGGCGGGATCAGGGCATAACTGTCCGCGCACATCGCGAGCCAGAGGCTGCTGACCACAAGGGAATGGCCTATGAGGGCAAGGGCGGCAGGGATCGGGGCGGGGTTCACAGGCTTCTCTCTTCCATTGTGCCCTCATTTCTCGCGGATGAGTTCCCGTTCGTAGCAGACCTTTATACTCCTGATCCTCACATACCCGCCGTAGCTGGTCGCGGGATCGATGCTCAGGGTGAGATCTTTCGTGCCGGTCCATTGGGTGACGGCACTCAGGTCGATGGAACACATTCCGGGCGCATTGGCGGAGGCCAGTTGCCTGTATTGGCCGGCTTCGTCGGTTACGCCGATTCGGGTTCCGTGGCTGTCCTGATCGGGAATGTTCACCTTCAGCACCGGCTTTCGGCCGAAATCGATCTGCTGGAGGGCGCAGGACGCACGGCCATTGTTGTCGATCCGCGTGCCGCTCGTGTAATCGTGACGTCCCAGAACCGTCTTGGGGGTGATCTTCAGCATCCCGCGGTCGATGCAAACACCCGCCCCGTCCGTGGCGGTCCAACCCTCCGTGGACCGACCATCGGACACGCTGACTCCCTGCGGATAGGTGGTCAGGACGAACTCCTTGCTCCAGCCATGACGGGAGTCCTTGTACCCGATGACAACAGTCCCCGACGTCATGGCCGCCGGCGGCATGAAGGTGACCAGTTTCTTCAAGCTCGTCCCGCTGGGAACCGCTTCATGATCCCACGATTCCGGCGATGATTTCCAGCCCGGGGGCAGTGTCCACGTCACCTCGCCCGCTCGACCGGTCTTTCCCGCGGCGTTGTGCAGCTCAAAGCTCACGTGGAGGCTGTCGCCGGCCCCCACGGCACTGGAAAAGGGAAGCGCTGTCACGGCGCCGGCTTCCTGCGCAAGGGCGATGAAATCCGGCATCCCGACCATGACCACAGTGGCGGGCAACAATTCCCTGACCGCCTTCAGAAAGGTCGGCGAGAAGCGGGAGTTGCAGGTCAGAAACTGCGGCCCCCTTTCGGGATGCTTTGCGGCAGCGGCCTGTATGGCCGCCACAATCGATTCCGGCGTCGATTTGCCGTCTTCCTGCCAGACGGAGAACAGTCCTCGATCCAGCCGCACGACCGGACACCCGTTAGCGAGCCACGTCGTTTCCGAGGCATTCGAGGCTCCGGGGAGGACGCTCATCAGGCCGATCCCCGCGGATTCATGCGAGTGTGCGGCGAGCGCCTCGTGGGATGCGCTGCAATAGGAATCGCAGTCCCAGACATCGACCGCAGGCGAGAGGCCCAACGCGTGCAGCCCGCGCCGGGTCTCTTCCGCATATGTCTGCAGGTGAGCCGACGGAAATCCCGAGAGATGGGTATAGCCCGCGGTGAAGCCCCAGAAGGAATCCCTCGGTGTCGCCGAGTGGGCATAAAACTCGACGAACGCCGGTGCGTAATCGGCGAGCAACGGATTGAAGCCCCACGTCATGGGCACCCGGCCCCGGTTCGGGTCCTGCCAGAAGCCGTCCATCAACTTGTAGCTGATCTGAATGTAGTCCGCCGAGGCCCAGCTGAAGTTCACGTACACCTTGTTCTCCAGGCGCGTGACTTCCCGACGTTGCGGCAGCGGGACCGGCTTGCCGGGTTTCTCGAGCGGAACCCACCGCCAGAAAGAGAAGTTCTGCGGAAGGCCCCCGGCATAGCGGGCACCGTACTTCCCCATCTTCATGCAGGCGTAGTCCTCGTTGCCCAGCCAGCCAAAGACCAGGCCCGGCGTTTTGAAGTCGGCGAGAATCTTGTCGAGGTTGGGGTGGCCGCCGTCCACGAAGGGGGTCTTGTCCTGGTAGAAGTGATAGATCTTCCGGGCCACCGTGTAGTCGAGCCCCATCAGGATCCACGCCCCCGCGGCATACGACGCCACGGCATCCGGCGCGCAGTTGCTGCGCTGGTTGGCCAGCGACCACGCGCAGGCACTGTCCTCGTTCTGCTCGTACGGCGGCGAGGCCGCGAGATCCCGCGTGATGGGCAGGCCCTCGAGATTATGCTTCGGGGGAGCATACGGACCGGCCGAAGGCTCCTGCCCGTTCGCGTCCAGAAGGCGAACCGACTTCACGGTGACGGTCACACCCGTGGTCGATGGCGCAATACGCAACTCTGCCCTTCCGGCCCGCGGATTGAAGAGCTTCGTCTTGGAAAGGTCGGCCGCAAACGTACCGGTTTGCGCCACGCTCGTCAGGCCGGGGACCCGCACGCCCTGGCGGTGTTCGAACGTCTTCACCGTCGACCCCATGCCGAAAGCCAGGGACCAGGCGCCGCCGGGCGTCAAGTCGCTCACCACGATCTCGACCTTCGGCGTCGCATCCAGATCGAGATGGACCACCTTGCTCGCGTAGGCCCCGGACCGCCCCGAGGTCACGCTCATGCCGTTCGTGCCTGCATGCTGCATCTTCACGAACATCTCGTTCCAGCCCCGCATGCCGGTGTCCTTGTGCCAGAACTCCGAACCGGCCAGCATCGAGGTCTTGCCGTCGAGCATCCCCGCGTGGACCGGAAGCAGATCCTCCTGCGCGGCGAAATTGGCGGCGATCCAGTAGTTGTAATACCGGTTCACCATCTGGCGGCTCGGCGCGTCCCAATAGGTCGCCGGGTACTTCACCAGGCCCTTGATCAACGGCGTGACCCCGTCCGCGCGCTTCAGTGCGGTGAACGTCGCGATCGCGTCGGGCAGGGACTTGAGCCGGGTGAAGGTGAACCCCTTCTCGCGCTCCAAGTAGTCCGCATATACAGCGTCGGGTGCACCTTTGATCAGGAAGAGCCGGGGCGCATCCCGGTTCACGATTCCTTGAAGAGCACCGATCAAATAGAGCTCCCCCACATCGCCAAGCCATGAGGTGTCCAAGAGATGGCTTTGGATACCCTGACTGTCCAGCAGACTCATCCCCGTCATCACCAGCACGGCGACCTTGGGGAGGCGTCTTCTACTCATGGTGCGCATCTTGGATTCTCCGTACGGGAAGGTACGGTCACTGACGGTCGTGGCCTATTCGCCGGGCGTGAGGGTGACGGCCTTCAGCCCGATCACCCGCCAGCGCGCCGAACCCTTCGGTTTGACAGCCACGGTCACGACACCGGTCTCATCGAGTTTGAGCGTGCCGAGGCGATCGGTGCGATAATCCTCCCACGAACCGGTGGAGGCTGACGTGCCGGCAACAGCCCGGCCGGCGGCCTCGACGGTGAACGCGCTGCCGGGCGCGTCGCAGGAGTAGGTGACTTCGACGGCGAAGGTGCCGGGTTTGGTCGGCTTGATGTTCCACGAAACGAAATCCTCGGCTTTGGCCCAACAGCCGATCTGGTCCTTGGTGGCCGTGTGCTCGTACTTCGGCGTATCGCCGTGGATCGTCGCATCGGCGGCGTGAAGAATGAACCGTCCGTCGGCGAGAGGGGTGATGCTGCCGTCGTACACCACGGGCACGGGATCCAGGTCTCCGGCGGTGATCTTGAAGGCATAGGCGAGGTCACACGGCTTTCGCGCGGGCGCCTTCACAACCAGCCCCTCGTCCGTCTGCCGCCAGTCGAGCGTGCCGGAATGGCCGAGCAGCGCGACGTCCGCGATCTTCCCGGCGGACACCGGCAGCGAGCGCACGACGAACGTGCCATCCTCGGGCC
>CAYRFK010000221.1:0-8359 GCA_964423465.1 uncultured Verrucomicrobiota bacterium | reverse complement strand
GGAAGGTCAGGGCGCCGGGATGAGAAGAAGTGCGTCGACGACGACGTAGCCGTCGGTGTCGCGGTTCGAGATTTCAATGGTGGTTCCGGGGTCGAGGTCGAAGACGCCGAGCGAGTGGAGGAGGCCGTCGATCTTCGGAGGTTTGCGCTGGTTGACGAGCACGGTTGTTGCGCCTGATGCGGTTCGGATACTGACCGGCGTGTTGGAGGCGCGGTTGGCCAGCGGGGTGTAGGCCAGCCGGATTTCGTGGCGTCCGGTGGCTGGCAGCAGGGGATGGAAGATGAGGAGCTTCCCGCCCTTGTCGCGGTCCCCGTCGTTCACATATCCCGTCCCGACATACGGCGTGGAATGGGCGGAGGTTGTCCACTCTCCGGTCAGGGCGGCCGTGGAATCGTCGAACACCAAGCCGCCGTACTTCTTCGCCAGCGTTTCCGGAGACAGCCCGGCCCCCGCAACGGGCTTGATGACCGCCTTCGCCGCCTCCTCGGGTGTCTCCCACGGGTATCGGGCGTCGGGGCCGTCGGGTTGCATGCGGGTGAGGGCGACGCGCCGGGCGATGTCGAGGACGCGTGCAGGCTCGTCGTAGACGCGGATCTCGCAGATGCCGGCGGCAGTGGAGGGGACGATGCGGAGCCGGTCCGTGGTGACGCGCTCGATCGGGACGACATGCCTCCGGTGGCGTGCGGCGACCTCAGCGACGGGCCGCCAGCCCGCACCGTCCGCCGCCTCGATCCGGAAACCGGTGGGGGCGAGATCGACGGTCTGGAAGGTCACATGCACGCAGTTGAAGGCTTGTGGCGCCGTCCATGCGAGTTGCAGCCAGTGCGGGCCTGGCTTCGCGGCGTCTGCGCGCCATGCGTGGCTGCGGCCTCCGGCGGCACGTGCGAAGCCGTCGACCGCGTTCGTCGCGGCCATACGCTCGCCGCCCGGTTCGAACCCCTCGCTGGAGGCGGTGACGGCGGCGGTGCGGGCGAGATCGCGCGGATCGGTGTTCGGCAGGTCGATGAGGTGGGCGCCGTCCTTGAGAATCTGTTGCTGCAGGTCCTCGATGTAGGAGCGGCCCAGGTCGCGGGGGTTGATCCCGCGGGCGGCGCACAGGGCGGCGGCGGTTCCGGCGGCCTGGCCGATGACGGCGCAGGTCATCATGACGCGGGTCGAGCCCATGCCGACATGGCTGGCGGAAATGTCACGGCCGGCCATCAGGAGATAGGGGACGTTGGTTGAATAGAGGCTGCGGAACGGGACGGAGTGCAGCAGCCCCTTGTGGGGATGGCGTGCGGGCGGCCCGCTCTCGAAGAAGCCGCCGGAGAAGTGGTCGTCGAGTCCCCAGCCGCCGAAGGCGACGCGGTCCGGGAACAGCACCTGGCCGGCGATGTCGTTCTCGGTGAGGACATGGTCGCCGATAAGGCGACGGCTCTCGCGCATGCCGGCGACGACGCCGACCCATTCAAGGCGGTAGGGGGCGGCCTGGGTGCTGAGGGTTGGGCAGTCGTTCTTGATATGCGACCAGATGCCATAGATCAGTCGGAGAAGGTCGTCGCGGATCTCCTCCTTCCCCTCGTAGGTGTTCTGCATGCCGCCGAGTTCGATCATCCACTGCCAGCCGAGCGGCGGGCTGGGCGACGTCGGGTGGCGTCGGTCGGGAAATCGGTCGCAGAGGGCGAGATCGGTCGCCCAGTCCGGGGTCGCGAAGGGCTGGGGCTGTTCGGTCTTCCGCGAGACGAATTTCAGCGAGTTGCCCATCGTCGTGGCGTTGGCCTCGTCCGGGGCCATGGATTCGCCGTACATCGAGCGGGGTTCGCGGCCGTGGCGGTGGATCGCGCCGGCGGCGACGCCGATCGCGCCGTCGCCGGAGCAGTCGATGAACACCTTCCCGCCGAACCTCGAACGGGCGCCAGTGAGCGCGTGGACCGCCTGCACCTCGCGGATGGCGCCGCCCGCGTTGGTCGCCAGCGCCACGCCGGTGGCGTGGGTTTCGAGGAACAGGGACAGATCCGGCGTCGCGTCCACGATGCGCCGCAGCCGGACCGACCAGTGGCGGGTGTCCGCGTCGCCCTGCGCGCCCGGGAGCCCGGCCTCCTCGATGATGCCCGTGTCCCGCGGTTCCCGGCGGTCGCGGCGGCCCCCGGGCCAGACGCCGACCGGCGGAACGAGAATCTCGGTGCTGCCGTTGCCGCCGAGAACCGGGCGGTTCTGGAGGAGCGCGGTGCGTGCGCCGGTGCGCGCCGAGGCGACGGCGGCCATGCAGCCGGCGAGGCCGCCGCCGACCACGACGACATCGTAGTCGCCCGCGTCGCGCAGTTCGGCCCCGACGCCCCCAAACCGCAGCCGCAGGACGTCCAGGGCGGCGCGGTCTGCGGGCGGGGTCCACGCGGGATCGTCCGACAGGGCGATCGCGTCGCAGCGGCCGTAGTAGCCGGTGAGGTCGTGCAGACGGAGTTCGACGGCACCGCCGAGGTCGTGCGTGCCGCCATCCTCCCAGGTCCAGCCGGGGCGTCCCGATGCGCCAAACTCGCGGCCGGCATCGCGGCCGTCGAGGAGGACTCGGAAGCGGCCGGGATGGTGCCCGGGCACCCAGTCGCGCGCGCGGATCCACAGGCGCCAGCGGCCGGCGGCGGGGATCGTGACGCGCGTGACGGCGTCGGTCACGGGGACGCCCAGCCCGGCGGCGAGCAGGAAGGGCGAACCCATCTGGTCGATGAACTGCGTGTCGGCCGTCCATCCGCCGCGGTCGTCGAAGCGCTCCGTTTCAACCCAGACGATACGGGATGCGGCGGCGGGAAGGGCGAAGGCGAGGGCGATCGTCCCGATGCAACGACGAATGGCGTTCATGCGGCGAGTCTATCCGCGGCGTCGCACGGCGTCCACGGGACAACATCCAACATCGAACACCCAACTTCCAACATCGAACATCCAACACGTTGTCCCGAGCGAGGGACGGAGATAGCGACCGAGATTCGGGACAGGATAACAGGATCAACAGGATGGAGTTGCGGCAGACCCATGCTGCACTCATCTGATGAAGTCGCCGGTTTCTGTAATGAACTCCTTCGCAATCCTGCACATCCTGTTATCCTGTCCAACTTCTCTTCTCAGGGACAATCGGATGCGCCCCGGGGCATCCGGCGTGAAGGCGTCGTCTTGTCGTGGACCGCTACTGCGGCTATAAGCCTCCGGTCATGCGGGGAACCGGAGCCAGCCGATGGATTGCCACGGGGGCGGCGTACGCCGTCGTCCTTGCGGGCAGCGCACTGCTTCTGTCGCGGTGCACCAACAGCCCGTACCGGCCGGGCGAGGCGGATGGGAAGACGCTCTTCTTCGGCATGAACACCCCGCCGGCCAAGCTCGACCCGGCGACGTCCTATTACCAGCACGAAGGCGAGATCATCGACAACATCTACGAGTCGCCATACGAGTATCACCATCTGCGGCGGCCCTACCATCTCCAGGCGCTCGCGGCGGAGACCGTCGCGGAACCGGTCTACTTCGATGCGGAGGGGAACCGGCTGGACGGCGATCCGCCGGTCGCCCGCGTGGCGAAGGCGGAGTATCTCGTCCGCATCCGCCCGGGGATCCTCTATGCGGACCATCCGTGCTTTGCGACCAACGCGCAGGGCGCGCCGCTGTACCGGAACCTGGATGCGCGCGACGTGCGCGGCGTGAAGACGCCATGGGATCTTCCGGGGCGCGGCACGCGCGAGGTCGTCGCGGCGGACTATGTGCGCGGCGTGCGGCGGCTGGCCGACCCGCGGCTGACCTGTCCGATCTTTTCGACGATCCGCCGCGCCGTGCTCGGCGCCGGGGGGTTGAACGAGGCGCTCGGCCGGATGCTGGCCGACGAGCGCGCCCGGCGGAAGGCGGCGGGGGAGGTGACCGACGAGGCGCGGCGGCCGATCCTGGTGGACTATCTCGCCGCGCCGTGCCCGGGTCTCGAGGTCGTGGACCGGTACACCTTCAAGCTCGTGCTGTCGCGGAAGTACCCGCAGATCCGGTACTGGATGGCGATGCACTTTTTCTCGCCGATCCCCGACGAGGCGCTGGCGTTCTACGCGGAGCCTGCCCTGGTCGCGCGCCAGATCGAGCTGAACCGGTGGCCGGTGGGCAGCGGGCCGTTCGTGCTGCGCGAGTATGAACCGAACCGGCGGGTCGTGCTGGAGCGCAACACCAACTACCGCGGCGGGGTCTATCCGTCCGATGGCGCACCCGGCGACCGCGAGGCGGGCATGCTGGACGACGCGGGAGGGAGGATCCCGTTCCTGGACCGCGTTGTGATCACAGTGGACCGCGAGGCGATCCCTCGCTGGAACAAGTTCATGCAGGGCTACCTCGACTTCGCCTACGTGACGCCCGAGGCGTTCGAGCAGACGATCAGCATGAGCAGTGTCGGCGAGTCGGGGCTGTCGGACGAGATGACGGCGAAGGGCATCGGCCTGCATCTCTCCGTCGAGGCCGCCAACTACTGGCTCGGTTTCAACATGCTCGACGAGACCTTCGGCGGGTACACGCCGGCGAAGACGAAGCTGCGGCGGGCACTGTCGATCGTCCTCGACTACAACGAATTCCTCGAGATCTTCTTCAACGGCCAGGGCCTGCAGGCGCAGGGGCCCGTGCCGCCCGGGATCTTCGGTTGCGACGAGGGCGAGACCGGGGTGAATGCGCTCACCGACGTTTGGAATCCGGCGCGGCATCGTGCGGAACGGTGGCCGGTGGAGGAGGCGCGCCGGCTGATGACCGAGGCCGGGTTCCCCGAGGGGCGCGGGCCGGACGGCAGGCCTCTGGTGCTGCACCTCGACCATGCCCTCGGCGGCGATCCGTCGTTTGTCTCGTTGCTGGAATGGCTCCGCACGCGCCTGCGCCTCCTCGGCGTCGAACTGGAAGAGCGCGGCACGGAACTGACCCGCTACCGGGAGAAACTCGAGACGGGGAACTTCCAGAGCTACCGGCAGGGATGGCTGGCCGACTACCCGGACCCGGAGAACTTCCTGTTCCTCTTTTACGGACCGAACTCGAAGGTGATTTCAAAGGGCGAGAACATCCCGAGCTACCAGAACGCCGACTACGACCGGATGTTCGAGCAGATGGAGGGCATGGCGGACGGTCCGGAGCGCAAGGCGATCATCGACCGCATGGTGGCGATCCTGCGTAACGACGCCCCGATCGTGTGGGGCTACCATCCGACCTTCCACATCCTCAGCCACGCCTGGCACCGCAACGGGAAGCCGCGCGAGATGACGCACGGATTCCTGAAGTTCCATCGCGTCGACGGTGCGGAGCGGGCGGCCCGCCAGCGCGAATGGAACCGTCCCGTGATCTGGCCCGTGCTGGCGGTCGAGGCCGTCCTGATGCTGGCCCTGCTTCCGCTGCTCCTCCGCCGCCGGAGCGGGGCGCGGGAAGGGGGCGGTTTATGAGCAACCCCGCCCGCCGTTGTAGCCGGGGGCGTCGACCCCGGCCACCATGCGTCCCGGTGCACTTGTCCGCCGCGACCGTCGGTCGCGGCTACAGCCAGCGGCACGGGGGAGGGGGCGGACCATGCTGACCTACCTCCTGCGCCGGGTGCTCTATGCGATCCCGATCCTCATCGGGGTGAACCTCGTCACGTTTGCGCTGTTCTTCCTTATTAACACGCCGGACGGCATGGCGCGGTCGATCCTCGGCGACAAGCGGGTCGACCAGGCGATGATCGACCAGTGGAAGGCGGAGCGCGGCTACCACCTGCCGCGCCTGTGGAACGGCGAGGCGCCCGGCACGGGGAAGGTCACCGAGACCATCTTCTGGAAGAAATGCATGCCGCTCTTCGCGCTGGAGTTCGGCCGGTCGGACCTCGACAACCACGACGTCGGCGAGGCGATCGCGACGCGGATCGGGCCCTCGCTGAACATCACGCTGCCGATGTTCCTGATCTCGCTGGTGGTCGACGTGATCCTCGCGATGCTCGTCGCCTTCCACCGCGGCACCTACATCGACCTCGCGGGCCTCGTGCTGTGCGTCCTGCTGATGTCGATCTCGGTCCTCTTCTACATCATCGGCGGCCAGTTCCTCTTCGCGAAGGTGCTCCACCTCTTTCCGATCTCGGGCTACGACTCGGGCTGGGGCAGCCTCAAGTTCGTGCTCATGCCGATCGTCATCGGATTCCTCGCGAGCCTCGGCGGCAACGTGCGCTACGACCGCACGGTGTTCCTTGAGGAGATCAACAAGGACTACATCCGCACCGCCCGCGCCAAGGGGCTGCCGGAGCGGACCGTCCTCTTCCGCCACGCCCTGAAGAACGCCATGATCCCGATCCTGACCTCGGTCGTCGTCACGATCCCGTTCCTGATCATGGGCAACCTTCTTCTTGAGAATTTCTTCGGCATCCCGGGGCTCGGAAGCTACGTCATCGACGCGATCCAGAAGCAGGATTTCGCGGTCGTCCGCGCCATGGTCTACCTCGGCTCCGTCCTCTATATCGGCGGCCTGCTGCTGGTGGATGTCTCGTACACCCTCGTCGACCCGCGCGTGAGGCTGGGATGAAGACGAACACCGAACATCGAACATCGAACACCGAACAACATCCAACAGCCAATACCCAATATCCAACATCCAACAACTTGGAACCTTTGAACTGCTCTTCCCTGACACCTGACACGTGACACATCTCCCCATGTCATTTCCCTCCCTTATCGACCTTTGGCGAAACTGGTACGTCCACGACGTCCTCGTCGCGCTGCTGGTGGTGTGGGGGGTGCGGACGGGACTGAAGATGCGGCGGTCGGCCTACTGGCGGCGCGCGTTCGCGGAGGTGGCGCGGCGGCGGATGGCGATGGTGGCGTTCTGGATCGTGGCCGCGTACGGCGCCGTGGCGTTGCTCGACAGCATCGGATGGCACCCGGTGCTGCGGGATGGGCAGGGTGCGGTCCTGCGCGCGTCGGACGGCGGCCTCGTGCGCGATACGCGCGGGTTGACCGCACTGGACTGGGTGCTGACGCCGCTGCGGGCGGCGCGCGAGAAGACCTACTCCGCCCCCCTCGCGAACCGCCAGTTCGCCACCGAGTTCGTCCGCCATGCCGACGGATCGATGGCCCGCGAGAATCCGCCCCTGCGGTTCCCCGGCCGCCACCTGCTGGGCACCGACAAGGTCGGCGAGGATGTGCTCTACCAGGCGCTCAAGGGCGTCCGCACCGGCATCATCCTCGGCGTCGTGACGACTCTGCTGATCGTTCCGTTCGCCATCTTCTTCGGCGTCGTCGCAGGCTATTTCGGCGGGTGGGTCGACGACGTCATCCAGTACGTCTACACCGTCATTGCGTCGATCCCGAGCGTACTGCTGATCGTCGCGTTCATGATCCTCTTCGGCCGCGGCCTGCCGCAGCTCTGCATCATCATGGGCATCACGTCGTGGACGGGCCTCTGCCGGGTGCTGCGCGGAGAGACGCTGAAGCTCCGCGAGATGGAGTTCGTGCAGTCCGCCGTCGCCATGGGCGTGTCGCGCCGTCGCATCATCGCCCGCCACATCGTGCCGAACGTGATGCACCTGGTGGTCATCACGATGGTGCTCGGCTTCTCCGGGCGCGTCCTCTCGGAGGCCGCGCTGACCTACATCGGCATCGGCGTCGGGGCGGACACTTATTCGTGGGGCCGGATGATCAACGACGCGCGTCTCGAACTTGCGCGCGATCCCGTGATCGCCTGGAAGCTGATCGCGGCGTTCGTCTTCATGCTCGGGCTGGTCCTGCCCGCGAACATCCTGGGCGATGCGGTGCGCGATGCGCTGGATCCGAAGTTGAGGACGCGATGAGGGCGGGGCACGAAGCGGCGGATGGAGGGAAGGGCGGAGGAATGGATGCGGCGCGTGAGGGGCAGGTGGGTTCGACGCGGGGCGGCGCGCTGCTGTCCGTCGAGGACCTCCGCGTCGAGTTCGCGACCGCCGCCGGACCGGCGCGGGCGGTGGACGGCGTCACGTTCGACGTCCGGGCGGGCGAGACCTTTGCGCTGGTCGGTGAGTCGGGCTGCGGGAAGTCCGTCACGGCGCTCGCGATCCTCGGCCTTCTGCAGAAGCCCGCCGGTCGCATCGCCGGCGGGGCGATCCGCTTCGACGGCCACGACCTTGCGCGGATGGCGCCCGACGCGATGCGGGGCATCCGGGGCAACCGGATCGCGATGATCTTCCAGGAGCCGATGACGGCCCTCAACCCGGTGTTCACGGTGGGGTTCCAGATCGAGGAGGCGCTCCGGCTGCACCAGGGACTGTCCGCGCGCGACGCCCGCCTCCGTTCGATCGCCCTGCTCGAGCGGGTGGGCATCCCGGACCCGGCGCGGCGGGTGGATGAGTATCCGCACCAGCTCTCCGGCGGCATGCGGCAGCGCGTGATGATCGCCATGG
>CAYRFK010000220.1:1855-8370 GCA_964423465.1 uncultured Verrucomicrobiota bacterium | reverse complement strand
GCGCATCTCCAGTCCGGTGCAGCGATGACAAAGACGCTCGCACGGGCTTTCCGTTTGGCCGGGCCGGCGGCCCGGCCGTTCGAGGGATCCCGGCAGCCATGCAGATTCCGAGAGGCGCCCGCATGATCAGGTCAATGAAACGGAGATTCGCACGCGTCAGATCTGCGAACCGGGGAGCGGCCGCAGGATGAAGTTGCTGATGTTCGACACCGTGTCCTTGTATTTCGGGTCGTCCTTCAGCTTCATCCACGCCGGATCCGCGCGGAATTTGCCCCACGCCTCGTCCATCGCGGCGGGAGTGTCGAACGCCAGCATGTAGGTGAGGTTCGGCATCAGAGTGCCGGCCAGGGACTGGCCGAAAAGAACCGGGCTCATGCCGACGCGGCGGAAGATGTCGATCTCGCCGCCGTCGTTGAACATCTCGACCTTGCGCGCGGCCTTCTCGCAGTTGTGGCTCTCGTAGATGCGGAGCTGCGCCACGCGGTCGGGGCCCTTCGCCGGGGCATCGACGGCCGGGCAGTTCTTGAAACCGCGCATCAGCTGCGTCTCGTAGCGCAGGTAGACCGGATCCTTCATCGGCGTATCCAGCACCGGTCGCACCACGTTGAGGATGTCCGGGTCCGTCCCCATCTTCCCGCCGACCGCCAGGAACGCCTCGACCGTGGCGTGGGGGACGACGACGTAGATCTTCAGCGGGTCGGCCTCGAGGTTCAGCTTGGGATTGTCGGCCTTCGTCATGCGGAAGGCGCCGACGGGCTTGCAGCCGGCGCGGTTCAGGGCCGGGATGACCCCCTTCTCGAGAAGCCCCACGTAGATCTGCAGCTTCTCCTCCGAGGCGAACGTGAAGGTCCGCAGTTCGATGATCTGGCGGTCGTCCGCCGCCCGGACCGCCGTCGCGCCCACCGCCGCCGCCATCACCGCCGCCGCCAGAAACCCACGTCGATTCATCGTCAAACCCTCCGGTTGTTCCCGGCATTTTACGCCCTTGCGGCCCGCGCGGGCAATCCCAAAACCGAGGCGGGAAGATCGGTTGCCGGTGGGAGTCGCGTGAACTATCCTCCCCGCGGTGCGGACGGAGGTTACCATCCCCGAGGCGGCGTGCGAGGCCCTGGCCGGTTTGCGGCCGGGTGCCCGTGTGGCCGTGGGCCTGAGCGGCGGCGTCGACTCGTCGATGACCGCCCTTCTCCTGCGCCGCGCCGGCTTCGACGTGGTCGGCCTGACGATGCAGATCTGGGATGGCTCCATCGCGCTGCCCGACGAGGGCCGTACCGGCTGCTTCGGCCCCGGCGAAGTCCGCGACCTTGAGACCGTGGACGCCTTCGCGAAGCGGCTCGACATCCCGCACCACGTCATTCCTCTGGCGGAGGAGTACCGGCGCGTGGTTCTCGACTACTTCCGCGAGGAATACCTGCGCGGGCGGACGCCCAACCCTTGCGTCCACTGCAACCGCCAGATGAAGCTCGGCTTCCTTCTCGACCGCGCCCGGCAGCTTGGCATCGAGTTCGACGCCTTCGCCACCGGCCATTACGCGCGACGGGTGTGGGACGCCGCCCGCGGCCGGCACCGGCTGCTCAAGGCGCGGGATGCCTCGAAGGACCAGACCTACTTCCTCTCGCATCTCGGCCAGGCGCAGCTCGGGCAGCTGATGCTTCCGCTCGGGGGCCTGCTCAAGGATGAGGTCCGCGCGATGGCCGTCGAGGCCGGCTTCGCAGACCTGGCCGCGAGGGCCGAAAGCCAGGATTTCGTCGAGAGCCGCGATTATGGCGCGCTGTTCCGCAGCGGCGATGCCCGTCCGGGGCCGATCGTGACGCGCGACGGCGCCCGGCTGGGCACGCACTGCGGGCTCATCCACTACACGATCGGCCAGCGCAAGGGCCTTGGCGTCGGGGGGGCGGGCGAGCCGTGGTATGTCGTCGAACTCGACGCCGAGAAGAACCGGGTTGTCGTTGGCCGCCGCGAGGACCTCGGAGGACTCCGCTTCCGGGCCGCCCGCGTGAACTGGATCGGCATCCCCTCGGCCCCCGCAGAGCCCGCCCGCGTCGACTGCCGCATCCGCCAGCGCCACCCCGGCGCCCCGGCGGCGATGCTCCGGGTCGACGACACCACGGTGGACGTCGAGTTCGACGAGCCGCAGTTCTCGATCACCCCCGGCCAGATCGCGGTCTTCTACGAGGGCGACGACGTCCTCGGCGGCGGCACGATCGAGCCCGCCACGCCAGGGCCCCGTCCCGCCCCGTAGCCGGCCGCTTCCGCGTGGTGTGCGGCCCTCCCGACCTTCGGTGTTCGATGTTGGGTGTTCGGCGTTCGATGTTCGCCTACACCAGCGCCTCGTTGAGGCTTCCGGTGCGGTAGCCGAGGAGGTCGAGGGTCACGTAACGGAAGCCGCAGGCGCGGATGCGCGCGGCCGCGTCGGCCCGCACGGCCGGGTCAAGCAGGCGCGCGATCTCGGCGGGGTCGAGCTCGATGCGCGCGACATCTCCGTGGGCGCGGACGCGCACCTGCCGGAAGCCGAGGTCCTGCATCGCCCCCTCCGCCCGCTCGATGCGCAGGAGGATCTCCGGCGTCACGGCGGTGCCGTAGGGCACGCGCGACGACAGGCACGCCGAGGCCGGCCGGTCGGCCGTCGGCAGGCCCATGCGGCGCGACGCCTCGCGGATGTCGGCCTTCGTGAAGCCCAACTCGGCCAGCGGACTGCACACGGCCCGTTCGCGCGCGGCCTGCCGGCCGGGCCGGTAGTCGCCCTGGTCGTCGACGTTCGTGCCGTCCAGCACCGCGGCATACCCTTCCGCCTGCGCGATCGCAGAGAGCCGCGTGAAGAGTTCGGTCTTGCAGTGGTAGCAGCGGTCCGGGTTGTTCGCGGCGTAGGCCGGGTTCGCCATCTCGTCGGTCGTGATGACCCGGTGGTTCATCCGGAACTGCGCGGCGATCTCCCGCGCCTGCTCCAAGTGCCGCCGTGTCAGCGAGGCCGAATCGGCCGTGACCGCGAGCGCCTTCTCCCCCAGCACCTCCGCCGCAACGGCCGCGAGGAAGGAACTGTCCACGCCGCCGCTGAACCCGATGACGACCGAGCCGCGGTCGCGGAGCCAGCCGCGGAGGGCGACGAGACGGTCTTCGCTTGCATTGCTCATGACGATGAATCTAGCACAGCCTGACGAGGTTCGCAGGTTCACAGGTTCGGAGGTTCGGAGGTTTGCGGAGGGGCGGCTGGCTTGCTGCAGGTTGTCTTGGCGGGAGGGATTTCGCGAGTTCGCTCTGACCTTCGTTGAGATCTGTCGCGCTGCAGATAACGAATGAAGCCCCGGATGGCGGCCCTTGCCCGGTCCGCCTGGTGGAAGAGAGCGAGGAACTCCGCTTCGACGACGTACTTCTGGTCCAAGGCGAGGTACAACTCGCTTTGAACTTCGGAGCAGGATCGCTTGGCGTAGCGGAGGAAGCGGATGAACTCGCCATGGGTCTCGGCATCGAATCCCTCGGCGATGTTGTGCATGACGGAGCCCGCTGCGGCGCGAGTCTGGCCCCGAAGCTCGATGTCGTGTCGCCATTCGCCGGTGCGGCTTGCCCGGTAGACGCCACGGCACAGTTCCCTGGCAAGTTTCCATGCCTCAATGTCTTCAAAGCGAACGATCATGGGCGTCTCCTGACTCGGGCACTCCATCCCAAAGAAGAAGCGGAAGTTCCGGAATTCCAGAATATGTTGTAAGCAGTTGCTTCACAGTCTGTGGCAAGGATGGGCGATTCCGGGCTGACTCTGCGCCACTGAACCTCCGAACCTCCCAACCTGCGAACCTGCGAACCTCCGAACCTGTGAACCCGCCTTGACCTGCGTCCCGGCAGGCTCACCCCTCCGCATGCCCCGGGCCCTCGCCGATCGAGCGGCCGAGGGAGCGGAGGCGGAGAACGACGCACTGGGCGCACTGGCCGGCGTTTTCGTCGACGCAGGGCTTGTTCGGATAGAGCAGATAATCGCCGCGCCGCTCGCCGGGCGTGTTGTTGGGCATGAAGACGTTCGCGCCTCGCTGCAGGGCGAGGTTGCGGCCCGTTCCGGGGAACACGGCGTCGAATGCGGTCGTCGCGGGGAGGTGCGCGCGCGGGTGGACCAGCCGCAGGGCCGCCAGGGCAACGAAGAACATGTCGGGGTCGTCCGCGTACGCGTTGGGCTCGGCGCCGAGCGGTGTGTCGGGGTGGGGGATGAACGGGCCGATGCCGACCATGTCGAGATCGAGTTCGCGGCAGAGCAGGAGGTTGTCCGCCAGGGTCTCCCGCGTCTCGCCGGGCACGCCGATCATGAAGCCGCCGCCGGCCTGTACGCCGAGGTCGCGCAGGTCGCGCAGACAGCGGAGGCGCTCGCCGAGCGTGCAGTCGGGATGCAGCCGTGCGAAAAGCGAGGGATCGCTGGTTTCAAAGCGCAGGAGATAGCGGTCCATGCCGCACTCGCGCCAGTGGGCATAGACTTCGCGCGGACGGTTCCCGACGGACATCGTGACGGCCAGGCCCGTCTCGGTCTTGATGCGGCGGATGATCTCGCCCAGTTCGCGGTCGCCGGCAACCGACGGCGCCTCGCCGGACTGCAGCACGACGGTCGTCTGCCGCCAGCCGGTCATCTTGCGCGCGACGTCGAGGATCTCGTCCGCCGGCAGCCGGTAGCGGCGCACCTTGTCGTTCGACCGCCGGATGCCGCAGTAGATGCAGTCGTTGGCGCAGACGTTGGAGAACTCGATGATGCCGCGGATGAAGACCTCGTCGCCCTTTCGCTCCCGCCGCACCTCGTCGGCGCGACGGTAGAGCGCCTCGCGGTCCGCCCCCCTGAGGGACAGCCACGAGAGCACCTCCGCGCGCGTCGGCGCCGCTGTCTGAAGGCTTTCAACCATGGGCGCTGCACCATACCCGCCCGCGGCCCCGGATTCCAGCGGCACGGGCGGGACGGAGGTTCACCGGTTCGGAGGTTCGGGAGTTCCAAGGGTTGGACATCGCAGGCACCGGAGGTCCCAAGGGTTGGAAGCCGTGCGGACACCGGGTTCGGGATCACGCCCCGTTCCGCCGCCCCCTGGCACCAGAAGCCTGGCCTCCCCCCATCTTCCCGCGCCAGGCGTCGAAGGCCTTCCGCAATTCGGCCACGCGCTCGCGGCGGTCGGCGGGGAGGTTGCGTTCCTCGCCGGGATCCCGGGGCAGGTCAACTTCCGGCATGCGGCGGTCAGTCTGAGACATGGCGGATCACGGGAAATCGGACATACTGAACGGCGTGAATGCCATGAAATCGATTGCAACGGCCTGCGGGCTGGCGGGAGTCTGGCTTGCCCGTGCGGCGGCGGCGGAGCTTCCGGAGACGGCGGGCGTCCATGTGACGCTGGTCAACTACGCGCACACCCCCGTGCATGCGACGGCGGTCGCGCTGGATGCGGCGGCCCTGTGTGCACGGCTCGGGGCGCCGTCGAACACGGCGTTGTCGGTCCGGCGCACGGACGGCGCGGCCCCGCCGTCCCATGCGATGGCGCAGGAGGACGGCCGGCACGTCCTTCGCATCCACGCATCCCTGCCTCCGGCCTCGCGACTCGACCTCCTCGTCGGCCCGGCGCGGCCGTCGGTCGCGCCGGCCCGCGCGGCTGCGGACGCCGCCGCTCTCGATAACGGCGTGGTCCGCGCGATCTTCCGCACGAACGGGTGGGATCTCGCGTTCGCCACCGCGGGCACCGACGACGCGACGCTCGTCCGCAGCGGCGAGCTGGACTTCTGGGTTGACCGGACGAACCGTGGCCGGATCCAGTTCGGCAATCCCGCGGACATGGGCCTTCTGAACTTCCGTGCGACCGCGCGCTCCGTCGGCGCCGCCGTGACGGCGCGCCCGGACGGCCCGCCCGCGTTCGTTCGGACGAGCCGGCTCGACGGCCCGGATGTCCGCATGAAGGTCGTCGAGACGTTTGAACTCGTGCCCGGCCAGCCCCTGATGCTCTGCCGCGTCCGATGGGAGAATGAGGGCGACCAGCCGCTGTGGATCGCGTACGTCGGCAGCGGCGACGGCATCAAGGGCCGGTGGGGCCGCAATCTGATGAGCACGCCGTTGATCCAGCGCAAGAAGTCGCCGCTGCTGGGCGACTTGAACGGCAGCGAGACGCGATGCGCATGGCTCGGCGGCCTGTGCCGAATCAGCATGGAATCCGCCGGGACCGGCTGCGGCGTCGGCCTGTCGACGCTGCTGCCGACGCCGGACCGGGTCGGGCAGGGTTCGATGATCTGGGGCTGCGGCGCCTACGGATTCCAGTGCAATTTCATCGACCCCGTGCGGGGGCAGTTTCCCTTCGAGGTGCTCCCGCACGGCGCGCTGGAGAACGGAATCGCCATCCTTGCCTCGCAGGCGGGGGCGCCGGTGTTCCGCGCTACGGTCGACCTGTGGAAGGCCCTGCGGGACGGCCGGACGCCGCGCCTGCCGCCGGCGTGTGCGGTCTTCGTCGACGGCGAGCCGCTGCATCCGCAGGCGGTGGACGCGCTGCCGGACGCGCCGTCGCTCTGGGTCGAGCGCG
>CAYRFK010000220.1:0-1755 GCA_964423465.1 uncultured Verrucomicrobiota bacterium | reverse complement strand
TCAACCGGCACTTTCCGAAGCCGGACGAAGCCGCCTTCGTGCTGGAGGCGACGGGGCCGGTCGCCGGCCTGTCGATCGCGGAGATCCTGCCCTCCGCGCCGCAGCCGCTCTCGCCGGTGCCGGACGCATCCGTGACCGACTTCGCGACCATGTTCCGCTGGGCCGCGCTGCCGATGGTCATGGACTACGACCTGCGGTGGGCCGCGTCGGAGGATTTCGCCCGCCCCTCCGCCGTGCGCGTCACAAGCAGCGAGCCGTACCCCTGGTTCCTGCCGGAGGATTCGCAATTGCCCGCACCCGGCCGGTGGTTATGGCGCGTGCGCGGCGCGAAGGGCGCGGTCACCGGCGCGTGGTCCGCGGCGCGGACGTTCACGGTCAACGCCGACCGCCGCACCCGCCCCCCGCGCCGGCCGCTGACGCCGGAATCCCCGCTGTTCACCATCGAGGCGACCCGCGTGCTGGACTACACCGCCTTCCGGCCCGACATCCCCGCCGACCTCGCCCCGTACGTCGGCATCGTCGCCGAGGGGTTCGAGGCGAAAGGGATCCCGGTGACGGACTTCGCGCGCGGCATGGAGCGGCTGCCGAATCCGATCCTGCTGCGGAGCCACTGGGTGGGGCTGGCGGACATCGAGTGGCTCTTCCAGCACGTGCCGACCTTCGCCGGCATCCAGGGCGGCGAGCACCTCAGCTCGCTCTACAACGACGCGAAGAACGGCGACATGCGCTACCATCACCGCCTCACACGGCTTTGCGCGAAGTACGGCATGCTCTACCAGGAGGCCGACGGGACCTACCGCGACGACAAGTGGCAGGACCTGATGGACCGCCAGGGCGCGTTCGTCCGCGAGTTCGGCCCCTGGCTCGTGCTGTCGCAGAAGAACAACATCATCCGCCGCCAGTTCTACTCGCAGAGCGCGGCACTGGGTCTCTGGCTGGGTGGAATCACGCACGCCCACGGCGCGTGGGAGGACGGCGGCTTCTACTGGCAGAATGCCGGCTTCAACGGCATGGGCCGCTGCGACGGCGAGCGGCGCGGCGTGCTCGAGACCATGCCGCGGATCTTCTGGGGCCTCGTCAGCGTCATGGGCATCGGGCGCGGGTGCGGGATCTACAGCCTCGACGGTCAGACGCCGATGTACAGCGCCAAGGCCGCCGCGCGCGACCCGAAGGGCGCATGGCCTCCGGCGCTCTGGGACGAGACGGGACGGACCTCCGACACATTCCGCCGCTTCGTCGTGCCGCTCGTCCGCGCAACCGTGAAGCACCGGCTCATCCCGACACGCGGGGAGGTGCTCGCCAACGTGCGGCTCGCCGTGTTCAACGACCGCAAGGCCGTGGCGGACGAGAAGACCTGGACGCACTACGCCGAGTATGGGCCGCTGTACGCCGGCACCTATGGATTCCGCAGGATGGGCGCCGTCGACGGGCAGCTCTGGGAGTTCTTCCCCAACACCGGCCGGTACCACTTCATTCCCGTCCTGCCCCAGGGCGACGCGCCGCTGGGCCCCGGCATCCGCAATGTGCCGGTGTCGGAACTGCAGTCCGTCGAACACGTGCGGGCCCGGTTCGACGCCGCGTATCCGGCCTGGTACGAGGGCGACGCCTTCGTCACCCGGACCGGGGGCACCCTGACGGTGCTCAACAGCCGCGAGAACGAGGACGTCACCGAGGCCTACTCCATCCCGATCGGTGACGGGACTGTTGCGCGCCTTGCCGGCCGGATCGGTCCGCACGCCTATCTGGTCGCCCGCC
>CAYRFK010000219.1:0-8374 GCA_964423465.1 uncultured Verrucomicrobiota bacterium | reverse complement strand
TGCTGAAGGAACTCGGCATTGATGGGAAGACGCTGGTGCTGTTCGCCGGCGACAACGGATCGTCGTTCGATCCGACATCGGACATCGGCCGGTTTTTCGACCAGTCGATGGGCGGCAAGTTGCGCGGCTTCAAGCGCGGCATGTACGAGGGCGGTCTTCGGCAGGCCGCGATCGCGCGCTGGCCCGGCGCCGTGCCCGCCGGGCGCGTGTCGCACGAGCCCTGGGCGTTTTGGGACTTCCTGCCGACCGCCGCGGAACTTGCCGGCGCGAAGATCCCGGCGGCGTGCAAGACCGACGGCCTCTCGCTCGTGCCGTTCCTCAAGGGCGGGCCCGCGCCGACGCGCGAGTGCTTCTACTGGGAACTGCACGAGAAGCGGTTCATCCAGGCGGTCCGCTTCGGCGACTGGAAGGCGGTGCGCAACAACCCGGGCGGTCCGATCGAACTCTACGACCTGGCGAAGGACGAATCCGAATCCACCGACCTGGCCGGGGCACATCCGGACCTCGTCGCGAGGGCCGACGCGCTTCTGAAGTCGTCCCGGACCGACGACCCCAACTGGCCGGTGACGGCGGCGAAACAGGGGAAGGCCGGGGCTGCAAGAAGGAAGGCGGTTCCATGAACAAGGGTGCGTGGCGGGGAGATGTGTGGCGGCGGCTGGCGGCCGTCGGAGCCGTGGCGCTGGCGGCGGGTGCGGCGTGCGCGGCGGACCGTCCGAACATCGTGCTGATCTACGCCGACGACATCGGTTACGGCGACCTCGGTTGCCAGGGCGCCGTGAAGGTGAAGACGCCGAACTGCGACCGGCTGGCCGCGGCGGGCCTTCGCTTCACCGACGCGCATTCCGTCGCCTCCGTCTGCACGCCGTCGCGCTACGCGCTGCTGACCGGCGAATACGCGTTTCGCAAGCCGGGCACGGGCATCGCATCCGGCATCGAGGCGCTGTTGATCGACACGAATCGCACGACGCTCGCCTCGATGCTCAAGGGCGCGGGCTACGCGACCGGCGTCGTCGGCAAGTGGCACCTCGGCCTCGGCGCGAAGCCCACCGACTACAATGCGCCGATCCGGCCGGGACCTCGCGAGATCGGGTTCAACCATTCGTGGATCCTTCCGGCCACGGGCGACCGCGTGCCCTGCGTGTGGGTTGAGGACGGCCGCGTGGTCAACCTCGATGCCGCCGACCCCATCCGGCTGGACTACTCCATCCACCGTGGCGCCCCCGGCTCGTTCGTCAACGGCATCCCGCGGATCGGAGGCCAGACGGGCGGCAAGGCCGCGCTGTGGAAGGACGACGAGATGTCCCTCGTCATCGCCCGAAAGGGCTGCGAGTTCGTCGAGAGGAACAAGGGCGTACGCTTCTTCCTCTACCTCGCCACGCACAACATCCACGTGCCGCGCGTCCCCAACCCGCGGTTCGCGGGGACCAGCGACTGCGGTGTCCGCGGCGATGCGATCGTCGAGTTCGACTGGATCGTCGGCCAGGTGCTCGACAAGTTGGACGCGCTCGGGCTGGCGGAGACGACACTGGTGATCCTGTCCAGCGACAACGGCGGCGTGAACGACAACAACGGCCCGGACGCGCTCCACGGGATCGGCGATCCCGACGCCACCAACGGCCACGCACCAAACGGCGGCCTGCGCGGCTTCAAGGGTTCCGTGTGGGAGGGCGGAACGCGTGTGCCGTTCCTTGTGCGGTGGCCGGCGCGGGTGAAGCCTGGCGTGTCCGGCGCGCTTGTGAGCCAGATGGACCTCCTCGCCAGCCTGGCGGCGCTGACGGGGCAGGCGGTGCCCGCGGGACAGGCACCGGACAGTCGGGACCACCTGGCCGCGCTGCTCGGGACCGATCCGGTAGGGCGCGAGACGCTGGTCGAGCAATCCAACGGCGGGGCGCCGTTCGGATTCCGCCACGGCCCGTGGAAGCTGCTGCCTCGTGGCGGCGGGAAGCAGGGCGGCAACGGCCCCGCCCTCTACAACCTTGCGGAAGACCTTGGCGAGACGAACAACCTGGCCGCCGCGCAACCGGCGCGCATGGCGGCGATGGCGGCCGAATTGGCGGCGATCACCGGGCAGACGGCGGCGCCGGCGGCCGGCGCAAAGGCCACGGGCAAGGGGGCGCGCCGGAAGCGGCCGTGAATACGACCGCCCCGGGGCTTGATCGCAGGCCCGGCGGCGTTCATCCTTGCGGGCGCCATGAACCGGACCGAAGGAGAAGAGCCATGACCTCACCGCGCCTGCCCTTCCGATGCCTCCCGCTGCTCGTCGTCCTCGCCGGCCTGTGCGCGACGACGCATGTCGCGCGCGCCGCCGCCGCGCCGGCGAAACCGAATGTCGTTGTCTTCCTCGTCGACGACATGGGCGTGATGGACACCTCCGTGCCGTTCCTCGCCGACGGGTCGGGGAAGGCGAAGAAGTACCCTCTCAACGAGTGGTACCGGACGCCGAACATGGAGCGACTCGCGGCGCGCGGGGTCCGCTTCAACAACTTCTGCGCGATGAGCGTGTGTTCGCCGACGCGCATTTCGATCATGACGGGCCAGAACGCGGCTCGGCACCGGGCGACGAACTGGATCAACCCGGACAAGGACAACGCCGGGCCGCAGGGTCCGCCGGACTGGAACTGGAAGGGGCTCAAGAAGGGCGACGTGACGATGCCCGGCCTCCTGCGCGGCGCCGGCTACCGGACGATCCACGTCGGCAAGGCGCACTTCGGGCCGCGCGCCTTCGAGGGCGCCGAGCCGCTCAACCTCGGCTTCGACATCAACGTGGCCGGCTGCTCGATCGGCGCGCCGGGCAGCTATTACGGCGCGAAGAACTACGGCGGGCTCGGTCCGCGGACGCAGAGCGCGGTGCCGGGGCTCGAGAAATACCACGGCAGCGAGACCTTTCTGACCGAGGCCCTGACGATCGAGGCGAAGACGAAGGTCGGCGAGGCCGTGAAGGAGGGGAAGCCGTTCTTCCTCTATCTCGCGCACTACGCGGTCCATGCTCCGTTCAACGCCGACCCCCGTTTCGCCGATCACTACCGCAACTCCGACAAGTCCGCGCAGGCGCAGGCGTTCGCCACGTTGATCGAGGGCATGGACAAGTCGCTCGGCGACCTGCTCGACCACCTCGACGCGCTGGGCGTGTCGACGAACACCCTGGTCTTCTTCCTTGGCGACAACGGCAGCGACGCGCCGCTCGGTCACGAGCATGCGGTCGCGTGCGCCGCGCCGCTGCGCGGCAAGAAGGGGTCGCACTACGAGGGCGGCATGCGGGTGCCCTTCATTGCCGCGTGGGCGAAGGCCGACGCCGGGAATCCAAACCAGGTGCGTCTGCCCGTCGCGGCCGGCGCGGTCCAGGCCCAGCAGGCCGCGGTGTACGATCTCTTTCCGACGGTTCTCGGTCTGGCGGGTGTCGAGGCCCCCGCCGGCCACGCGGTCGACGGTGCGCGTCTGGACACGCTGCTGGCGGGAAAGCGCGACCTCTCGCGCTCCGAGTCGTTCCTGATGCACTATCCGCACGCCCCCCACCGCAGCGACTACTTCACGAGCTTCCGGAGCGGGGAGTGGAAGGTGATCTACCATTACATCCCGTCCAAGGCCTCGGAGGATTCGCACTACCAGCTCTACCACCTTGCGAAGGACCCGTTCGAGCAGTCCAACCGCGCCGTGACGGAGCCGGCGAAGCTGCGCGAGATGATGCAGGGGCTGATCGACGGCCTCGAGAAGCAGGGCGCCGTCTATCCGGTGGACAAGGATTCCGGCGCGCCGCTGAAGCCGAAGGTGCCGTGATGGACGGCCCGATCGACGCGACGGGGAGGTGATCGATGGACCCGGGCATCCGAAGCGTTCTGGTCGCCGCGATGCTTTCGCCCGCGGTGGCAACCGCAGGGCCGCAGCCGCGCCCGAACATCCTTGTCCTCGTCACGGACCAGCTGTCGGCGACCATGATGGGCTGCGCCGGCACCCCGTGGGTCGGGACGCCGAACCTGGACGCTCTGGCGCGGCAGGGGGTCCGCTTCGAGCGGGCCTACGCGGCCAATCCCGTGTGCGTGCCGTCCCGCTTCAGCCTGATGACGGGGCGGATGCCGTCCGTGATCGGCATGGAGGACAACCATCACCAGAAGAACCCCGTCCCGCCGCGGATGCTGGAGTCCTCTCTGGGGAATCTGTTCGCCCGGGCGGGCTACGACACGGTCTACACGGGGAAGAAGCATCTGACGGGCCGGGATCCGGGAGACGGATTCGAGAATCCCGCCGCCTATGGATTCACGCAGCACCTTGCGCCGGAGGACTACGCGGGCAGGAAGGGGGCCGTGGATGCCGGATGCCGTTTCCTCCGGGAGCGGGGTGCGAGCGACCGGCCGTTTCTGCTGTACGTTTCGATGATCAATCCTCACGACATCTGTCACCTGCCGCTGAACGATCATGCCCGGGCCACGGGCGTGAAGCCGCTCTATCGCGACGCGGAGGCGAACAGGTTGATCGACAGCCTTCTGGCCGTCCCCGGGGGCATGAGCCGCGCGGAGTTTGTCGCGACGCGCTGCCCGCCGTTGCCGGGCAATTTCGGGATCCCGGCCGGGGAACTGCCGTCATTCACCACCGTGAAGGCGGACAACTACATCGGGTGGTCCCGCCGGACCTACGCGGAGGAGGACTGGCGGTTGTACCGGTATCTGTACGCGCGCCTGACGGAAGTGGCCGACGGGCAGATCGGGCAGATCCTGGATGCCCTGCGCGATTCCGGCGTGGAGGGGGACACCCTGGTGGTCTTCACCAGCGATCACGGCGACCAGAACGCGGCGCATCGCGCCGGGTTGAAGGGCTACCTGTACGAGGAGTCGGCCAGCATCCCCTTCATCTTGAAATGGCCGGGCCGGATCGCCACCGGGCAGGTGGACCGGGTGCACCTCGTGTCCAACGGGCTGGATCTTCTCCCGACGCTGTGTGAGTTCGCCGGGATCGCCGCGCCGGAGGGGCTGCCCGGCCGCAGTGTGAAACCCCTCGCCGCCGGCCCGGTCGGCGCGGAATGGCGGGACACCCTGGTGGTCGAGAACAACGGCGCCCGGCTGGTGTTGTTCGACGGCACGTGGAAGTACATGGTCGATGCGGGCACGAACGGCTGTCCGGGCGAGATGCTGATCAACCTGGCGGACGACCCGGGGGAGATGATCAACCTGGCGTCCAGCCCGCCGCACAGGGACAAGCTGGAGCGAGGCCGCCGGTCCCTGCCGGCTTGGTACGCGGCGCATGGCATGAGGCCGGGCGACGGCTACGCCCCGGCCTCCGCCTCCCCCCGCACCGTTGCGCGGGCCGAGGCGCCCCCCGGCGCGGAGGATGTTCTGTGTCCGCTGGACCCGGGGCGGGTGGCGATCGGCGGATACGTCGGCGAGCGGATCGACACGTGCATCTCCCATGGGATCCTCGCGGCCGACTGGCGCCTCTACGTCGCTCCCTTCGCCGCGCGCAACGACGACCCGTCGAAATGGCAGGGCGAGTTCTGGGGCAAGTGGTTCACGTCCGCCGCGCTCGCGTACCGCTACCGTCCGACGCCCGCGCACCGGGCGGTGCTGGACGGCGCGGTCGATGCGCTGTTGAAGACGCAGACCCCGGACGGGCGGCTCAGCAGTTACACGAAGGACTTCGGCGACTGGGACGTGTGGGGGCGGAAGTACGCGCTGCTCGGGCTGGTCGCGCACCACGACGCCACCGGCGACCGGCGTTCGCTCGATGCGGCGGTGAGGGCGCTCGACAGCCTGATCTCCGTCGCGGGACCGGGTCGGCGCAAGCTGACCGAGACCGGCCTCCCGCTTCTCGAGGCCCTGTCGTCCTCGTCGATCCTCGAACCCGTCGCGCTCCTGTACCGGCGCACGGGCGAGCCGCGGCTCCTGGACTTCGCGCGGCACCTCGTCGGCCTGTGGAGCGAGCCCAACGCCTACACCGCGGACGGCATGCGCCTGGTCGAGGATGCGCTGGCCGGCGCGGCGCCGATCGACATCTCCTCCCCGAAGGGCTACGAGCAGATGTCCTGTTTCGAAGGGCTTTGCGAACTGTACCGCGCCACCGGCGAGGCGCGCTGGCGGGACGCTGCGGTCGCGTACGCGCGCCGGGTCCGCGACACGGAGATCACGATCGTCGGGTCCGGGTCCAGCGGCGAGCTGTGGTGCGACGGGCGGACGCGTCAGACGGAACTGCTCGAGCAGCCAATGGAGACCTGCGTCACCGCGACCTGGATGAAGCTCTGCCTCCAGATGCTGCGGCTGACGGGCGACCCCTCGTGGGCCGATGCGATGGAGACCACGCTCTATAACGCGCTGCTCGGCGCGATGCTGCCGGACGGCCGGTGGTGGGCCTACTTCTCGCCGCTGGCGGGGGAGCGCGTGCCGAGCCCCCTGCAGGTGCCGTCGGTCCGGAGCAGTTGCTGCGCCGTCAACGGCCCCCGCGCGCTGATGACCGTGCCCGCATGGTCGGTGATGCGCGACGACCGCGGCCTCGTCGTGAACCTCTACGCGCCGGGCGAGTGGCGGCACGCCGTGGCGCCGGATCGCGAGGTGACGCTGCGGCAGGCAACGGCGTATCCGGCGGACGGCGAGATCCGGCTGACCGTGGCGCAGGCGAAGCCGGCGACGTACTCGATCCGCTTGCGGATTCCGGCATGGAGCCGGCGCACGCGATTGGCGGTCAACGGGGTGGCGATCGATGCACCCGCGGCCTCGTATGTCGAGATCCGCCGCGAATGGAAGGACGGCGATACGATCGCGCTGTCACTGGATGTTCGCGGGCGCGTGATCCGGGCGCCCGGGAGCGCGAACCAGATGGCGGTGATGCGCGGCCCGTTGGTGCTGGCCCTCGACGACCGCCTGGCTCCGGCGGACGACCGCAACGTCTGGCTGCTGCACGACGGCTACGAGTGGAAGCACGACAAGGCGTGGAAGCTCGACTACGCGCTGCTCCGGCCCGCCGGCCCGCTTCCGGAGGAGATGATCCTGGACCTGCGTCCGGTGGAACCGCCGCCCCCCGGTGTGCGGATGGCGTTCGAGGTGCCGTTCCTCGTGCGCCCGACGCATTTCGTGAAGCACGAGAAGATCGTCCTGCGCATGTGCGACTACGCCTCGGCGGGGAACCGGTACGCCGAGGAGAACCTGTTCAGGGTCTGGCTTCCCCAGCCGCTCTTCATGAGACAGGCCTATCCGGCCGGCACGTGGCGGATCGTTGTCGGGAAGGACAAGCCCCGCCCCGAGCCGCCTGCCGGGCCGTGAGCCGCGAAACGGCCGGCGAGGGGGCCGCGGACCCTCCCGGTCATCCTATAGGCCGGGAGGGTCGGCGGCCCCGGCGACCGGACGCACGACCCGAATCGAACGATCCCGCATGACAAAAGGCCGGAGATGACGCATCGTGGTCGCATGAATGGAAAGGACAGAACCATGAACTTCGTTCGAAGCGCAATGGCCGGGGCGGCGGGGCTGGTCGGGATTGCGGTCGGCACGGCGGACGCGGCGGATCCGGCACCCGCGCGCGGGCCGACTGCGGCGCACGAGTCGCGCGCGATCGACGTCGCGAAGTTCCCGACGGCGAAGCCGGGCGTGTACCCCTCGGAGAAGAAAGGCGCGGACCGCGTGAGGGTGCTTCTGCTCACCGGGCAGATGAACAAGTATCACAAGTGGGAGGAGACCACGCCGTTCCTGCGCTCGATGCTCGAGGATACGGGGCGCTTCGCCGTGGACATCCACACGATGCCGCCGTTCGGGTCGGACCTGTCGGGCTGGGATCCGAAGTTCGAAGACTACCCGGTCGTGCTGATGAACGTCGACGGTGACTACTGGCCCGAGGCGACGCGAAAGCGGTTCGAGGGTCTGGTGAAGTCCGGCCGCGTGGGGCTCTCGGTGGTCCATTCCTCCGACAACGCATGGAAGGACTGGGGCGAGTGGAACGAGATGATCGCCGTCGGCGGCTGGGGCGGGCGGGATGCATCCGCCGGGCCGTACCTGCGCTGGCGCGACGGCCAGGTCGTCCGCGACGAGAAGCCCGGCCCCTGCGGCGGCCACGGCGCGCGCAAGCCGTTCGTCATCACGCACCGGACACCCGATCATCCGGTTGTGAAGGGCCTTCCCGTCACATGGCTGCACCACGCGGACGAGCTCTATCATTGCCTGCGCGGGCCGGCCAAGCAGGTGCAGGTCGTCGGGACGGCCTGGTCCGACCCGGCCAACAAGGGCACCGGCGAGAACGAGCCCATGCTGATGGCGGTACGGTTCGGCGAAGGGCGCATCTTCCACACGACGCTTGGCCACGACGTCGACTCGATGCGGTGCGCCGGCTTCCAGTGCACGCTGCAGCGCGGGACTGAATGGGCCGCCACCGGCGCGGTCACGCTGCCGATCCCGGACGATTT
>CAYRFK010000218.1:0-8381 GCA_964423465.1 uncultured Verrucomicrobiota bacterium | reverse complement strand
ACGGCGATCGAAGGACGGGAATACCACCGGATCCGAGGGTCAGCCAGATGCCGGCCAAGCGCGGGCCGCCGAGGCGGATGAGTCGAGCCTGCGGCGGCCGCGCCAGAGGACGGCGGCCGACACGCCAGCGAGCAGCGCCAGGGCCAGAAGCGGAGCGGCGAAACTGCCCGTCCGATCGAAGACGCCCCCGGCCAGTGACGGGGCCAGGGCGGCCAGGAAATGGGCCGAGGCCAGCCAGCCATAGACCCGCGTGAAGGCATCGGGGCCCCAGCGCCTGGCCACGGCCGACGGGTGCACCACCATGGCACCCCCGTAGATGAACCCGGAAACGGCGGCGAAGGCCGGCAGGGCGGAAGAGGATCCGATCCAGACGGGCGCCGCGGCGAGGAGCACGACCCAGGCCAGCAGATTCGCGAAAATCGAACTCCATGGCCGGACCCGGTCCGCGAAGGCGCCCCAGAGTATCCGCCCCGCGGCGTTGCCCAGGGCGAACAGCGGAACCAGCGACACGGCACCGGCCGACGGGGCCCCCAGTTGCCGCAGGTTGCCGTTGATCGTCAGTCCGGCCGCCAGAGCCGCGCTGAAGGTCAGAAAGAGCAGCGGGAACGCGCGACCGCCAAACACATCGCGGGCGCGAACACGCACATCCGGAACCGGCGGGGCATCCGACGGGCGCCGCATGACGAGCCCCGCCAGCGGCACCAGCACCGTGAACGCCGCGCCGAAAGCCCTGAACACCTCGTAGGGAGTCCACCCCGGCAGGCCCTGCAGATGATCCGCCACCCCCCCCACCAGCGCCGCCCCGCCGCCGAATCCCGCCACGGCAATCCCCGTCACCAGCCCCTTGTGGCGGGGAAACCACGCCACCGCCGTCGCCAAGGGCACCAGGTAGGCGAATCCAGCCCCCACCCCGCCCAGAACGCCAATGCACAGCGTCGTGATGCGGTAGTCCGCGGCGCTGAATCCCGCCGCCATCCACGCACCGCCGAAAAGAAGCCCGCCGGCAACCGCCTTGACCCGCCGGGGAATCCGATCCGGCACCGAGGCCAGCACCGCCATCGTCAACGGGAACACGTAATAGAAGATCGAGAACGGCGCCTGCGCCGCCGCCTGCGTGAGCCCCGCGGCCTCCCGCAAGGGGCCCACGAAGACCGCCCATGAGTAGGTGGCGCCAAGGCAGATCTGCATGACCACCGCCGCCGGCAGGACCAGCCAGCGGACCGCACGGTCGGATGGGACGAGACGCTTCAAGTTCCGGCAAGTTACAGGCGACCGGTGCGCGACTGGACGTCACGCCCCCCGTCCGATGTTCGATGTTCGGTGTTCGATGTTCGGTGTTCGATGTTCGATGTTCGATGTTCGGTGTTCGATGTTCGTCTTCCCTGCCTGCCGCCCGAATGGCGATCACGGCACCGGCGATGAGCAGAACGGAAGCGAAGTAGAACGTGCCGCCCGGCACCTCGCCGAAGCCCACCCAGCCCATGATGCCGGCGAAGATGAACTGCGTCAGGTTGGCCAGAGAGACCACCTGCGGCCGCAGGTGGCGCACGCTGTAGTTCAGCGCCCCGTGCCCGATGATGGTCGGGATCAGCCCCAGCGCCACGATCAGGCCGATCTCCCGCGGCCAGTCCAACCCCGCCGTCTCCGGACGCATCAGGCCGAACGGCAGACAGAAGATCCCCGCAACCAGATAGAGCGGAACCACGTAGAGCCAGACGGTCGGCGCGCTTCGATTGACACGGCCCAGGGCGAAGTACCAGGAGAAGAAGACCATCGAGAGCAGGCAGATCAGATCGCCGATGAAGGACTCGCGGCTCAGATGGAAATCGGCGCCGACCAGCAGCGCCACGCCGGACAGCCCGAGCAGCGTTCCGACAATCTCCCCGCGCGACACACGCTCGCGCATCAGCGCCCACAGGAAGAACGGCAGGATGGCCGGCGTCAGGTTGACCAGCAACGAGGCGTTGGCGATGGACGTCATCCGCACCGCCACGATCCACGTGATGAAATGAAGCCCGAGCAGAACCCCCGGCCATGCCGAGGCTTTCAGGATCCCGGGGCGGATCCGGTCCCGGTTCGCACGCCAGTCGCGGACGAACAGCGGCAGCAGGGCAATCGCCGCGACCAGCACGCGGTACGCGGAGAGACGTACCGGATCAACGTGGCTTGCCTTGATCAGGTTGGCCGCCGTTGCGCAGGCGATGATGCCGGCCAGCAAAATGAGATAACGCCGCAGCACAATCCGCCCACTGTACCAGCATCCCGGCATGTCCGCCATCAGCCGGCCCGTGGCGCTGGTCAGCGCGAGAGAAACAGCCAGACGTTGCCGCCGGATTTCCGGTTTACGCTGTAGATGTTGCCGACGAGCAGGTCCGGCTTGCCGTCGTTGTTCCAGTCCGCGACGCACGGGCGGCAGCGATAGCTATTCTCGAAGCCGGGGCCCTCCAACTTCAGGTCAACGCCACCGGCAAACTTCGGCAACTTGCCGTCCCCGGTGCGCCGGAAGAAGACGATCCGCGCGTTCTCTGTGCCGCAAAGTACATCCGTATTCCCGTCGCCGTCCCAGTCGGTCAGAAACATCGAGGGCCGGGACATCCCCGGGCCGGACAGCCGGATGGGGATGGGCGACTCGAACTCCATGCGATCCGCGGCACCTGCATTGCGATAGACGACGAGATCCTGGCCGGCAGGCCCGTCCTGGCCGACGAGCAGATCGCGCAGGCCGTCCCCATCCCAGTCGGCAAGATGGAGCTTCGAGTAGATGCCGCTCACTGCGTTCGTGTTGGGAACCATGCGGTAGTTTCCGTCGGCCCCCTTCTCGTGGCGCGGACGCGTCCCCTCGATGGGCACGCCTCCCGCCTTCATGCGCTCGCCGGCGGCCAGCTTCGGCTTCGTCCGCGTCCCCACGTTCCGGAACAGCCAGACCGCGCCGCTCGAATCGCCGCTGACGATGTCCGGCAGCCCGTCGTTGTTTGTATCCACAACCTGTGGATACGAGCCCACGCATCACCCCGCGTCCAGGCGGATGGGCGTCCCGCCGGCGGAGAGAAGTTCGAAAGACTTGAATTCCGGCTGCGCGTCGGTCCCGACGTTCGGATAGAAGCGGATGCGGCCTTCCATGAACTGGCCCAGAAGCAGGTCCTTGCGACCATCCCCGTTCCAGTCGGCGACGCAGGGAACGAGATGCCCGATCTCGATGTCGATGTCCTTGCCGTCGGCCTGCAGGCGAACGCCCGGTGCCAGCACCGGCTCCCCCGCCCCGCACACCGCCGCCGCCAGCCCGAACGTCGCGCACCATTGGATCGCGTTCATGACCCCACGATGCCCGAACGCCCCCTCCACTGCAATCCCGCAGGTTGCAGGCCGTTGGATGTTGGCTGTTGGATATTGGTTGTTGGATGTTGCCGCGGACTGTAGCCTGCCGACCCGAATGAAGGCCTCACTCCCCGGGATTATCGCGATGGCCGCGGGTTTGGCCGCCTCCTCACAGGGGGCGGACGTCATCCTTGCGCCCGACGGCGCATGGACCTGGTACAACGACCCGCGCGCCCTCTACCACAACGGAATCCTCTACGTCGGATACGTTGCCAGCAACGATGCCCGGTGTGCCCTGAGCGCCTACAACCCCGTGACCGGCGTCGCCACGGCCCTCTGGACCAGTGGATGGACGCAGCGCGACGACCACAACAATCCCGCACTGCTGCCGTTGCAGGACGGCCGCCTCCTGGCCCTCTACGCCCGGCATGGCACGACCCGGAGCTTCGAGTATCGCTGGTCCACAACCACCAACCCCGCGGCGCCCGCGGACTGGAGCGCCGAGCAGGTCTTCACGAACACCACGGCCAACGTGACCTACTGCAACCCCTACCAGCTATCCTCCGAGTCCGGCCGCATCTACCAGTTCATGCGGAATCTCAACTTCAATCCGTCGTACGTCACCAGCGACGACAACGGTGCCACATGGTCCGCGGCGCGCCTGCTCATCCAGAACGGCTCGGGCAGCACGCGCCCCTACGTCAAATACGCCTCCGACGGCGCCGGGCGCGTCGATCTCCTCTACACCGACGGACACCCGCGCGACGCGACGAACTCGCTGTACCACCTGTACTACGAGGCCGGCGCACTGCGGGGGACCGACGGCACGCTCCTGAAGGCGCTCTCCAACGCGCCCATGCAGCATGCCGACGGCGAGCGGGGCACGGTCGTCTACGCCTATGCCACGGCGCCGACCAACGATCCCAACGCGTGGATCCCGACGGGGCGCGCCTGGTGCTGGCAGACCGGGTACCGCGACGATGGACGGCCGCATTGCGTGTTCACCGTGCAGCGGGACCAGGTGATGGGTGCGAACTGGTACGACGACCGGATCTACTACTACTACGCCCGCTGGACCGGGTCGGCGTGGCAGAAGAGGTTCATCGCCCATGCGGGAAGGCCCCTCTACTCATCGGAGGATGACTACGCCGGCGGCATCACCCTCGACCCGGGCGATCCCAACGTGATCTATATCGCCAGCAACGCCGGCGATCCCTTCGACCTCTCACAGACCACCAACGTCCCGCTCCGCGCCGACGCGCGCTACGAGATCTGGCGCGGAGTAACTTCCGACGGCGGCCTCACCTTCGCCTGGGAGCCGGTGACCACCAACTCCGCGAAGGACAACCTCCGGCCGTATGTCCCGGCCGGTCGCCCGGGAAACCGGTCGCTCGTCTGGTTCCGCGGCACCTACACCACCTACTCAACGTACGACACCGAGGTCGTCGGAAGGCTGGAACACGCCGCGCCATCCAACCCGCCGGAGGTGCGCATCGTGTGGCCGGCGACCAACGCGATCGTCCTGCCCAACCCCGGCACCCGGCTCGACGTTGCGGCCGCAGTATCCGACGACGGGCAACCGGGAACGCTGTCCTTCGCCTGGAGCACCGTCGAGGGACCCACCAACGCGGAATGGGGCGCCGCCGGCGCAACCGGCACCTGGGTGCGGCTTCCGCGGCCCGGCGCCTACCGCATCGAGGCGCGGGCCGACGACACGCTGTCCTCCGCCGCGGCGCAACTCGTGGTGCAGGCCGGCGACCCGGGCGATGCCGCGGCAGATCCGCAGGCCGCCCTTTGGCTGAAACTCGACGAGTCCGGCGGAACGACCGCCGGCGACAGCGGACCGCTGGGGCTTTCCGGCACCACGGGCGGCATCGCGGACTGGCGGCCGGACGGCGGCGTGCGGCGCGGGGCGCTCGCGTTCAACGGCACCAACGCCGTCGTCACCGTCGCCGATGCCGACGCCCTCGACGCCGCGCCCGCGCTGACGCTCGCGTTCTGGTTTCTCGCCGACCGCATCCATCCCACGCTCGCGCAGGGGCTGGTGGCGAAGCGGGTCGCCGTGACCGACAGCAACGCCTACACCGCCTTCCTTCAGACCGACCGCCGCATCTACGTGGACCTCGACTCCAACAACAACCGGTTCTCAAGCTCAACGCTTTTCGAGACCGGGCGGTGGTATCACGTCGCCGTCACGTTCGACGGCAGCCAGCCGTCCGCCTCGCGCGCCGTCCTCTACGTCGACGGTCGCGTCGACCGCACGGCCGCGGAGTCGAGCATCGCCATCCCCAACTACGCATCCGGGCTGGCCGTGGGCAACGTCACGGGGACCGCGACCAACTGGCTGGCCGGGCGGATGGACGACGTGCGCGTGGTCCGGCGCGCGCTGTCCGCCACCGAGGTCGCCGGACTCGCCGCACGGCACGGCGCGCCGTACGTCGCGGCAGGGGCGGCTCCGGCGATGACCAACGACGCGCCCGCGCCGCTCGCGGGTATCGCAACCGGCGATGGCCGCTCGGGCGCGGTGACTTCGCGATGGACCGTCGCCTCGGGGCCGGGGCCGGCGACCCTCGCGCCGCCTGACCAGCCGGCAACCTCGGTCGAGTTCGACTGGCCCGGCGCATACCGGCTGGAACTGCATGCCACCAACGGCTTCGCCTCGGCCTTCGACACGCTGGATGTCACCGTGACCGCCGAGACCAACACCTACCGGGGATGGGCGTGGACGATTCTTGGCGGCGACACGAACGACGCCGTTCGCGGCCCGCACGCCGACCCGGACGGCGACCTCCAGCCGAACCTGGTCGAGTTCGCCCTCGGCCTGCGCCCGGATCTCGCCGATGCGCAGGCCTTCACCGACACATCCCCCGGCCTGCCCCGGCCACGGATACTGGATGCCACGGCGGATCCCCATGCAGCCCTCGAAGTCCGCGCGCCGGCCGGCCGGCTGGGGATCGTCCTCGGCGCCGAGGCCGTCGGCGACCTCATGCTGCCGTTGTGGACCGACGCGCCGGAATCCGGAACGCCGGTGGACCACGGGGACGGCACGATCTCCCGCTTCTTCCGCGACCCCCAGCCCCTCGACGCGTCCGGACCTCGCTTCCTGCGTCTGCGCTGCACCGCCGACGACGTGGACTGACCCCGCCGCAGATCGCGGCGCAGGCACGTCTGCCTGCGCCTCACAGATTCCGAAACCCGCTCCCCGAATCGACGCGGGCCGGGAGTTCGGCTCCCTCGTTGAGGATGGCGATGTAGTCGGTGTAACTGAAGACGCGGTTGCGGCGGCGGCCGGTCAGTTCGCGGATGATGCCGAGTTCTCCAAGATGTTCCAGCGTCTTGTTCACGGTGACATGGCTCAGCCCGGTGCGCGTTTCGATGGCGCGGGAGGTGGCGATCGGCCGGCAGAGGAGTTCGTGGTGCACACGGAGGGCGGAACCGGCGGCACGGGCGAGGCCCTGGATTTGCTCGCGGTCCCGCCGTGCCATGCCCTCCAGCCGCTGAACCGTGTCCACCGCCTGCCCCGCGGTCATCGTGACCGCATCGGCGAAGAAGTCGAGCCACGCTTCCCAGTCCCCGTCCGTCCGCGCTCGGTTGAGCAGGTCGTAATAGGCGGCGCGGTGGCTCTTGAAGTAGAGGCTGAGGTAGAGCATGGGTTCGCGCAGGACCCCGCCCGCGGACAGGAGCAATGCGATCAGCAGGCGTCCGAGCCGGCCGTTGCCGTCGAGAAACGGGTGGATCGTCTCGAACTGCACGTGCGCCAGGGCCGCCTTGAGCAAGACCGGCGTCGGCCCGGGTCGATCGTGCAGGAAGAACTCCAGCGTCCCCATGCAGTCGGCCACGCGCTCGGGCGGCGGCGGCACGAAGACCGCATTGCCGGGCCGGCTGCCCCCGATCCAGTTCTGGGTTCGACGGAACTCGCCCGGCGTTTTGTCGGCACCGCGCCCGTGCGCCAGTAGCTTCGCATGCATCTCCCGTAGCAGTCGCAGGGAAAGAGGAAACCCGCCGCGCAGCCGGTCGAGTCCGTATTCCAGAGCGGCAACATGGTTGCTCACCTCCTGCACGTCGTTCAGCGGCACGCCGGGGGCCTCCTCGAGTTCGAAGAGAAGCAGGTCGGAGAGCGAGGACTGCGTTCCTTCGATCATCGACGACAGCACCGCCTCCTTGCGCACGTAGGTGTAGAGGAAGAGCGAGACATCGGGCAGAAGCAGGGAAACGCTGTCCAGCCGCCCCAACGCCAGAAGTGCCGCATCGAACTTGCCCCGGAGCACGGGCGACCAATCGATCGGCGGCCTCGGCGGAAGCGGCGCCGGGATGAAAGCGCGCGCCTTCTCTCCCACCGTGGAGATGACCCCGTAGCGCCCCTGAAGTCCTCTTTTCATAGGCAGCCCATGCTTACACAACTCATCATGTAATGTAAGGATACACGCGTATCGCTACATAATCAATCTCTGGCCCAATGCAATTTCCAACCCCTGGAAACCTTGCGCATCGCGGCTTCCAAGGGTTGGAAGGTCAGCGGATCTCGGGCATGGGGTCCGGGTCGCCGGCGAGTTGGCGGGACTGAGAGGGGGCGTCGTAGACGCCGTAGAAGATCGCGTTGAGGTCGATCCAGGCAGCGAGGCGGCGGAGGTCGTCGGACGGCAGCTTCACGCCCTGATGGCCGGGCGGGACGGTGAGCATGCGGACAAGCCGGCTCTGGCGCGCGGCGCGCAGGTCGTCGGGCGGCGTGATCTGGATCTGGTTGCGCTGCCAGTAGCGCGGAACGAGGTCGTTCGCATCGAGCTCCGGCTTCGCGCGCCGCTCGCTCCATGCGCCGGCCGCGTCACCGCAGAGCGACAGGTACGACTTCGTGAACCCGCGGTCGGGCATACGCGTAAGGTCGAGCCCGCCCTTCGGCTTCTCCCCGGCATGGCAGCGGATGCAATGGCGGTCGAGGACCGGCTGGACGACTTCGACAAAGCCGAACGGGCGGCCGCCCAGCGGGCCGGGGTCGATCGCCGAGGGCGCACGGCGCATCGCGATCGGCATCCCGCCGGCCGCGGAGGGCGTCGTGGTCCCGTACTCGT
>CAYRFK010000217.1:0-8522 GCA_964423465.1 uncultured Verrucomicrobiota bacterium | reverse complement strand
GCATCGCCCCGGCCATCTCGCCGAGCCGCGGGCGGCGGAAAAGGTCGCCCACCGAGAGTTCGAGGCCCGCCTGATGGGCCCGCTCGACAAGCTGGATCGCCAGCAGCGAATGCCCGCCGAGGTCGAAGAAGTTGTCGTTCGCTCCGACCCGCGGCACACCCAGCACCTGGCGCCACAGTTCCGCCAGCGCCTGCTGGTCGGGCCCCGCCGGGGCGACGAAGCCGCCGTCAGTCCCGCCGTCCGCCGCCACGCGCGGTCGCCGGTCCGGTCGAGCCGGAGGTGAAGATGACGTAGGCGGTGCGGCCGGCGTCGCGAGCCGCCGCCGCCCCGGGGTGCCCGGCCGGCCCCGTGACATCCAATGAGTCGACCCAAAGCGCGGCGTCGCGGGCCGGGCCGTCCCACAGGTGTGCGAGGCGCGATTCGGACACGAGCGAGCGGACGCCGGCATCGGCGAGCATGAACTGCAGTCGCTCGCGCGGCAGGGCGACATCCACCGGCATCCAGGCGCCGCGGGCGCGGAGGATCCCGAGGATGGCCGTGATGTGACCCGCAGTGCGGCCGAGTCCGACGGCCACCGGTTCGCCCGGCGCCGTGGCGCGTGCCGCGAGACGCGTTGCGATCGCGTCAGCCTGTGCAAGGAGGTCGCCGTAGGTCAGCCGGACGTCGCCGCACGCGACGGCAGGCGCTCCGGGATTGTCCGCCGCCACGGCGGCGACGACCTCCTGAAGCTCGCGCGGATCCAGGCTCGGTCCTCCGGATTCGTCCATCGCGTGCACCCCCGCCGCTCAGGATGACGATGCGCGCGGGCCGAGGCAACCTCCATCATCCGGCGGGGAGTTTCTCATCGACGGCGAAGGGGTTGCGCGACACACTGCTGAGGCGGTGACGCGGAGGACTACGGCGTGAGGATAAGTCTTGGTATTCTGGCGTGGAACGAGGCGGAGGTGATCGGGGTCTCGCTGGAGTCCCTCTTCGCCCAGGGCATCTTCAAGCGGCTCGCGCCGGAGGGGCCGACCCTCCAGATCGTCATCGTCCCCAACGGCTGCAGCGACGGCACCGCGCGGGTCGCGGAGGAGGCGCTCCGACGCCTGTCCGCCGGCTTCGATCCCCGCGCCCTTTCGTGGTCGGTGCGGGAATTGGATCAGCCGGGCAAGGCGAACGCATGGAACCGGTACGTCCACGACTTCGCCGATGCGTCCGCCGACTGCGTCTTCCTCATGGATGCCGACATCCGCTTCCACGCCCCCGATACGCTGTGGAACATGGTCCAGGCCCTGAAGGACAACCCGCACGCGCACGTCGCGACCGACACGCCGCTCAAGCACGTGATGTTCAAGGAGCGGAAAAGCTGGACCGACCGCATCTCGCTTGCCATCGCGGACATGACCCGCGCCGCCCCCGCGCAGATCACCGGCCAGCTTTTCTGCGCCCGGGGCGCCGCGATCCGGCGGATCCACATGCCGAAGGGGCTGCTGACGGAGGACGGCTACATCAAGCACGTGATCTGCACGGACCAGTTCACCGCGCCCTCCGACGATCGCCGCGTCGTCCGCGCGCCGGGCGCCTCGCACATCTTCGAGTCCTACACCCGCATCAGCGACATCTTCTTCAACCAGCGCCGCCAGCAGGTCGCCCACGCCATCTACGTGATCCTCCGCGACTATCTCCGCGAACGGATCGGGGACCGCGATGCGGGCGCGATCGTCCGCGACGAGAACGCGCGCGATCCCGACTGGTTCGCCGCGGAGATCCGGCGCCATGTCGCGAAGGCGGGGTGGTGGGTGATGTATCCCGGCGCCTTCGGCGTCCGCTGGCGCCGCTGGCGCGGCCTTCCGTCCGGTGAACGCCTCCGCCGTCTCCCCGCCGCCGTCGCCGGAGCGCTGATGGATGCCGTCGTCCTCCTCGCCGCCAACCACAAATTGCGCCAAGGCACGCTGGCCGGCGTCTGGAAAGACACCAAGTCCCACACCCTCGCCGCCGCGGGCGCAAAGTAGGACACACGGCACTGCGCGGTCGCGCCGCGGCGGGAGCAACGGTCGTGGGGCAGGCACTCCTGCCTGCCCGGCACGAACGAACCAGATTTCGCACTGCCACTGGTCACCCGTCACTCGAAAAGGCAGCGACCTCCGACCTCTGACCTCCGATCTCCGACTTCCGCCCATCCCATTCGGATGCCCTCCCTTGTCCAATCCTTGGAAGCCGGGACGGCCGTCGTGTCCAAGGATTGGAAGTCCGCCGGTGTTGATGAGCGGCGGGGCGGGCGGGTAGGATGCGCGCCATGGCCGCGGGCGTCCGCGGCGGGAGGGCGGACATGAAGAAGGCGTTCATCGGGGCGGTGCTGGCGGTTGCGGCGGTTGCGGCGGCGGTGCGGGCGGAGCCGGCGGCGAAGGACTACACCAAGGAGTCGCCGCAGGAGCGCGCAGCACGCATGGCGTGGTTCAACGAGGCGCGCTTCGGTATGTTCATCCACTGGGGCCTCTACGCCGTGCCGGCGGGCGAGTGGAACGGGAAGGACGTCAGCGGTGTCGGCGAATGGATCATGAACCGCGCGAAGATCCCGCTGGCCGAATACCGTCCGCTCGTGCAGCAGTTCAACCCCTCGAAGTACGACCCCGCGGAGTGGGCGCGGATCGCCAAGGGCGCGGGCATGCGCTACGTCGTCATCACCTCGAAGCACCACGACGGCTTCTGCCTGTGGGATTCGAAGGAGACGACCTACGACATCGCGTCAACGCCCTACGGGAAGGACCTGCTCCGGCCGCTGGCGGACGCGACCCGCGCCGAGGGGCTGACGATGTGCTTCTACCACTCGATCATGGACTGGCAGCACCCGAACTACGAACCGCTGGCGTCGTGGGACAAGGCCCGCGAGGGCCACCAGCCCGACATGAACGCCTACGTGAAGTACCTCAAGGCCCAGCTTCGCGAACTCGTGCAGGACTACGGGCCGCTCGGCATCATGTGGTTCGACGGCGAATGGGAGGCCTCGTGGACCCACGAGCGCGGCGTCGACCTCTACAACTACGTCCGCGGGCTGCAGCCGTCGATCATCGTCAACAACCGCGTCGACAAGGGCCGCAAGGGTATGGTCGGCATGAACGCGGAGGGCGAATTCGCCGGCGACTACGGCACGCCCGAGCAGGAGATTCCGCCGCGCGGCTTCCCGGAGGGCGTCTGCTGGGAAAGCTGCATGACGATGAACGACACGTGGGGCTACAAGAAGAACGACCAAAAGTGGAAGTCGTCGCAGGACCTGATCCGCAAGCTCGCGGATATCGCCTCGAAGGGCGGCAACTATCTCCTCAATGTCGGACCGAGGGCCGACGGCACGTTCCCGCCCGAGATCGTCGAACGCCTCGCCGCGATGGGCGAATGGATGAAGGTCAATGGCGAGTCGATCTACGGAACCACCGCGACGCCCTTCCAGCGCCTGCCGTACCGTTGCACGAAAAAGCCGGGCACGCTCTACGTCCACGTGTTCGACCGCCCGACCGACGGCGCCGTCGCGCTGCCGGGACTGAAGAACGCCGTGAAGTCCGCGCGGCTCCTCGCCGGCGGCGCGCCGCTGCAGGTGGCCGTGAAGGACGGCGTGGCGACGATCGCGCTGCCCGCGGCGCTGCCGGATGCGAACGACACGGTCGTTGCGGTCGAGGTGGAAGGTCTCCCCGAGGCGGCCGCCGCGCCGCTGGGGCAGGGGCCGGATGGCTCCATCGAACTGACCGCCTTCGATGCGAAGGTCCACGGGGACACGCTCAAGTACGAGGAATCCGGCGACAACCTCGGCTTCTGGACGAACGACAAGGACTGGGCCGAATGGACCTTCAAGGTCACGAAGCCGGGGACGTTCGACGTGGCCATGACCCTCTCGTGCGACGGGAAGTCGGCCGGTGGTGCGTATCAACTGAAGCTCGTCGACCAGGTACTCGACGGCAAGGTCGAATCGACCGGCGGGTGGACGAAGTTCAAGACGGTTCCCGCCGGCCGCTTCATCATCGCCGAGCCCGGCGAGTGGTCCCTCGGTGTCCGCGGCCGCAAGGCGGAGAAGGCCGAGGGCCTGATGAACCTGCGCAGTGTGAAGCTGACGCCGGTGAAGTGAGCGGGCGCGAACGCCGTGCCATCAGCCAAGGCATCGGACCAGTCCGCTCTTGCGGATCCGGTCGTCGAGCGTGACCACCGAGGCACCCAGATAGAGAGCCGTGGCAACGATGATCCGGTCCGCCGGATCCGCGTGCATCGACGCGCAGTGGGTGACCGCGAGACGGGCGATCTCGTTGTTCAAGGGCTGGAAACGGAGGAAACCGAGCTTCTCGCACCGGGCCACCCAGACGTCCACAGGAATCGCCAGGGACAGCCGTCCCTTCGCGGCCAGCATGTGGACCTCCCACGTGCTGATACACGACACATGGATGCCCGCATCGTCACGGTGCGCCTTGGAAATGGCAGCCGTGGCTTTGGGACCCAGGCGATCCGGCGAGTCGACCCACCAGATCCACGCATGGGTGTCCAGAAGGATCATCTCTGGGCCTCCCATGCGTCTCCCAAGGGCTCCAAGGGCCGGTCGTACCGGAGTACCAGCCCGCGCATCGCCGCCAGATCCGCCGCGCATGCGTCCCTGTGAGGAACGATGTCCGCCACCTTGCGCCCGCGGTCCGTGATGCAGACGCGGTCCCCTCGTGCCACGCGCCGCAGATAGGCGAAGGCCTTCGGTTTGAACTCAGACTTTGCCACCGTGAGGTCGCTCATGGTCCATATACATAGACCTGATTGGGCTGTAAATCAAGTCGTGAATGTCCCATCCTTTCCCGCTGGCTTGACCGGGGGTCCGTGTGGTGGGATAGTCCCACCATGACAACGACGACGGATACCAAGAGGCGAATCGTATTGCCGGCAGCGCATCCGGGCGATGTCTTCGACGTGCAGCGTCATGGTGAAGGGCGATACGTCCTCCTTCGGCTCGAACGTCCCGAGCCGAGGGAGCGGATGACCCGGGAGCAATGTCTCCGGGCCATGGCCGGTGCTCCGTTGCGTCCAACGATGGACTGGTCCGACCTTCGAAAGCTGACACGCGAGCCATGATCCTGCTGGACACCAACGTGCTGATCTACGCGGCCGACGGGCAGACGAAGCTCGGCCGCTGGGCGCGCCGGACGATCGCGGAGGCCGTGTCCGGAGACGGCGCCGCCGTCAATGCGGTCAGCGTGGCCGAAGTGTGCGTCGGCGATACCGAACCGGACACCGTGGCCGACAGGATCCGGAGTTGGGGCGTTGCAGTGGTGGATGTTCCCGCGGCGGCTTCGGAAGTCTGCGCGAGGGCCTATCGTGCGTACCGGCTGCGACGCAAGGCCGAGGCTGGCGGTGCTGCCCCCGCGACGCCGCTGCCCGACTTCTTCATCGGCGCCCACGCACAGGTGATGGGGTGGGCCCTGGCCACGGCCGATGAAGCCCGGTTCAGGACCTACTTCCCGAAGGTTCTTCTCCGCGTGCCGTAGCCCCGTTCGCCCGCCGCAGCGCTTCGGCGAAGAGGGTGACGGTGTGGGCGACGCGGACGCGCGTCGCGCCGGCGCGGCTGAGGCCTGTTTCGATCTGGAGCTGGCAGCCGGGGTTGCCGAGGGCGACCACGTCGGCGCCGGTGGCCAGGACGTTGGCGACCTTGCGTTCGAGAAGGCGGTCCGCCGTCTCCGGCTGCGTCAGGCTGTAAACCCCCGCGCTTCCGCAGCACCACTCCGCCTCGGGCAGGTCGACGAGCGTCACGCCGGGGATGGCGGCCAGCACTTGGCGCGGCGCGCGGGCGATGCCCTGGCCGTGGCGAAGGTGGCAGCTCTCGTGGTAGGCGACGCGCAGCGGCGGTGCGTCCGGGGCCGCGGGCGGTGCGCGCAGGCCGATCTCGACCAACCACTCGTGGATGTCGCGCATCTTCGCGGCGAATGCGCGGGCGCGGTCCGCGTAGGCGGGGTCGTCCGCGAGAAGCCGGTCGTAGTGCCGCAGATGACTGCCGCAGCCGCCCGCGTTGGAGATGATGGCGTCGAAGCCGTCGGGCGGCAGCAGGTCGATCGTGCGTCGAGCCAGCGTGCGTGCCGAATCGAGATCGCCGTTGTGCGCGTGCATCGAGCCACAGCAGGGCTGGACGGGAGGCGTGACGACCTCGCAGCCGTGGGCGAGGAGGACGTCCGCCGTGTCGCGGTTGACCTCCGCGTAGATCAGGTCCTGCACGCAGCCGGTCAGCAGCGCGACGCGCTTCCGGGGCGGTTCCGCGGGCGGCGTCTCGCGCGGCGCGATCAGCCGGTGCGAGAAGCGCGGGCTCATGCGCGGCGCCATCGCCTCGAGCCGCCGCCAGCGCGGGGAGAGCAGCCGGAAGGCGCCGGACCGGCGCAGGAGGCCCTCGAGTCCGCTTCGCTGGTAGACGCGCATCGCGATGCCGAGGGCGCGCAGCGCCCGGGGCCGCAGGAAGATGCCGCGCAACGTGATCGCGCGGAGGACTCGGCGGAAGCGCGTGTCGAGCACGCCCGTCCGCAGCGTCTCCGCGCGCGCGGCCTCGAAGATCTCCGCGTAGTGGACGCCGGCCGGGCACGCGGAGGTGCAGGCGAGGCAGCCGAGGCAGTACTCCATCTCGCGGGCGATCGTCGCGCTCATCGGCAGTTCGTCGAGCGCCACGGCGCGCAGCAGCGCGATCCGTCCGCGCGGGCCGTGCCGCTCAAGCCCGGTCTCGGCATAGGTCGGACACACGGGCAGACACAGGCCACAGTGGAGGCATTGCTGGAGGACGGAAAAGTCGAGCGAGCGCAGCGGCCAGCCCGCCTGCCTGCCGCGACCATCCGCCTTAGCGCCGATGCTTCGGCGGGACAAGCCGGTCGCGGCTACAGCAGACTCCATCCCTTGGGCATCTTCTGTAGCCGCGACCGTCGGTCGCGGCAATGCGCACCCGGGGGACGGCCCGCCGTCGCCGGCTGGATCAGGCGCGCGCATCGTCGAAATCGAACATCTTTCCGGGATTGAGGATCCGCAGCGGGTCGAGGGCGTCCTTTATGGCGCGCATCAGACGGAGGCCCTCCGTCTTCGCCTGGGCGGGCAGCCAGGGCTTCTTTGCGAGGCCGACGCCGTGCTCCCCGGTGATCGTGCCGCCGAGTTCAAGGGTCTTCGCGAAGAGTTCGTCCAGCGCCGTTGCGACGCGCTTCATCTCCTCCGCGTCGCGCTCGTCGGTGAGGAAGGTCGGGTGGAGGTTGCCGTCGCCCATGTGGCCGAAGGTGCCGATCTCGAGGCGGTGCTTCGCGGCGATGGCCTCGACGGCGCGGATCATCTCCGCCAGGCGGCTTCGCGGCACGGTGACGTCCTCGAGGATCGTGGTCGGCCGCAGTCGCGCCAGCGCGGCGAAGGCGGAACGGCGCGCGGTGGCCAGTTCGGTCGCGTGCTGTGCGTCGCGGGCGAGCGTGACACTCCGCGCGCCGTGCTCGCGGGCGATGGCGGCCATGCGGTCGGCCTCCTCCGCGACGACCGCAGGGTGGCCGTCGGTTTCCATCAACAACAGGGCCTCGCAGTCGGACGGAAGGCCGACGTGTGCGTAGGCCTCGACGCACTGCATCGTGCGGCGGTCGAGGAATTCGAGGGTGCAGGGGACGATCGGGGCGGCGATGATGGCCGACACGGTCTCCGCGGCGTCCTCCATCCGGTCGAACAGCGCCATCAGCGTCCGCCGCGCGGCGGGGCGGGGGACCAGCTTGAGCAGGATGCGCGTGATGAAGCCGAGCGTGCCTTCGGAGCCTGTGAACAGATCGCGCATTGCATAGCCGGCGACGTCCTTCACGCACGGCCCGCCCAGCCACGCGATGCCGCCCGTCGCGGTGACGACTTCGAGGCCCATGACGTAGTCCTGCGTGACCCCGTACTTGAGGCCGCGCAGTCCGCCGGCGTTGTTCGCCACGTTGCCGCCGATGGTCGAGACCTTCATCGAGCCGGGGTCGGGCGGATAGAAGAGCCCCGCGGCGGCGGCCGCGTCATCGATCTGCTGCGTGATGACGCCGGGTTCGACGAGGATCGTCAGGTTGCGTGGATCGAGTTCGAGGATGCGGTTCATCCGCAGCAGACACACAACGACCGCGGCGTCGTCCGCCGCGACGCTGCCGCCCGAAAGCCCGGTTCCGCTGCCGCGCGGCACGAGCGGGATGCGGTGGGCGGCGGCCCAGCGGACCACCGCGGCGACCTCGTCGGTCGAAACCGGGAACACGACCGCACGCGGCGTCCGGCGCAACGCGGCAGTGGCATCGAACGAGTAGGGAACGAGATCCTCCCGCGCCGTCAGCACGCGGTCCGGCGCAAGGATTCGGGGCAGTTCATCCAGAGGCGAGTTCATGCGGTGGGGAGTCTCAAGTTTCAGGTTCCAACTTTCAAGCCCGGCATGGGCAGACAGGAGTGTCTGCCCCACGGTCGCCCGGTCGCGGGGCTGCATTTGGCGGGCGGCGGTGTAGAGTGTGCGCATGATCACGAAGACGACGTTCGGATTCCTGAAGGATCTCGGGGCGCACAACCAA
>CAYRFK010000216.1:0-8546 GCA_964423465.1 uncultured Verrucomicrobiota bacterium | reverse complement strand
CCAATAAGGCTGCGATTTCCCATATTTCACGCAGTGCACCGTGGGTTTCGATCAGAACATGGACGGGAATTTGGTGGTCAGCGTTGAGGGCAAGCTCAATTTCCCGAAGTGCCTCGATCTGAACTTGAACATCTCCGGCGCTACAAGGCTTCGGCAGGGTAATGAAGGGGAGTCGGCTACCAGCAATTCTGACCAGAATTTCCATATCCTGACGCCAGTGCGGGTGGGTTACATCGTGGATGCGGGCGCCAACCCGGTTGAATTTGTTTTCGTCCGACATGATCAGGTGTGCTGCCATTTCGGCATGCTCTCGTTCAGCACCAGCGTGGGCGCCATCTTCGCCTACTCCAAGAGGGAGCAGTACCAAGGGCTCCTCCCGCCCTACATCGTGATGCTCGACGCGGCCGGCCGGTTCTCCGAGGAGGGCTTCCTCGGTCCCGCCTACAAGCCCTTCGCAACCGGCGGCGATCCCAACGCAGACCGCTTCGAGGTGCAGGGGATCGTGAACCGCGGCATCAACGACGACCGTCAGCGGGCGCGCCGCGACCTCGTCGACAAGGTGAACCTCATGGGCTACGGCCTGGCGGACGCCCCGGCGATGGCTGAGGCCGAGGCGGCCAAGCAGAAGGCCTACGGACTGATCCTGGGCCGGGGCAAGGAAGTGTTCGATCTCGCCAACGAGCCGACGGAACTCAGGGACCGTTACGGCCGGAACACCTTCGGCCAGGAATGCCTGGCGGCGAGGCGGATGGTCGAGGCGGGCGTGCCCTACGTCAACATCAGCTTCCCCGGCGGATGGGACACGCACGGTAACCACTTTGCGACCATGAAGCGGCAGTGCCCCTGGCTCGACCAGGGCGTCGCGACTCTGCTGGAGGATCTGAAGCAGCGGGGCCTGCTCGACACCACCCTTGTCTGGTGCACGGGCGAGTTCGGACGCACGCCGAAAGTCTCCTGGGAGGCGCCGTGGAATGGCGGACGCCACCACCACGGCGCCGTCTTCACCGTGCTCGTCGCCGGCGGCGGGTTCAAGGGCGGCTGTGTTGTCGGCTCGTCCGACGAAAAGGGCGAGAAGGTCAAGGACCGGCCCGTCTATCCGGCGGATCTGCTCGGCACCTTCTACCTGCTGGCCGGCATCGATGCCGCCGCCAAACTGCCCCATCCGCTCGGCTTCGACGCCCGCGTCCTCGACACCGAAAACGAGGGCATGAAAGCGGCGGGGCTCCTGGAAGAACTGATCTAGGAGTTGTGATCCGCGGGAACGGGAGAAGATCTTGAGCAGATCCAACGGCGAGCGATGTGAGGTTGGTTTGGATCGTGGGTTCGGTCGCCGGGGCCGGCGACCCTCCCGGTTCGGCGGGGATCCGGGAGGGCCCGCGGCCTCGCGGGCCGCTGTGCGGGACTCCTTGACGCTGCGCGGGCCGTGCCCGGCCACCACCCTGGCTGCCCTCTTCATGCTCGCCGTCCTCGCTGTCACGGCCCCGGCGCAGAACCAGTACATCGGCTACGTCTACCCCGCCGGCGGCCAGCAGGGCAGCACGTTCCAGATCCGGCTGGGCGGGCAGGGACTCGTCTATCCGTCCGAGGTGCTGGTCAGCGGCGCCGGCGTCTCCGTCCGGCTGATCGACTACCACCGGGTCACGAGCAACGAAGAGATGGGGCTTCTTCGGCAGCAGTTGAACGAGCTGTCGAAGAAGGAGACGACGGTCGACGACGCGCTCGCGGCGAAGATGGCCTGGTACGAGTTCCCCGCACGGGTTGGACCGCCGGAGGTGAGCGGCATCCTCTGCAAGGCCTGTGGGCGGCTCAACGCGCTCGACGCGACGCAGTGCATCGCCTGCAACGCGCCGCTGGAGAAGCCGAAGGACCCTGCGCCCGCCGCCGCGAGTGCGACGAACGCCCCGCCCGCGGGCGAGAAGGATCTGGCGAAAAAGAACCTGACCGAGCGGATCCAGCGTCTCTTTGCAGAGGACGAGCGCGATTCGGCCGTCCCCGCCCACAATGAACTGATCTTCGCCGAGGTCACCATCGATCCCGACGCCCGTCCCGGCCGCCGCGAGATCCGCGTGATCACGAAGCGGGGCATCTCCACCGCGCTGCCGTTCTACGTGGATCAGGTTCCCGAGGTCGCCCGCAAGCCGATGAAGACCGCCCAGAAACAGGTGCTCGGCAAGGAGCACCTCGCGCAGCGCAAACGGCCGCCGGAGGAGGAGACGGTCCACGTCACCGTGCCGTGCACGATGAACGGCCAGCTCGCCGCGGGCGAGGTGAACCGGTACCGCTTCGCGGCGACCAAGGGCCAGCGCCTCGTCATCTCCACCAAGGCGCGCCAGCTGATCCCCTATGTCGCCGACGGCGTCCCTGGCTGGTTCCAAGCCGTGCTGCGGCTCCACGACGCCAAGGGCAACGAGATGGCCTACAACGACGACTTCCGCTCCGACCCCGATCCCGTCATCCATTTCGAGGTGCCCGAGGACGGCGAATACATCCTCACCGTCAACGAGGCCCTCTTCCGCGGTCGCGAGAGCTTCGTCTACCGGATCACCATCGGCGAGTTGCCGTTCGTCACGGGAGTCTTCCCGCTGGGCGGCCGTGTCGGCGAGCCGGTGAAGGTGGAGATGAACGGCTGGAATCTGGACAAGGCCACCCTGGCGCTCCCCGCCGCGGATGCGAAGCCGGGGCGCCATCTCGTCGTCGCCACCACCGAAGGCAAGCTCGTCTCCAACCCCCTGCCGTTCGACCTCGATACGCTGCCGGAATGCATGGAGGCGCCATCCAATGACGTCCCGGCCCAGGCGCAGAAGGTGACGCTCCCCGTCATCGTCAACGGCCGCGCGGACCACCCCGGCGACTGGGACGTCTTCGAGGTGGACGGCCGCAGCAACCAGACGATCGTCGTCGAGGTCGTCGCGCGCCGGCTCGGGTCGCCGTTCGATTCCTTTGTGAAGGTCACCGGCCCCGACGGGAAGATCCTTGCGCTGAATGACGACCACTTCGACGCCGCCTCAGGGCTCAATACCGATCATGCCGATTCCTACCTCATGGTGAAGCTCCCGGCGGACGGCAAGTACCACGTCCACCTCGGCGACACGCGGCGGCAGGCGGGGAAGGACATCGCTTACCGGCTTCGGATCAGCGAGCCGCAGCCCGAGTTCGAGCTGCGCCTCGTCCCGTCGCGGATCGTCCTCGGCAGCAAGGGATCCGCCTCCGTCAACGTCCACGTCATCCGCAAGGACGGGTTCGCCGCGCCGGTTGCCCTGCGTTTCAAGGAGCTTCCGCCGGGGTTCGAGTCGGCGGGCGGCACGGTGCCGGCCGACAAGCCGGCCGCCGGACTTCCCATCAAGACGGCTCTCGATGAGATGGAGAAGCCGGCGAACCTGGTCGTGATCGGCACCGCGAAGGTCGGCGAGCGCGAGATCGCCCGCGAGGCCGTGCCGTGCGAAGACAGGATGCAGGCCTTCCTGTGGCGCCACCTGCTGCCCGCCGACAGCCTTCCGGTCCTGGTCTGCAACATGGGCTATCAACCCTCCGCCGACCGCATCCGCCCGCCGATCCGCGACGAGGACCGGCCGAAGGACATCAAGCGCACCGTAATGCGGTCGAACGTCGAAGGCTACCTGCGCCAGATCGAACGCCTCTACCAGGAATGGTTCTTCACCGACGAGTTCGCCAACCGCGAGATCGCCAAGATCGAGGCCAGCCTGATCCAGTAGCGTAGGAGACGGAACGATGAACACGATGAAAACGGCGGGGCTCCTGAGCCTCATGGCCGCGGTGAATCTCGGGGGCGCCTCGCCGAAGAACCAGGGCTACCACTACAACCGCAACGCCGAGACGTATCTCGAGACCGGCCTCCGCCTGGGGTGGGCCATGGCCGAGCTTCTACAGCCGAAACCGTGACCATGGCGACGGGGATCGCCAGACACGCGCTGTCCCATGGCCTTTGCGCCACGGGCATCCTGCTCGCCGCCAACGGTAGGGCGCCGTCCGGATCCCTGCCCGTCCCGCAACGGGGCTTCGTCAGCTCTCAACCCGCGAGAATCTGGGAGGAGGGGCTGCTGTCCGGCAACGGCACCCTCGGCATCAACGTCCTGAGCCGTCCGCTGAACGAGCGGATCATCTTCACCCACGAGCGCCTCTTCATGCCGATGGGGGCGCCGTGGGTGCCGCCCGACCAGTCGGCCCGGCTGCCCGAGATCCGGGGGCTGATCGACCGTGGGCTGTACTCGCAGGCGACGCAGCTGCAGTTCGACCTCTCCGGACAGAAGAGCTTCCGGTATCCGGACAACTTCGTGCCGGCGTTCGATCTCGTGATCGACAGCACGGGCCGGGGCGATGTGCGCGACTACAGCCGGTCGGTGGACTTTCAGACGGGCGAAACCGCGGTCCGCTGGTCGGACGACCGCGGCACGTTCGAGCGCCGCATGTTCGTCTCCCGCGCGGACCGCGTGGCGGTGTTGTCCATCACCGGGCCGGGGGCTGGGAGCCTCGACTGCCGGCTCGCCCTCGAGCCGCGCGAGCCGAGCGACGAGTTCAACAGCGACAGCGACGTCGCCAAGCGCTCCGACGAGGCATTCAAGGAGTACGTTTCCGACATCCGAACGTCGGCGACGGGCCGATCGCTCACCTACCGGAACCGCTATTCGAAGGCGTACCCGGGCAGCATCCACGCCATCGAGGGGTACGCGCGCGTCATCGCAACGGGCGGAGCGACCGAAGCCGGGACGAACGGCGTACTCGTGGTCAGGGGCGCGGACCGCATTCTCGTCCTCGTCGACCTGCGCCCGGTCTACGACCCCGACAAGCCTGAAACGATGGCCATGGAGGCCGCACTCGCCGCGTTGTCCGACGATTACCCGCGGTTGCTCCAGCGCCACGCGAAGCTGCACGGCGAGTTGTTCAACCGGATGCGCGTGGATCTCGGCGGCGGGGCCGACCACCGGCGGACGACCGAGGCGTTGATCGCGGAATCCACCTGCGAGAAGCCCAACCACGCTTTGATCGAGAAGGAGTTTGACGCCGGGCGCTACAACATCATCTCCAGCACGGGCGAACTGCCTCCCAACCTGCAGGGTGTCTGGGGCGGTACGTACGTTCCCGGCTGGGCGAGCGACTACACCCACAACGGCAACGTTCCGTCTGCGATCGCCGCCAACCTGATGGGCAACATGCCCGAACTGATGCCAGCCTACACGACGTACATCGAGTCGCTCCTGCCGGGGCTGGAGATCAACGCCAAGCATCTCTTCGGCGCCCGCGGCGTCGTGCTACCGTCGCGCAGCTCGACGCACGGCTTCAACAACGCCCTGGCGCCGAACTTCGCCGGCGGCTTCTGGGTGGCGGGCGCCGGCTGGGCGGCCCACTTCTTCTACGACTATTACCTCTACACGGGCGACCGCCGGTTCCTGGCCGAACACGCGCTGCCGTTCATGGAGAAGGCCGTCCTGTTCTTCGAGGACTACCTCTACGAGGGACCCGACGGGAAGTGGGTGTTCTCGCCCACGCAGTCGCCCGAGAACACGCCGGGCAACAGCAAGTCCCAGGGTACGTTCAACGCCACGATGGACGTGGCGGTGGCGAAGGAACTGCTGCGGAACACCATCGCCGCCTCGCGCGAACTCGGACGGCATCAGGACCGGATCCCGCACTGGCAGCGGATGCTCGACAAGATGCCGGACTACATGGTCGACGACCGCGGCATCATCAAGGAATGGCTCACGCCGAAGCTGGAGAACAACGACAGCCACCGGCACTCCTCCCAGCTCTACGCGCTGTACGACGGTCTCCCCGAGGAGATCGCGCGGAGTCCGCAGCTGCGCGCGGCGTTCAGGAAGAGCATCGAGTTCAAGCTCGACAACCACTGGCAGAACAACCAGCGCGGATTCATGTCGTTCGGCTTGGTCCAGCTTGGCCAGGCCGCCGCGAGTCTCGGCGAGGGCGAACTGGCCTATCGCTGTCTGACCCAGCTGGCCAACCGGTACTGGCTGGGCAACCTGGCCTCGATGCACAATCACCGAACGTTGTTCAACATGGACATCAGCGGCGGCATGCCTGCGGTGATCATCAAGATGCTCGTGGCCTCCGAGCCCGGCGAACTCCGGCTCCTGCCCGCGCTTCCCAAGGCGTGGCCGACGGGCACGATCGAAGGCGTGCTGTGCCGCGGCCAGGTCGAGGTGCGCCGCCTGAAATGGATGCCCGGCGGACTCGAATGCACCCTTCGCTCAGGCAAAGCGCAAACGATCCTGCTCGACGCGCCGGCCGGGATGGCTTCCGTCACGATGGACGACACGTCGGCGAAGGTGTCGAGGATGGAGTCCGCCAACCAGTGCCGGCTGACGCTCCCCGTCGGATCGGATGTGACCGTCAGGATCGTCTACCAGCAATAACGGGCGGCGGTCCTCATGACCGCCACGGCAAACGGGAAAGAAGGGACAAACGGAATGAAAGCGAAATCATGGTTCACGGCCGCGGCCGTATTCACGGCGGCGGTGCTGGGTCTGCATGCGGCGGATGCCGACCTGACGAAACCGGTCAAGGTCTTCATCCTGCTGGGGCAGTCGAACATGGTCGGCATGGGAAACGTCACGGGCGACAAAGGCGAGAGCCTGGAGAAGGCCGTCAAGACCGAGAAACTGTACCCCTACCTCGTGGATGCCGCCGGGAACTGGGCGGAGCGGAGCGACGTCCGAAACGTGCAGGTCATGGTGGGTCGCGGCGGCGGCATGAATGTCCTTCACAACGAACCGCTGAAGGTCGGCAAGAGCAAGATCGGCGTGGAGTTCGGCTTCGGCCATCAGATCGGCGAGTTCCTGGACGAACCGGTGATGCTGCTCAAGAGCTGCATCGGCAACCGCGCGCTGGGCTGGGATCTCCTGCCCCCGGGCAGCAAGGGGTTCGAGTTCACGTCCAAGGACAAGACGGGCAAGGAAGGGACGTACGTCTACGCCGGCTACAAGGAGTCGCCCGATCGCTGGGAGAAGGGGACCGAGCCGAAGCCGATCGCGTGGTACGCGGGCAAGCAGTACGACGACGACGTGGCCAATGCGAAGAAGGTCCTCTCCGAGCTCGGCACGTATTTTCCCGGCGCCAAGGGCTATGAAGTGGCCGGCTTCCTCTGGTGGCAGGGCGAGCGGGATTGCGGCAGCGATGCGCTGTCCAGCCGCTACGAGCAGAATCTCGTCAACGTCATCAAGTCGTTGCGCAAGGACTTCAACGCCCCGAACGCGAAGTTCGTCATCGCCACGCTGGGCGAGGCGAAGAAGGGCGGGGGCGGCAACACTGAGAAGGTGATGGACGCGCACATGGCCGTGGACGGAAAGACCGGCAAGTACCCCGAGTTCAAGGGCAACGTGGCCACGGTTTATACGCACGACATGGCGCGCGGCGGCAGCGGCAACGGGCACTACGGCGGCAACGCCAAGGTCTACATGGACGTGGGAGAAGCGATGGGCAAGGCGATGATCGAACTGCTCAAGCCGTAGCGGGGAGGCGGGCTGCCCTTCGGCATTTCGGTGTCGCCGACCCCTCGCACGCGGCCCCTGAGATTGAGCTCGTCATCCTGAACAGGCCGCGGACAAAACTCGCACAACAGAGGCCTATGACCACCAAGAACTGGATCGCATGGATCGGGATGCTCGTTGCTGCGTCTGTCGTCCCGCCGGCCGCCTCGGCGGCCCCGAAGAACACGGCGCCGGATCCGCAACTCACGGAGGCCGGCCGGCGGATCGAAGCCGCGTATGCCACATCCCTTGCGGCACTGCAGGCCGAGATTGCGAAGGCCCTGCCGGTCGTGGCGGAGCAGAAGAAGTCCGCCCTTCAACTGGCCCAGGCTGCGCTCAAGAAGGCGGAATCCGCGGCTGAGGCGGCGCGGAAGAACCTGGACGCAGTGAAAACGGCGGCGGCCTTGGTCGCCCACGCGAAGGGTAAGTGGATTGGCGGCGCCGAGAAGGGCATCGCGGAGGCGCAGGCGGCGTTGAAGAAAGCCTCCACGGATGCCGAGCGCGCGGCGGCGAACAAGGACCTGGCCAAGTGGCAGGCCAACAAAGAGGACGGTCTGAAGGCGCTCAAGGAACGCCAGGCCGCCCTGGACAAGGCCAAGCTCGACGAGCCGAGGTTCGCTCAAGCCGACAAGGCGGCCCATACGGCCCTGACCGCGGCGCGCGCCAACGAACTTGCCGCCGTCACGGCCCTGCTGGCGGATCTGGAGCCATTCCTGTCGGGCGACAAGCGGGATGCGAGCCTGGTCCGATGCGCCGTGCTGGCCGGGGCGACGCCGAAGGGACTGGCAGCGTTTTCGCAACAGGGACCGGAGCAGCAAGCCCTGGTGGAGAAGCTCCTGGCCGATGACCGGCTGATGAAGGACATGCTCGTCGCCGGCGGCGCGAGCGGCGGTCAGTATGGCCGGGCGATGCAGATTCTCACCGCGATCGGGCAGGCCAGTCCGAAATCCGGCGAGGGCGTCCTGCAGCGACTGGCGCTGGCCACAAGCCTGGAACACGCCGTGCCGGTCCAGCAGTCCAACGCCGCCGCCCAGACCAACGCGCCGG
>CAYRFK010000215.1:0-8562 GCA_964423465.1 uncultured Verrucomicrobiota bacterium | reverse complement strand
GCTGAAGGCGGGCGGACTGTGGCCGGTCGGTCGCAGAGGCGGAGGCCTCGCTTTCGGACGTCCGCGTGCCGGCCTTCGCCCCGGTCGTTCGCGCCCTCAGCGTGCGGTCGAAGAACCCGGCGACCATCGGCTCGATCTCGGGACCGCCAAAGCCCTGACCGTGGCCGGCGCCGTGGATGGTGTGGAAGTGGACGTCGACGCCGGCCTTCTTGAGCGCCTCGAAGAGAAGCTGGCTCTGGTTGATCGGCACGGTGCCGTCCTTGTCGCCGTGGACAACGAGGAACGGCGGATCGTCGGGCGACACGTACGTGATCGGGTTCGCACGCCGCGCCTTCGCGGGGTTGTCCTTCACGGCGCCGCCGAGGAGCTTCGCCTCGGGCGATTCATCCGCCGCGTGCCGCTCGTACCCGGGCGTTGTCACGAACACCTCAAAGTCCGTCGGCCCATAGTAGTCGCACACCGCCTGCACGCGGCTGGAGACGCCCGGGTTCGGCCCGACGTCAAACTCCTTCACGCCGCCGCTGGTGCCGAGCAGCGCAACGAGGTGTCCGCCCGCGGAACTGCCCCAGACGCCGAACCGATCCGGGTCGAGCCGGTACTTCGCCGCGTTTGCCCGCAGCCAGCGGATCGCGGCCGTGCAGTCCTCGATCTGCGCCGGGAAGACCGCGTGGCCGGAGAGGCGGTAGTTGAGGCTGGCCACGGCGTAGCCGCGCGAGGTGTAGCCGTTGCGCAGCGGCGGACAGCCGTCCTTGCTCCCGTTCTGCCATCCGCCGCCATGGACCCAGATGAGGAGAGGGAACGGGCCATCGCCCGTCGAGGGCACGAAGAGGTCCAGCACCTGCCGCTCGTGCCCGCCCTCCACGTAGGCGACGTCGCAGTGGGCGGCGACGCCCTCGGGAACCCTCGCGACGGGGGCGGCGCCTCCCACCGCCTGCGCGCGGCAGAAGGAGATCGATGCGGCGGCGATGAGGATGAGAAGCGATCGGGCGTTCGGATGCATGATTACTGAACGGCAGTGAACGGGGAGTTATTGTCTCCGGCATGCCGGGGCGGGGGGCATCGCTGTCGGTGAGGCTCGCGGGGACGATTGCGCTATGGCCGCTGCGCGGAAGGCGGGGGCCCCGGGTGTTCCCCACGTGGGGAAACTGAGGTTCCAGTCGCTGATGACGATCGGTTTGCCGGTGAGCTTGTGGATGGCGTCAAAGCGTTGTGCGTTGAAAACCTTGTCGTAGGGCTGGATCGAAATGACGTCGACGAACTTCGCGGCCTCTTCGAGAACCGCGTCGGGCACGCCGAGGGTGTCGTATCGCTCGCCGAAGATCAGGCGTTTCGGGTCGAGTTCGCGGAAGACGCGGGCGGAGTCGCCGTAGAGCTCGCGGACGATCAGGCGCAGGAAGTCGGCGTCGTCATGCGAACCGGGCGCCTCGAGGAACGCTTCGTACCGTTGCCGCCCGGGCGCCGTCGCGGGAAGGTCGCGGATGAAGCCGACCCAACTGCCGCGTTTCTGTTTTGACCAGGTCTGGTAGGGCGGGATGCAGCACGGCTCCCGCGTGCGAAATCCCGAGGATCAGGAAAGGCGCGCCCTCCGGAGTGACGAGGACCTGCCGCCCCCCGCGTTCGCCGAGCGTCCATGCCCGCGCTGTGTCCTCCGCCGTCGCGGCCGCGACCGGCAGGAGGGTCAGGATTCCCGCGCAGGCCATGCCGCTGACCTTCATCGGCCACCCCCGGGTGCGGCGGCCGCGGGAGTCCGCCCGCTGTCGATCGACACCGGCCACGTCGCGCGGTGCGCGTCCTCGTACAGGCCGATCCCGGCGGTCGGGATCGGGCGGAAGCCGATGCGGGCAAACACCGGCGAATCCGGGAGCGCCTGGAACCCGTCGCGCGCGGCGGCGGCCAGCCCCGGCTCGTCCGCCGCCGGCTCCGCGTTGTCCCGAAGGTCGAACTTGTCGGCCGCGGGCTTGCCGTAGGTCGAAAACACCGGCCCGCACCGCCAGAAGACATTCCGATGGGCGCGGTTCAAGCCCGGTTGTTCCGACAGGCGGCCGAGATCGGGATAGCGCTGGAGATAGAGGTCGGACAGGATGAACGCCGGGTCCTTGCCGACGCGCGCCCACTGCTTGTTGTCCGGGTTGTACTGGCCGGTCACCCCCTTCTCGCATTCGGCGAAGAGGTTGTTCTCAATGATGTTGTCCCGTCCGCCGTTGATGTTGATGGCACCGAAGCCCTGCGCCGCACGGTGGAAGAGATTTCCATGGATCAGGATCCCGCTGATCGCATCGTCGAGACGGATCGCCGCCCGGCCCGCCGGGCCTTCCATGGGATCCTGCGGGCCGATGTCGGAGAAGTGATTGTGGCGCAGGATGACCCCTCGGTAGGTGGGATTCCCGAAGCTCTCCATCGCGCCCTGATCCTCGCTCTCCAGCAATGCGCGATACACGCGGTTGTACTCGATGACGTGGTCGTTGCCCTCGAAGCGCAGCACGCTGGAGGGACAGTCGCCCATCAGGTTGTGCGCGACGCGGTTGCCGCAACCCTCGAGTTGTACGGCGGGCACATAGGTATGGTCGAGCCGGCCGAACGAGTGCATCCAGCAGTTCTCGACGAAGTGGCCGCCGGGCGTGAGCGTCCGGCGATCCCCTCCGCTGACCTCGGTGGCGCGGCGGCCGAGCGAATGGATGTCGCAGCCGAGGATCCCGCACGCCTTCCCGCCGCGGATCGTGATGCCGTTGCCGGCAAAACGTTTCACGGTGCACCCGGCGACGAGACAGTGTTCACTGTCCTTGATGGTCATGCAATTGGCGCGGGAGAGGTCGAAGACGATGCCTTCCATACGGACATGGGCGACATCCGCCATCGAAAGCATCGGCACGGTGAGCATCCCGATCTCGATGGTCGCCTTGGCGGGATCGGAGGGCGGGTAGAGATACAGGAGACCGGTCTTGCGGTCGAGGTACCACTCGCCCGGCTGGTCGAGTTCTTCGAGCAGGTTGAAGGCGAAGTACTTGATCCGGCCCTGGTTGAACCACTTGACCGGCTCCATCGTCCGGGCCAGCAACTCGTAGGGGCCGCAGCTAACGCGCTTGGTCGTCGGGTCAATGCTCCGGATCTTCAGCGTGCGGTCCGCCCAGCCGTGCGCGAAGTAGCCGAACAGCCAGGCGTCCTCCGCCTTCGCCCACCGCGCATGGCGATCGTCGAGATACTCGAACACCGACGGACCGTCCTTCCCTTTCGCACCCGGGTCGACGATCTTTCCTCCGTGGACAAATCCGCGATTCGGCCACCGTGCCAGCGTGAGCGGCTCGCCGTCGAAGAACAGTTCCAGAGTGGCCTTCGGCGGCGGCTTCCCGTACCCGCGCTCCTGTAGCGGCGCGAAATCCGTTACGCCTTGTTTTCGCAGATCGCACTGAAAGACCTTTCCGCGCGCCCCGTCCGGCAGCCGCGCAAGCACCGCCGCATCGGTGACCTGCGAGAAGCCGCGCAGTCGCTTGCCGCCGTAGAATACGGCCGCGCCCGGCGTGTCCGCCCGATAGACGATGGGCGCCGCCTCCGTGCCGGAGTCGCCGGCGCCGAGTTCGAACGTCGCCTTCACCGCGTACTCGCCCGGCAGCAGACGCACTGCGACCGGACCGGGGAGTCCGCCCCTTGCCTTGAGTTCGCGGACGGCATTGCGCGCCCGTTCCAGCGAGCCGAACGGCTTCGAGCGCGTCCCGGCGCCGGCGTCGTCGCCTGCCGGCGCAACGAAGAATTCGACGGCGAACGGACCCGCAGGCGGGATCCTCGCCGGGGCGGCCGCCGCCGTGTGCGCGGCCAGCCCGATCCATCCGGCCATGGCCACCGCAAGACGCGGCTCGGTACGGACGTATTTCATGATCATGGCCCAATCTCCTTCCGGTGGCTCTTCAACATGACCCGGTCAACGAACACCGCGTTCTTCCCGCCCGAGAACGTCAACGCCAGGCGGGCGTTCATCACGTCCTCCAGCCCGCCACCAGCTACCGCACCAACGCCCTCAACGCCGGCTCATGCGCCGTGAACTGGCGCAGGAATACCTCGTGCCGCGAATTGGAGTCATCATGCATCCATGAATCATATTCCAGAAGCCGCCTGCGATTGCCAAGGATTCTTCGCAACGGGGGCCGCAACGGAGCCGTTCGGCGCCGCGGTTCGGCTTGAGGCTGGGGCCATGCGCCGGTATGCTGGATGCGATGAACAGGGCGAAACTCGTGGCGTACCTTGAAGGAATCGATGCCGCGTTGCAGGCCGAGGCGGCCTTGTACATTTACGGGAGCGCAGCCTTCATTCTCCTAGATGAGCCGGATCGGACCAGTCTCGATGTGGACGTGGCGGGGCCGTACTCCGATGTCGATGAAGGCGACCTGCGCCGGGCCGCCGCTTCGGTTGGCCTGCCGGTCAATCCGGACGATGACTATGCCGGCGACCACATCGAGTGGATCGGTCCGCTGCGCCTCTGTCTTCAGCCTCCTGTGGCGGGCAGGGGGTTGACCCTGTGGCAGGGGGCGAAGCTCCGGGTGCGGACGGGCACGGTCGCCGACCTGATTGCCAGCAAGTTGATTCGCTACGACGAGATCGATCGGGCCGACATCCAGTACATCCTCGCCCGGGGCGGCGTGCCGTTCTCCGAGATCGAGGACGCGGCGGAACGCCTTCCGAGCCCTTTTGCGCGGGATCCTCTCGTGCGGGAGAATCTCATCAATCTGAAGGCGGACATGGCGCTGTGGGGGTCCCGCTGACATGAACGGTCGTGAGAGGCTTCAGTACTGTTACGAGCTGGCATTCCATCCTCCGCGCCTGAACGAGGTCTGGCACCGCGTGAAGCGGGGCGACGTGTCCGACCTCGATGAGCTTGGCGAAATGCTCGATACGGCATGGCTCCTGCATCAGACGCTGCCGGACGACGGGTATGCATCCCAGCGGGCGCTGAACCGGCTGGCCCTGTACCAGGCCAAGGCCCGCGCCTTCGGAAACGTCAGGTTTCTTGAGAATCTGCGGACCCACCTCGGCCGGCCGCCGCTGGCCAGGGCCGTGATTCCCGGCAGCATGGTGCGCGACATCGGGCTGCCCGAGCTGTCGCATCGGCGCGGGTCTCGCGCCGGGTGATTCCCATTGGTCCGGACAGGGGGCCTGCAATGCTGCGGCGCATCATGAGGCCGAATCGAAGGATGTTTCTCACAATGGCCGCCGTCTGCGCCCTGTCCGCGACGGGGCTCCCGGTTGCGGCGAAGGCCGGCGGGGCGGCGGGGGAGTTCGCTTTCGCGACCATGTCCGACGGCACGAAGATCGCGCTCGCGATCGGGTACCCCCGGGGGTTCGACCGCGCGGATCCCGGCCGCACATGGCCGGCCATCTTCGTCACGTGCGGTTACGAGCTTGCGACGCGGCCCTGGAACGCTGGGGATCTCAACGACCGCTATGTGACCGTGACGGCGTCCATTCGGGGGACCGGCGCATCGGGCGGGGCGCTCAGCCCGTGGGATCCCCGCACATGGCGCGACGGCCACGAGATCATCGAGAACTAGATCGTCAAACAGCCGTGGTCCAACGGCAGGGTAGCTCTGGTTGATGATGAACGAGTCGCACGATCGAGCCGAGCCGGTGACGCCCCATGTCGCATGCGAGTTCCAGATCGAGATCCCCGCTGTGGGGCACGTGTTGCGTCCCGGTCACAAGCTGGCCGTGACGATCACTCGCCCTCCGCTGGCCAACCCGGTTGGCATGACGAAGTCGGGCAGTTCGAGCTACCAATACGATTCCCATCCCCCCGCCGGCACCGTGAGCATCCTCCACGACGCGGAGCATCCGTCGAGCCTTCTGCTGCCGGTGTTGCCGGAGCGTCCGCCGGTCCCGTCCAAGCCCGTCCCGCCTGCGCGACAAGCGGGCCTCCAAGAGGTCAGATGAGACGGGTGATGAAGATCACGGGGCAGACAAGAGTGTCTGCTTCACGTTGAGGCAGTGTGGGGCAGGCACTCCTGCCTGCCCGGCATGGATCCGGGAGCAAGGGCATGCGTCATGCGGCGGTGAACTTCGGGGCCAGCGCGGCGAAGCACTTCCGCGCGGTATCGACGGGATCGTAGGCGGGTTGCTTCGAGATCATCGCGCTGACCTCGACGACCACGGGGCCGCTCCACGCGTGCTTCCGCAGCAGCGCCGCGTACTGCGAATAGTCGATGCGGCCCTCGCCGGGCAGGAGGAACCGGACCTTGTCCGGCGCGCCCTCGACGTCCTTGACGTGGATGAACCTTGTCTCAGGCAGGATGGCCTCCAGCGTCGTCGCGAGATCCATGCCCTGCACGGCGAAGTGGCTGAAGTCGTAGCAGAGTTTCACCGCCAGGCTGGCGGCATGCTTGTGCAGCCATAGCAGGCGCTCGGGCGAGTTCACCGCGCTGTTGACGTGGGGCTTCAGGCAGACCGTGATCCCGCCCTCCGCCGACGCCCTTGCCCAGTCGCGAACGCGGGACGCCATGCGTTCGCGAAGCGTGTCCCACTCGGCCGGCTTGCCGCCGAGCACCGTCTCGAGGACGGGCGGTGACTCCGGCGCGAGGTCGCGGGCCAGTTCCGCCGCGGCGCGGATGCGGTCGAGGTTCGCCGCGTGTGCGGCGTCATCCGCGGTGAGGCTCAGGTTGTCCATGAGGCCCGAAACCGAGAGGCCGTGCTTCGCCAACAATTCGCGCAGCACCTTCCGGTCGGCAGCGGACAGCGCTTGCGGCTCGGCCGGAAACCCGGGCATGAGCGCCAGCTCGACGTTCCGGTAACCGATGCCGGCGCAGGTCTCGAGAGCGGCGGCGAGCGGCAGCGATTTCATCCCGTACAGGCTGAACCCGAGACCGATCGTCGGGGGTGCCGCGACGGTCCCGTGCGGGCGTAACGCAATGGCGGCCCCGGCGGCGCCGAGCGCGCGGACGAAGGTTCTTCGATTCATGGCGGCCGTTCCTCCCGGATGCCTCCCACTATGTCACGCGGACAGCGACGGGTCCAATCGCGGCGCTTCGCGTCAGAGGGCGCATCTCCGCTCTTGGGCAGTCGGAGATGCGCCCGTCAGGCCGGCCGGTCGTCGACCCGCATGAATTCGATCCGATGTCGGGCGGCGGGGTGGCGCTCGGAAGGACCCGCCACGAGCATGGCCATGGCGCCGGATTGCGGATGCTCGTGGAGCCAGGCAACGGCGAAGTCGCGCCAGTCCTCCGGATCGGCGACAACCGCGATCGGATGGACCCCGTAGGAAAAGGCCAGTCCACGGCAGACCGCCTCGTCACCGCTCGCGGCGACGATCCAGACCGGCGGATTGAACCGCGAGATCATGCGGGCCGTCGTGCCGGTGAGGGTGGGAACGAACACCGCTGCGCAGGGCACCGTGGCGAGCGCGTTCTCGACCAGCGCGGCGATGGCCTCCGCGGCGGCGGCCGGGGGGCGCTGGTGCAGGGCGGTCCGCCAGTCATCCGGCCGCATCGGCGGCCGGTGGGCTTCGGTGTACGCCGCGATCTTTGCCAGCATGGCGACGGATTCCTCCGGGTACCGGCCCATCGCCGATTCGCCCGAAAGCATGATGCAGTCCGTTCCGTCCAGGATCGCGTTGGCCACGTCGGTGGCCTCGGCGCGCGTCGGCAGGCGGCTGGTCGTCATCGACTCGAGCATCTGCGTCGCGGTGATGACCGGCCTGCCCGCGAGGCTGGCCTTTGCGATGAGTTGCTTCTGCAGGATGGCCATCTGCTCGATGGGAACTTCGACGCCCAGATCGCCGCGCGCCACCATGATGCCGTCGGCGGCCCGCAGGATCTCGTCGTAATTCCGGAGGGCATCCGCCCGCTCGATCTTGGCGATGATGAACGGCCGCCGGCCGAGGGCCTGCGCGGCGGACCGCACGGCGTCGATGTCGTCGGCCGTCTCCACGAAGGACTGGCTCACAGCATCCACCCCGTTGGCCAGAGCGAACTCGAGGCAGTCGCGGTCGTGGTCGGTGAATGCCCCTATGCCGAGGCGGATTCCGGGGAGATTGAGCCCCTTGCGTGAACGCAGTTCCCCGCCCACCGCGACGGTGCAATGCACGTCGCTGCCAGCGACCCGCGCGACGACGAGTTGCACAAGGCCGTCGTTCAGGAACAGGCGGTCCCCCGGCTTCACGACCCGGGGCAGCCGAGCGAAGCTCATCGAGACCCGCCGTGCGTCGCCGACGACCTCCTCGGCGGTGAGGGTGAAGCTCTCCCCCGTGCGGAGTTCGACCGGCTCCGGCGCGATCGTGCCGAGGCGCATCTTCGGTCCCGGCAGGTCGGCCAGGATGGCGACGCGCCGCCCGGTGACATTCTCCGCGGCGCGAATGCGCGCGATGCGCTCCGCATGACCGGAGAAGTCGCCGTGCGAAAAGTTCAGCCGCGCGACGTTCATCCCCGCGAGAATCAGCCGCTCGATCATCTCCGGCGACTCGGAGGCCGGCCCGATGGTCGCGACGATCTTTGTCTTGTGAAGGGGCAATGGCATGCGCGCAGTGTGCCGGGATCCGGATTCGAAGGGAATCAGTTTTCCGTTCGGCCGGGCCAGCGGCCCGGCCCT
>CAYRFK010000214.1:0-8565 GCA_964423465.1 uncultured Verrucomicrobiota bacterium | reverse complement strand
CCCCATACTGGTAGACCCCATGCGCGTCGGTGGCGTTGTAGCACGACTCGGAAATGCCCCACGGCACGCCGCGCTGGCGCCCGTATTCGATCTGCCGGGCCACGACCGCGCGGTAGGTCCGATCGAGCAACGTGTGCTCGTACGTCGGCATCACGAGCAGCGGCATCAGGTACTCGAACATCGAACCGCTCCACGACAACAGGGCCATCGCGCCGGCGTGGGTGGTCACCTGTCGGCCCAACGCAAACCAATGCTCCTGCGGCAGCCGATCCCGGGCGATGAGAATGAAGCTGGCCATGCGTGCCTCCGAGGCGAGCAGGTCGTAATACGCCGGGTCCCCCCGCCGCTCGCTGACGTTGTAGCCGATCGCCAGCAGATCGCGCGCGGGATCGTAGAGAAACGCGAAGTCCATGTCCGCCTGATCGACGCAACTCCGGGCGAGCCGGTCGATGCGGCGGATGCGCTCGGCGGCGCGCTCGCTTCCGGTGGACGCGCTCGCCAGCTCCCGCAGCGTCGGTATGCCTTCAAAGAACCGGGGATCGGGCACGAGAAACCGCAGGTCGTCTCGCGCGGCGCAGCACTGCCGCGCGAGCGACTGCCTCCACGATTGCCGGTCCGCGTCGCCGTCGACGGGAAGCGCCTCGATCACGCGGGCAAGTTCCTGGAGCAGCGTCATCGCGGCGGGCAGCGTCGTCGGCGGAGTCTCATTCAGTTTCGCCCGTAGCGGCGCCAGCGCCGGGGAGTCCGCCATGTCCAGCGTGTCACGCAGCCCGGACAACAGGCGGGGCGATACGATGGGCTGGGTTGTCAACTCCAGCAGACCGATGCGCAACACAGCCAGCGCCCCGGCCAGATTTCCGCTGTCCACGCTCGATACGTAGAGCGGCCGCAGCGGCGCCAGCGTGCGTGTGTCGTACCAGTTGTAGAGATGTCCCCGGTAGCGTTCGAGACGCTGCATGGTATCCAGGGTCTTCTCCGTGCGTTCAAGCAATTCGCCGGTGGACAGGTATCCGAAATCCCAAGCCGACAGATTGGCCAGCAAGGCCATCCCGATGTTGGTCGGCGAGGTGCGGGAGGCGACGAGCCGTGTCGGGGTTTCCTGAAGATTGTCGGGCGGCAGCCAGTTTTCCTCCGCGTTGACCAGTGCTTCGAAGTATCCCCAGGTTTGGCGGGCCAGACCGCGCAGAAACACGTGTTGCGCCTCGGAAAGGACGGGAGGGCGGGTCACCAGCGGCCGGCTGATCCACCATGCGACAGCGGGAGCGGCCAGCCATGCCAGCAGCAGAGGCCCGCTGACGAGCAACTCGGCGGGGTACTCCAGCGCCATCCATCCGCCGCCGATCGCTCCGAACAGCGGCGCGACCCACATCTCCGCGAAGAAGTCAGCGGGTGTCTTGCAGCCGTTGCGCCGCGCATAGCGCGGCGTGTGCCACAGCAGCAGTCCGCGCCGCGTGAACACCATGCGACCGGCGGAAACCAGGATCGCGTCCATGTGGACCACGGCCCGATACGGCAAGGTGCATAGCGAAAGCGCGGCCTCCGCCACCTGTCGCCCGATCGTGTCGAAGGCGGCGTTGCGGTGGACGCCCCACGCCCGTTCGCGGGGTTTCCGGAACAGATCCACCAGCAACGAAACGCACGCGGGCAGCAGCAGCAGAGCGAACACAAACAGTGTCCAGTAGCCGGTCAACGCCGGGGATGCCAGCGCCCAGCCGCCGAGCAGCATCAGGAACAGGGCCGGGGGTGCCAGGCTGCGGCGCAGGTTGTCGAAGATCTTCCACCATGCGAGCGCGGTGAGCGTATTGGGCTCGCGCTTGCCGGACGGCCCGAGCACGCGCGGCAGCAGCCAGCCGGCGATCTGCCAGTCGCCGCGAATCCAGCGATGGCGCCGGCTCATCTCGGCGGTGAAACTCGCAGGGTGGTCCTCATACAGTTCCACGTCCGACACCAGCGCCGACCGGGCATACCCGCTCTCCACCAAGTCGTGACTCAGAATCAGGTTCTCCGGAAACCGCCCGGCCGTAGCCTGCCGAAATGCGTCCACGTCGTAGATGCCCTTCCCAACGTAGGATCCCTCTGCAAACAAGTCCTGGTACACGTCGGATACCTCGCGCGTGTAGGGATCGATCCCCGCTTCCCCGGCGCTGAGCTGGGCGAAGCGCGAACGGTGGGCCGCCGCGAGGCCGATGGGTGTGCGCGGCTGCAAGATGGCGTACCCTTCGACCACACGACCTGTGGAAGGATCGAAGCGCGGCCGGTTCAACGGATGCGCCATCGTGCCGACGAGCTTGCGGGCGGCATCACGCGGCAAGGCGGTGTCGGTGTCCAACGTCAGCACGTAGCGAATCGTGGGCAGCACCGCCAGGTCTGCGACGATCTCGGAGAACGGCGAGCGCGGCCCTCCGCGCAGCAGTGCGTTGAACTGCTCCAGCTTGCCCCGTTTGCGTTCGTAGCCCATCCAGAGGCGCTCGTGCGGGTTCCAGACCCGCGGCCGGTGGAACAGGTAGAAGACGGGCATGTCCGCGAAACCATATCGTGCGTTCAACGCGAGGATGCCGTCGCGCGCCATACGCAGCAGTTCCGCGTCGTCGGGCAGCGTCGCCTCGGGCGCATCGCGAAAGTCGGTAAGCAGCGCGAAGAACAGGTTCGGGTCGCGATTTCCCAGGTAGCGGATCTCCAGTCCTTCCAGCAACTCGGCGACGGCCCGGGCATCGGGCAGGAGCGTGGGGATCGCCACCAGGGTGCGATCCGTGCCCGGGATCCCTTTCGAAAAGTCCAGCCGCGGCAGCGGGTGTGGCCCGATCAGGAGGCTCGTCGCCATGTTCACCAGCGCGACGGCCATCTGCGACACAGCCACGATGCCCAGCGCCGCCACGAGCCAGACCGGCCAGTCGTCCCGCCCCAACATCCGAAGCGGCTCCAGCAGCAGGACGGCGGCGGTCGCCGTGACCAGGGCCAGCGATCCGACATAGCAACCGACCGGAAAGCGACGCGCCATCCGCGAAAAGGGCCGTCGCCGCGACCAGCGGACCCGGACGATGCGCTCCAGACGCTCACGTCCCCGGTCGATGAGATAGTAGCCCACATGGGCGGTGCGCGACAGCGGGCCGTCGCGGCGAAAGGCTTCCGCGGCAAGATCGATGGCCGCACGCGCCACGGCCTCCTCGTCGGACCGGGACCGCCGCGCCAGATCCTCCACGACATGGCGATACCGGTCGCGCGTGACGAAGTCCATGCCGGCATACACACCCGTCGGATCGGCGCGCAGCACCTGCTCGGTCGCGCTCGACGTCTCGACGAAAGTCCGCCAATCCATCGCGCCCAAAGCGCGCAAACTGCCGATGCAGTTGCCGATGGAAACCTGGTCGGCCGCCTGGTTCTGGGTGTCGGCCCGCTGCAGGCGCTCGCGGGTCAAACCCTGCTCGGCGAGCCGGTGCTGCACCCAGCTCTCGACGGTGGCCAGGGCCGGTCCCTGCCCCTGCATCCGACCGCAGAACTCCTCGACAAACGCATTGCTGAATGGCGGCTCGGATTCCGCCATCTCCGCCAGCACCCGCAGGACGGTCGCCGAATTCCCCTCCACCGCCGTCAGCAGGCGAGCAGCCCACCGCTCGGCCAGCACGACATCGCGACGGCGCCCGGCGATATGCGCCGAAACGCGTCGCAAGTTCTCGATCAGCCCCAACCGCAGCATGATCGGCACGGCCCACAGCTCGCCAAGCGTCAACGTGTTGACCGTCTCATAAGCCGCGACGAAGTGGCTGACGCTTTCGGCGTCCACGCGTCCGTCGGCGTGGGCAATCAACTCCAGCGCAATGTCGTACACGCGGGGAAAACCCGCCGCCGCTCCATTCGCCAGTCGCGGCAACTCGTGGCTGTAGGTTCGCGGGAGATGCAGTCGCGCCAGCCGGATTTGCTCCTCCACCAGATAGAAGTTGTCCAGCAGCCATTCGCCCGCCGGGCTGCCGCGCCGCCCTTCGGCCTCCGCGCCCGTCATCAGATCGTAGGCATGAATCAACGTCCGCTCGTTGTCCGCCAAGCGCGGCAACAGCCGGTTCGGGCCTGCCTGCACGTCAAGCCGATGCCGCCCCGCCAAGGCGACGGCATGCCGACGCAACTGCTCGACGCTGAACAACTCCGCGCGCAGGGGCCCATCCGCCGCGAGTATGCGCGGCGGAAGCCGCCTATCCTGTCGGAGTTTATGACGTGCCCATATCATGCGCATGTGCTGCCTTCATCCCGCAACCAAGCCGGCTGAAAATAGCTGCTTCCATCACGCGAGCGATATGGGGTAGAACCCTACCGTGATACGCGACAGCCATGCCGCGCACATGGAGATGCCCAGAGCTGCTCGGCGGCACGTTCAAGGTCGAATCCAAGCACGGCAAGGCACCACAATCCAGGCGCAGATCCCCCTTCATCAACGGCAACGGTCATAGGGCGATCGTCGCCTCACCCGTTCTGCGCCCTTGCCATAGGGACCGTCATGGCCGACGCCTCGGGTTGAAGGCCGTTGATGCTGCCAGACTTCTCCACAGCGTCTTCTGTTCCGGCGACGTGATCGGTGGAACATGGATGCTGACCATGGCGTGCAGATCGCCGCGCACTCCATCCAGCCCGGGCAATCCCAAGCCTCGCAGCCGGAAGTCGCGCCCCGCCATCGAGCCAGGCGGGATCTTGAGGGACACATTTCCGTCCAAGGTCGGAATCTGAATGGCGGCACCCAGCACCGCCTCCCATGGTGACAGATCCAACTCGTGATAGAGATCGGCTCCCCGCACTCGAAACTCGGGATGCGACCCGTACGCGACCCGCAGAAACAGGTTGCCTGAGTTGCCCCCGGCCGTGCCGGCTCCGCCCTTGCCGGCCAGGCGGATCATCTGCGCATCCCGCACGCCGGCCGGGATCCTCACCCGCAACGTCTGCTCCGTGGACTGCCCCGTCAGGGGGTCGGTCCGTTGCAGCCGGATCGTTCGTGTTGAACCTCGCAGGACTTCATCCAGAGTGACGAGGATGTCGCCCACAATATCCTGGCCACGGTGCGGGACGGTGTTGCGGGCGTCCGCCCTCGCCCACTCGTGGCCGAACTCGCCGGACGAGCGGCCCCGGCTGCCAAAGAACTGCTCGAAGAAGTCGCTGAAACCCGTTCCGTCGAAGTGGAACTCCTCGGCTCCTTCCGCGGATCCCCCGGGCGAGCCGCGGGATGAGCCCGCGCGAGGATGGCCGGGCTCGTTCCATGTCGCCCCCAGTTCATCATACCGGCGGCGTTTGTGCGGGTCGCCGAGCACCTCGTTGGCCTCATTGATCTCCTTGAATCGGTTCTCGGCCCCGACCTTGTTCTTCGCCACGTCTGGATGATGCTTGCGCGCCAGGGCGCGAAAGGCGGTCTTGATCTCCGCGTCGCTCGCGTCGCGGGCTACGCCGAGCACATCGTAGTAATCCCTGAACTCAACCGGCATGTTCGTCTCCGCACGAAGGGCTCCCGTTGACCACCACCCCGGCGGGACGGATGACCCGGTCGCCATGCCGGTAGCCGCGCCGGATCACATCGAGGACCGACCGGTCGGGCCGATCCGGATCGTTGCGCACGGTGACCGCCTCATGCCGATGGGGATCAAAGGGGACGCCGGCATCCTCGACAGAATCGACGCCATGGCGATGCAGCAGCTGGAGCAATTGCCGCAGCGTCATGGTCACGCCTTGGCGCAGCGTCGCGGGGGCCGCGGCCTGACCGGAATCCAAAGCCCTCTCCAGATCGTCAAGCACCGGCAGCAATTCAAGAATGAACCGCTCCTTCTCGGCGGACGCGGAGACCACGGAATCACGACGGGTTCGTTTGCGAAAATTGTCGAAGTCGGCGGCGAGGCGGAGAAGAGCCTCGTTTCCCGACGCCACTTCCGCCCGCAGTCTTCCCAGTTCCACGGCCGTTGGATCCACGATCGTATCGTGAATCTCCGGCGTGCCGGCCCGGGTATCCGCGTGACTGGCGCCCATCTTTGGCCCATGCAAGTCAGCCGGAGGCACCAACCCCGTATGCAACTTCCTGTGCAATGCGATACTCCATCAGCCGGCCGAACCGACGGTATGCGCGGCGGCGTCGATACGACGGACTTCGTGGCAGAGAAACGGGCACCGGCCAGGTGGCTGCGCCACATGTCGGCGGATGAGAACCTTCACGCCACCGGCCGCCGTCACCATGACCTCTTCCCCACTGACGCTGGTTTGCGTCACCATGGCACTCGGCACGACGGTCATCCGCACCACCCTCACGCTCTGCCTTGCGATGCGTTCCTCCTCCGTGGCCCTGATCTTCGGGGTGCGTCTCATGGATTGGGCTTCATCGCACAGTTGCAACATGGTTCGCCGTTCAGATTCGTCCAAAGAGAATCAGGAGGATCAGGACGGTTAGAATCACCCCCACCCCCCCGCTCGGGTAGTAGCCCCACGCCCTACTGTGCGGCCACGCAGGAAGTGCGCCGATGAGCAGCAGCACCACGAGAACAAGAAGAATCGTTCGCAACATATCGCTTCTCCCGTCAGCGCGGCGGGTCGGGGCAGGCCCAGTGCGCCTGCCCCGGCCCGACTCGCACCTGCTTCACTCGCTACGCGCGCAACCGGCGCACGACCTTTTCGGTCGCAGCCGAGGCCGCCTGCTTGACCCGGCCGATGGCCTGATCCTTCTTGCCCTTGCTGCGAAGCTTGTCGTTGCCCGTCAGGACACCGGCTGCTTCCTCGATCCGACCCTTCACGATCTCTTTCTTTCCGCTCATGTTTTCATCCCTTCTTCCATCCGGCATCGTGGCCGGGCCGTGCATCCCGCACCGCCCGGCCGTGCGACGCCATGTGCTGTCTACCGGTTCAACGCCACGTCGATGGTCATTTGGTTGTCCACGCCGGTCACACCCTGGATGTCGGACACCAGCTTGGTGACGAGGGACTTCTCCGCCGCATTCTTCGCCACACCCGTCAACGTGACCTCGCCATTCCGCGTCTGCACCCCGGTCTTCAGGGAACTCGTCGAGCGATGGGTCGCCAGCGCCGTCTTTCCGCGGGGACGACGCGCCGTCCCAGCCCGGACATCACTTCGCGGTCGGCGGATTCGCTTGCTGGTTCTGCATGCCGGCCCCCGCCTTCTCGATAGCCGCCCCGGCCTTCTCAACGACCTCGCCGGTCTTCTCCGTCGCCCGGCCCGCGGCCTCCTTCGTCGCAGCCGCGGTGGCCTTGGCCGCATCCACCGTCTTCTCCGCGGCCCTATCCATCGCGGCGCCCGCCCGCTCCCCGACCCCGGGAGTCCCGGCCGGCTCCGATTCGGATCTCTGAGAGCAGCCAGCCCCAGCCCATGCACATGCAACTGCTGCGATTCCCATTGCCCTTGTGACTGCAATCTTCATAACTGTTTCTCCCAAGTTCCACTTCCCATTTGTCGGCCATCCATCGTTTCCATCTCCCGCACCAGCCCTGCAGCGCGGGCAGCACCAGGGCTTGGATATGACACATCCCCTTCAGCACCGTCCGCCGCGGGTTCATTGGACATTCTTGCTCGTCACCGGGCGCGGTATTACTTCCAGCAGGTTGCTGACGTCCTCCGCTTTCCCGGCCTTCTCGGCGATCGCACCGATCGAGCGCTTCCCCTCCTCGGTATTCACATGCCCGCGAAGCGTGACCCGGCCGTTCACGGTGCCCACCTCCACGTCCTGCGCGGTCTGCGACAGGCTGGTGTCGGCCCTCATGGCCTTGTAGATGCGGTGTGTCTTGTCGACATCGCGGAAGCTGGTGCCTTGCGCGAGCGGCTTGTACGAACCGGCGCTGCCCTCATCGAACTTCTGCCGCGTATTCACACCGTTGTTGGTGACGACCTTGGTGTTGGAATACGTCTCCTGCTGGAAGTTGACGTCGTCTCGGAAGATCGAGATGATGCGGCCCCTGTTCTTGTCGTCATACGACCACCGGAACCGCGGCTCGTTGAGGAATGCGTCCTTGGTGACATCGAGAACGAGTTCGGTGTGCGCTGCGTTGTAACGCAACGAACGGGATGGAATTGCGCTCTTCGACTGCACCTTTCCCGTGCCCCGAACGATGACGTGGCTGATGGTGTCCTTCGGCAGGGCGAACACCATGGCGTGCACCGTGCCCAGTTGCTCGTCCTGTGCGTTCCGGACCCGCATATGCAGCATTCGGCTGGCCCGCGTGATGTGCCCCAGCGGTTCGGTGGCGGTCATGCCGGACTTGCTGTCGTTTCCATCCGCCGCGAAGTACGGTATCTGGGCGAAGTAGATGTAGCTCTTGGCCACATGGCGGCTCTGGGTGTGCTCTTCCCAGTTCGAGAGCGAGAACTCGGGCGCCGCCTCGAACTGGGCGCGGTCGACCGATCGGAACTTGAACTCCCCCTTCTCGCGGTCGTACGTGAAGGCTCCGGGCGGCACCGCAACGATCCTCTGCATGAAGCCGAGGAAGCCTCCGGAGTAAACGATGATCTCGACCACGCGTCCTCTCTCGATATCCAGCGCAAGATCGCGAACTTCCCCGACCCGCCGTCCATTGCAGTCGAAGACGTCCATGCCGATT
>CAYRFK010000213.1:0-8592 GCA_964423465.1 uncultured Verrucomicrobiota bacterium | reverse complement strand
TGGTGACGTGGACGAAGGAGAAGGATTTCTTTCCCAGCCACTGGTGCGTCAGGATGTAGTGCAGGTGATATGTGCCATCGAGATAGAAGGCCGCATTGGGATCGCCCGGGGCGCTGGCGCCGCCTGGATGCATCAGGTGGTAGTTCAAAATCATCGCCTCCGGCGGGCTTTTGGTGGTGTCGTTTGTTTCCGCCGCATGGAGCGTGAGTGCGCCCGCGCAGAGCAGGCCGATTAGTAGGGTCTTCTTCATTATTTCGTTCCTTTTGCCTTGTTCGGCAATGGGCTTCGCCCGGTTCTTCATGATTCGCTTTCAGAAACTTAAATGTCTGTGTTTCCCGGTAACAGTCTATTTTGACTGGGCGCCAAAGCGAAGGCTTCGACCGTCGCTACTGCTAGGAATTTGCTTTCTGCGGGAGGCCCCTGAAAAGCCATTGGGTGGGACCGGAGGGCGAAGGAATGGGGGTTGTCCTGAAGGCAGGATGCGCATAATGAAAGCCGGCAGGTCGAATCTCTTTGTTACTCCCCGTAACAAACAACTTACCGTCACGCGTGCAGATACGAGGCAAAGGAGAAACCGCTCCAACCGCCTCCACACAACGTTCGATTTTTCCCAAACCCGACTCATCCAGCGGCACACTCTTGACGGCCTGCGACCAGCTTGGATCTGTCGCCACCGAGGATCCGCCGGAAAACGCAGGCACGCGACAACCCCGCAGGACGGCCCCGCAGGTTCACCACCGTGGCCCCGATGGTGTTCTCGCCCGCTTTCAGGAACGGCGTGAGGAGCAGGGTGGTGAGGAGGGTGTGGGTGCGTTTCATGGCGTGTCCTTGGTTTGCTTTGCTGACGTTCTGTCGAGCGCGGGTGGCTGCAGGGTGGCGTTCCACGCATCCCACGCGGACTGGAGGCGTTTCACGACGTCCGGGTGCTGCGCGGCGAGGTCATTGCGCTCGCCGATGTCGGCGCTGAGATCGAACAATTGTGCGGCGGGTGTCTTGCTTCGCACGAGCTTCCAGTTGCCCTCGCGCACGGCGAACAGGTTGCGGTCGGCATAGCGCCAGAAGAGGCGGTCATGGGGCGCGCCCTTGTTCTCGCCCTTGAGGAACGGCAACAGGTTCACGCCATCGAGCCTGGCGCCGGCGAGCGGCGCGGCATCCGCAGCGGCGAGCGCAGTGGCGGCGATGTCGAGGCTGATGACGGGTTGGTCGTAGGTCTGCCCGGCGGGCAGTGTGCCCTTCCACGCCATCACGAACGGCACGCGGATGCCGCCTTCCCAGAGCGTTCCTTTCCGCCCGCGCAAAGGGGCGTTGCTCGAACCGTTGGCCGCCGGATTGCCGTCTTCCTGCTCGTCGTCACCGGCCTTGGGCTTCGTCTCCCCGCCGTCCGGTGCGGAGGCGTTCAGCTCGTGCGGCGCGCCGTTGTCGCTGAGGAAGACCATGAGCGTGCGTTCCTCCAGCTTCAGCTCCCGCACCTTCGCGAGCACGATGCCCACCCCGGCATCGACATCGCGCAGCACGCCAAGACATTTCCGCCGGAGGGGGTCTCTTGACGCCCCCCTCATCAGGGAGGTGGACTCCGGCGTCGGGATCACCTGCACGTGGGGCTCGTGCAGTGCGAAGTAGATGAACCACGGCTGCGCCGCGTGCGCCGCGATGAAGTCCGCCGCGCGCGCCGCGAAGTTCTGCGCATGCAACGCGGCAGGAGGTTGCAGGGGCACGGGGAATCCGGGCCGATCGGCTCGTGCGGCCTCGGCGTATTCCGTGTAGCCCCAGCATTCGTCGAAGCCGTGCTTCGTGGGATGATGCGACGCCACATTGTCGCCGAGATGCCACTTGCCGAACGCCGCCGTGGCGTAGCCGGAAGGTCGCAGGTGCTCGGCGAGCGTCCTCGCCCCCGCGTTGAAGGCCGCCTCCATGCAACCATTGTGCTCGTGCCCGAAGCGCTGGTTGTAGATGCCCGTCAGCAGCCCGCAGCGCGAGGGCGAGCACTGCGGCGAGGTGACGTAGCCGTTGGAAAAACGCACGCCCTGCCGCGTGAGTTCGTCCAAATGCGGCATCGAAAGCCCCTGGCCGCCGTGCGCCGGGATGTCGGCATAGCCAAGGTCGTCGGCGAGGATGACGAGGATGTTGGGCTTCTGTCTTTCACGATCAGCGGCATGCAGCGCGGCCAGCGGCGCGAGCAAAGAGGCGGCAAGTGCAGGGAGCATCCTCTTCATGGTCGCCATCTCCTTCTCCTATTGTTCACGGGGGGGCCCTTTCCGTCCGGGTCCTGGGGCAGCGTCCGCTGGCCCGGGAGAAGGGGGAGCCGATTCGACGGTGATCCTGCGTTGGAACACGGCGCTCCGGTGCTGACCGCCGGATCCGAGCCGGGGCCAGGTGATGTAGAAATCGCCGTCCACCGTGTGGCCGTCGTCCGAGGGCCCGTCGAAGTCCACGAAGGTCGAATATGCCTGGAGACAATGCTCGTCAGCGTGATCCAAGGTGGCTTCCTTGCTCCAGTGCAGTCCGTCGGGCGATGAGAACAGGAACAACAAGCGCTTCCCCTGGGCATGCACGGTCATCAGGTACTTCTTCAGCGCGGTGCAGTAGGTGGCGTCCACATGCATGTCTTCACGTCCCGTGATATTCGGGATGAGATCGCTGCCGGCCATGCCGGAGAGCCCCGCGGTATCCCACCGGCCGTCGCGGTACTTATGCCAAACGGTCACCTTGTGACGGGATGCGGCCTCCAACACGTCGGCCAGCGTGGCCCGTGCGACACACTGCACTCGGGAGCCGTCCCATTTCCCCGTATAGGTCTGCGCGTCATTGAAGTACACATGGATGTAGCCGTCGCGGATGATGAAGGCGCCGCCGCCGATGTTGCACCGGTCGTCGCCGGGACGCGCGATCTCGCCGCAATACGTCCAGGTCAGGCCGTTATTGGTTGAGTAACCAAGTCCCAATGCGTACCGCAGGTTGGCGTCGTCGATTCGGGTCTCACCCTCCCGAAGGCTGTTCAGTTCGGCGTGTGCGATCCCCAGCAAGTCGCCGTCGGGGCACTTGTAGATGCCCAGGATCCAGATGCCCTTGACCGGAAGTTTCCTGTAGAACCCGTTGTAGTTCCATGTGTCGCGCTCCTTCCTGTCGGATACCTTGACAGCAAAGAGGTTGCTGATGGTCCCCTTGTGCCACGTGTGGGAACTGATCTTGTTGTCGCGGCAACCGAACGAGTGGAACAAATGCATCTCGCCGTCTCTGCGCAGCGTGGAGAGGCTGCCGTCATAGCGGATGGGAGTCTCGGGCGCATCGTAGATCCTGACCAGCGGTCCCAGCCTGATCTGCTGGGCAGACGATGGCGTTTCACCGTATCCCGCTACAGGAAACGGCAGCAGGAGAACACCCCCGGCAACGGCTCCACGGAACCTCGCGGCCAGCGGCGCGAGCAGCAGGGCGGCGAGGGTAAGTATGTGTGTTTTCATGGTCATCGGGCTGGTTGGGTTGATCGAATCGTGACCGGGCCGAGCAGGCCGGACGGGAGGAGTTCTTTCTTCTGCAGGTGCGGCCAGCGCCAGGCGACAAACGCCTTGCGCTGCGACGAGGGCCTTGGCGTGCCGTTGACGACCCAGTCGGGGATCTTGACCAGCCCTTCGCCGGCGGCCGTTGAACCGGTCCGACGCGTCCATTCAACATCGTCGGGATGCTGCTGGTCGCCGATGATGCGGTTGACCCAGAGATTTGCCACGGTGATCTCAACCGCATTGGCTCCCGGCTTCAGGGCCGCCGTCACATCCACCCGATAAGGTCTCTTCCACGCGATGCCGCAATCCTTGCCGTTGACGACCACGCGGGCGATGACTTGCACCGTGCCGAGGTCAAGGGACAACGTGCTGCCGTCGCCGGAGTCAGCGCGGGCGTTGGGGTTCCAGTCGAAGGTTTTGCGATAGGTGGCATCGCCCGAATGGTATTTGGCGCTATCGTTATTCAACTCCGTCCAGGAAGCGAGCTTTGGCATCGGCTCGGTCAGCTTTGTCCCTCCCAGCTGAAAATGGACGGACCAATCGGAGCTGAGGTCCTTGACGAGTTTTTCTGAACGCAGCCACGGGGCGGGTTCGGCGGCGGACGCTTGGGCTGCCTCGCGGAAGACGATGAAATGGGATTCGCTCGGCCCGAAATGAAGAGTCGCCTCGGTTTGCTGTCCAAGGGTCTTCGCGTCCGGCAGCCGATAGCGTTTTCCGCTTTCAGGCATCCAGACCTCGGGGGCTTTGCCGGCCACTCTGAACGTCGCAACGACCGTCTTCTCAGCATCGTGCTGGTTGCTGAGGAAGTAGATCTCATCGCTTCCGACACGGCGGTGGATAAACTCGATGTCGCTTCCGGGATAGAGCGTCGGGCCGAACGGCGCCTTGGTCATGTGAGCGAACGAAAAGTCGGCCGCGATACCGTGCTGCTTCAGCACATCGGCAAGGGGCATGCCCGAGTAAAGCACGCCTTTCCCGATCTTGTTGGAGGTCACATTTTTGCCATCGCACGCTCCCCAGATCTTCTTCACGAGAGTCTCGAACTCTCCCATCTCGCCCGGCTTGAGCTTGCCTGGCGGCGACACCGGTTTGTTCGCCGAAACCACGGCGCCTTCGACGAGGAGTTGCTCGATTGTCGCGAGGTCGTCAAGCGACATCCACGGTGAATCCGGCAGGACAAGGATGCGGAAGCTCGCGCCTTTTGCGGTATGCAGCCGTCCATTGTCGAAGCGGAGCTGGTGCAGGGTTTCCGGATTGGCAAACGCGTAGTCAGTTCCACGCGGAAGGTCGGGCAGGATGATGTCCCGGCGCAGTTCCTCGCTGCGCAGCGGGGCTTCGTCGCCGGCGTAGTAGAGGACGTCGCCGACGAATTCGCCCTGGCGGAGCAGGTAAAAACACCGGCTCAAATACTCGTGCCAGGGTTTGCGATACGGCCACCAGGTATTGCGGTTGTCGAAGCGCGACCCGTAGGTGCCGAGCCCGAGTCCGGGCGCAACCCCGTAGGGATCGTGCGCCCAAGTGTGGAAGCTGAAGCGGTTGACCCCCTGTGCCATGAAATAATCGCCCTGCGCCTTGATGCCGCCCGGATAGGTTTCGAAGATACGCGCCGGTGAGCCAGTGAACGCTTCGGAGTCAACGATCTTTCGCCCGTAGGTGTGGGCGGCCGAGGCAGCCACTTTGGCCTCGGCAATTCGGCCTACTCGCTTGGAGTCATAAGCCCAAAACTCGCAAGTCGGTATGTCAACGCTTCCGGCAACCACGGGGTCGCTGGTGTTCCCGTAACTGCCGTAGGGTTCGTCGGCGAATTGCAGCCCGGCCGCATGGGCACGTTCGGCCATGCGACCGTAGTAATTCTTGGCGATCAGGTCGCCGACGACTTTGCGGTAGTCCCAAAGGACGCGTTCGGTGAAGTCCACGCTCTGCACCACCCGCCCGGTGATGACGGGCAAAAACTTCCGGAGGTCGTATCCCATCGCGTTGGTGAAGGAGCGGGCGAAGTCCTTGTTCCAATTCTGGTGGCCGACCTCGTAGCTGTCGATGCTGACGCCGAACAACGTGCCGCCAATGCGATTCCCCGCCGTCTTCACGACCCGGTTGAGGAAGTTCTCCCAGTAGAAGTCCATCGCCTCGGAGGACATTTTGTCTATCTCCAGCCCGCGTCCGCCTTCGGAGGCGGGGTGGTTGCTCCGGCCCGTCGGCTGGAAGCCGATCCGCAGAATCGTCCAGTTCCCGGCGGGCGCTTCCCAATCCAGTTCCCCGTCGGCGTTCATGAACCGCGAGATGTCCATGAGCTGATCCAGCGGGATGACTTGGTCAGCGGGAGCGTTGCGCTCATCAGGCGTGAAGCGATCGGCCATTTTCCCGAACGCGGCTTTGTTCCACCAGTCCTTGAGTTGCCATGGCTTCTGCACGGCGGGAATCGCCGGCACGGCAAAGACCGCGATGTCACGAAAATAGCCCTCCACGTTCTCGCGGGGCATGTAGTAGCGGCGGTTGATGACGGGGTCCTTCTTCATGTCCCGCTCGATGCCCAGAGCGGCTCGCGGAATCGCCAGCTTCATTTGTGCCCGTCCCGGACCTCTCACCTCGGCTTCGGTCCACGCCACTTCCTGCATCGCCTTGTCGGGCGTGACGAAGGCCGCTCCGGTCGAGGACCAGCCCGCGCAGTTAAAGAGACCCATTTCGAGGCCGAGCCGCTCCGCTTCGTTCATGGTGTGCTCCAGCAACGCCCACCACTCCTCACTGGCATACTTGATCGGTCCCGGGGGGATTCCTTCTTGCGTGTTCCAGAGCGTGAACCCGCCCAACCCAATCCGCTTCATGTCTTCAAGGTCACGCGTAATCGCCGCTCTTGTCACGTGCCCGTTCATCCAGTGCCACCACGTGTGCGGACGCGCTGACTCCGGTGGCCGGCTGAAGTTACGAGCCAACTCGTCTCCGTCAGTCGCAGAGAGCGCGGCCCGCGGCGCGAGCAGCAAGGCGGTGATGAGTGTGAGTGTGTGTTTCATGGGTGTGTTTTCGCTATTCAGCTTTCGGCAGCTTGCCGGCCTTGTAGCTGTCGAGGGCGGACCGGAGTTGCTTCTTCAGGCTCGCGTCGTCCGCGAAACCGACAGCCTTTTGCGCGAGTTCAACAGCCCTGGTCTTGTCGCCTTTCATGAAACAAGCGCGGGCCAGGTGGTAGAGATGGCTGGCGCGGCAATCACCCTTCAGGTCGCCTTCATTGGCTTTGACCGCCATCTCGTAAGCAACCGCGAGCGCTTCGTCGTTCAGGTTCTCCGACCAAAGCATCGCCTGGGCGATTGCATTGAGATGGCAGGCGTTCTTCTCGTTGCCGCTTCCTTCCTTAGCCAACGCGATGGCCGCTTTGATGTCGCCGCTTCCGAGCAGAATCTGCACGCGAACTCCTGCGAGACTCCCGCTCAGCGTTGGATCACGTTTGATGATCTCCTTGAGCGCGGTCTCGGCGGTGTTCCACTTCTTTGCCGCCATGGCTTGGTTGACCTCGTCGCCGAGTTTGTTGATCGCGTTCTCTTTCTCCTCGGCTTCTTGGGCGCGGCGCTCTTCGATTCGGTCGGCCCGCTTGCGGTCCTCCACGAAGAGCGCGTTCAGCTTCGCATTGCTCCTGCCCGCGAGCATCTCTTCGAGCACAACCGTCTCGGCGGGCAGTTTGCCCTGCTTGTAACTGTCGAGAGTGGACTGGAGTTCCTGCTTCTGTTTGGCATCGCTGGCCAGCGCGACGGCCTTTTGCTGAAGTTCGATTGCTTTGGCATGGTCGCCTTTCGCAAAGATGGCGCGCGCGAGGACCTCGAGGACGAGCGCACTCTTGTTCTCGGCGGCTTCGTTGGCGTGGGTCGCCAGCTTCAGAGCGACGTCCACTGCGTGGTCGGTCAGGTTGCGCTGACCCAGGAGCGCAAACGCATAGGCCGCCGCGGGCGCCTCTTCCTGCGCCTCGCAATCTTTTGCGGCCCAATCAGCCGCCGTGTCGAGCGTGTCCTTGCCGAGCACAATGAAGAAATGGAGCGAGTCGAACTGGCGCCTTTTGTTGCCCGTCAGGAGGCGGCTTTTCTGCAACTCGGCCAACGTGGTTTCGGCGTCGTCCCATTTCTTTTCGCGAAACTGCCGCATCAACCGCTCGGTGAGTTCTGTAGCTTTCTTCCGCTCGACTTCGTCGGCCGCTGCAGCCTTCTCGGCTTCCAATTTGGCCGCCGCTTGGCGCACTTTCTGTTCCGCCGCCGCCTTCGCCGCGTCGAACGTGCCCGCCAGCACCTGTTCAATCACCGGTTCCTCCAACTCCATCGGATGGCCGATCCAGGCAACCTTGCCGTCCTTACCGACGAGAAATGCGCAAGGAATGCCCGTCTTGTCCGCTGCCTTCAGCCACATCTCCGCCATCGCGCCTTTTTCATCCAAGGCGATGCGATACGTCATCTTGCCGCCCATCTCTTCCACGAACGGTTTCACGAGGTTCTGATCGTTCTCCCAAACGTTCTGGCCGATCACCACCAAGCCCTTGTCCTTGAACTTACCGGCGATGGCATTGACGTGTGGGATCGAGGCGACACACGGGCCGCACCAAGTCGCCCAGAACTCGACAAGGTAGGCTTTGTCTTTCTCGAATGCCTTGACCGGTTCGCCTTGAATCCACTTGTTTGCTTGAAGCTTGGGTGCTGGGTCGCCGACACCGAGCACGGTGTTTGTGTTGTCAGGGGACTGAGCTAGCCCGGCCAGCGGCGCGAGCAGCAGGGCGGTGAGGACGATGAGGCTGAATTTCATGATTTCGTTTTTGAGTTGGGGCGGAGGAGCATTCGCCGCAGGTGGAGCGTTGTGAGAAGCGCGAGGGGAATGAAGAGAAGCGCAAACGCAGAGCATGTGCTGTAGAGCGCATAATCCCGGCCGGCCTTGAGAGGGCCGAATACGTAACCGGGCGGCTCGACGACTTCCATGACGAACCGGTAGTGAATCCCGGTCGTCCGCATCACGATCCAATGAATCCAAGAAACGATAATGCCAAACAAACCGGCCCCCAAAGGCAACGACACCACGCCGAGGAGGACGGCCCCCCACCATTTGAACCGTGTCAGAAAAGGCGCAAGCA
>CAYRFK010000212.1:0-8638 GCA_964423465.1 uncultured Verrucomicrobiota bacterium | reverse complement strand
GTCGACCTCCTCCGCCAGCGTTCGCGGCCCTATCTCTTCTCCAACACGCTCGGCCCCGCAATTGCGGCAACGACGCTGGCCGTGCTCGACCGGCTGGATCGCTCGACCGACCTGCGCGAGCGCCTTGCCGCGAACACTCGGCACTACCGCGCCGCCCTGAAGACCGCGGGCTTCGCGATCCCGGACGGCGACCACCCAATCGTTCCGATCCTCATCGGCGACGCCCGCAAGGCCCGGGCGATGGCCGCACGAATGCTGGAGGAAGGCGTCTACGTCGTCGCCTTCTCCCACCCCGTCGTCCCCGAGGGAACGGCCCGCATTCGCACGCAGGTCTCCGCCGCCCACACCACGGCCCACCTCGACCACGCCGTCGCCGCCCTCGTCCGCTGCTCCGCCTGACGTTACATTTTTTGTAACGATCGTTACAAAATTTGTAACGTTGCGATGGGATCAAAAACGGAACGGGCGCGTCCCGGAGGCCGGGGCGCGCCCGTCGAAATCCGCGCGAGGCGGCTATTTCTTTTTCAGCAGACCGCGTTCGGCGGCGATCTTCTGCAGGGCCGCCTTCGGGGCCTCGGCGGCGGGGACGATGGCGAACTTCACGAGGTAGTCGAGATCCCCCAGCACGCCGGTGATCTCGCCCTTGCGGGCCTCGGTCTTCGCCGCATCCAGGGCCTGGACCTCGGCGACGTAGGCGGACGCCAGTTCGACGACCTTCGCCTTCGCGCCGGCGTCGGCCTCGTAGGTCGCCGCCTCGAAGAGCTTCTGCATGCCGCCGAGCCTGTCGCCCTTGCCGAGCAGTTCCCCGGCCGCGCCGCGGACCTTCGCCGCCGTCGCCTTGCGCTGGGCCAGGATCGCCTCGGGCTTGCGGTAGGCGCCGGTCGTGAAGTCGCCCTCGTAGTCCGGGATCTCGCGGATCCACGCATTGCGGAAGCGCGTCGGGTTGCCGTGGTCCTGGAGCTTCAGCGGCAGCTTGGCCTCGTGCTTGCGCGGCAGCGTCCGCTTCTTGTGTGTCGAGGTGCCTTCAAACAGCCAGTGATCCTGGACGAGCACGCCGTTCTGGAAGACCGTGATCGAGCCGGGGCGGACCATCGTGTCGCCCTCCCAGCGCGGCTGGTGGAAGACAACGTCGTAGGCCTGCCACTCGCCGGGCTTGCGGCACACGTTCACCAGCGGCGGGTTCTCGGCATAGACCGAGCCGGCCTGGCCGTCGGGATACGTGTCGTTGTCGAAGCAATCGAGAACCTGAAGTTCGTAGGTGCCCATGAGGAACACGCCGCTGTTGCCGCGGCCCTGGCTGGTCCCCTCGACCACGTCGGGCGTGCGCCATTCGATGTGGAGTTGGCAGTCGCCGAACGACTGCTTCGTGCGGATCTGGCCCTTGCCTTTGACGACTTCCATCGCGCCGTCGACCAACTTCCACGCGCAGGGCGAGCCGTCCTTGTCGGACTCCCACGCGTCGAGGCTCTTGCCGTCGAGCAGGATTACGGCGTCCGAGGGGGGCTGCCCCAGCGCGGCGCCGGGCGTGGCCACGGCGGGGCGCGGACGGTTCATGTCGTGCACGGCCCACGCGTGGCGCTCGTCCGGCGGGTCTCCGTACAGCGCGGCGCCGGCCGACAGCGCGGCGGCGGAACAGGCAGCGAGGGCGATCGGGAAGCGGGCGGCGGTCTTCATGCGGTCTCTCCTTCTGGCGTTTCCTTCCACCATGACCCGCCGAGAATACCCGTCCCGGGGCGGCGATCAAGCGCAAGTGTTTCCCGTTGCGCCGGGGGGCGGACTCTGGGAATCTTCCGCGGGTTTCCAAGGGTTGGAAGGTCCGCAAGGCCGGACGTCCAAGGGTTGGAAGATTCCGGCGGGAGACTCATGAACGACTACGTCCAGCGGGGCCGCGAGGTCCTCGACATCGAGATTGCCGAGTTGCAGCGTGTCCGCGATGCTCTGGATGGCGGCTTCACGCGCACCGTGGAGACCATCCTGCCGCGCCTCGCCGCGGGCGGGAAGATCGTGCTCACCGGCGTCGGCAAGAACCTGCCCATCGCCCAGAAGATCGCGGCGACCCTCACGAGCACGGGCTCCCCGGCCGTCGTCCTGCATCCCTCCGACGCCATGCACGGCGACCTCGGCATCGTCCAGGCCGGCGACACCGTCATCGCGCTCAGCTACAGCGGAGCCTCCGACGAACTGATCGCCCTGATCCCCGCGATCAAGCGGTTCGCCGTGCCGGTCATCGCCCTGACCGGCGAGGCGGAGGGCCCCCTCGCCCGCGTGAGCGACGCCGTGCTTCTCGTCCGCGTCTCGCGCGAGGCCTGCCCGTTCAACATGGCGCCCACCGCCAGCACGACCGCGACGCTGGCCGTCGGCGACGCCCTGGCGATGGTCCTCCTCGACGCCCGAGGCTTCCGGCGCGAGGATTACGCCAAGCTGCACCCCGGCGGCGCGATCGGCCGCGCCCTGCTGCTTCGCGTCCGCGACATCATGCGCACCGGCGACCGCGTCGCCCTCGTGCCGCGCGGCGCCCTCGTCCGCGACGCCGTCGTCGCCATGACCGGCGCCCGCGCCGGCTCGGTGGCCGTGGTCGGGGCGGACAACCTCCTCGCGGGGATCTTCACCGATGGCGACCTCCGCCGCCATATGACGGCCGAGGGCAACCTCGGCGCCCGGCCCATCGCAGAGGTCATGACCGTCAACCCGATCCGCGTCCGCGACGACCAGCTCGCCGTTGATGTCCTCGCCACCTTCGAGAAGCACGCGATCGATGACCTCGTCGTGGTCGACGCCACCGACCGCGTCGTCGGCATGATCGATCTGCAGGATCTGCCGCGGGTGAAACTGCTGTAGGGAGGATCCGGGTGACAGACTCCAGGTGCCAGGCGGAGGGCGGGCTCCGAGTTCCGGGTTCCGAGTTCCGGGTTCCGGGTTTCGAACCGGCCCCGTACCGCACCATCCTCCGTCTGCCGATTCGAATTTCCGGTTTGGCACTTGTTTCGTCCTTCGGGCTTTGGGTTTCGTGCATCCCAGCCGCCGCCGCGGGGTGGACGGTCGACACCGGCTATCCCGGCGGCAATATTGTTGTCGAGAGCATCGCGGACGGCATCGCGACCGTGCGGCCGGACCTTCGCGACACGCAGAAAGGCGGCTGGTGGTTCTACTGGAGCTTCCGCGTCCGCGGCGCCGACGGCGAGACCATCCGCATCCGCTTCCCCGAGCGCAATCCGATCGGCGTCCGTGGCCCCGCGGTGAGTCTCGACAGCGGGACGAACTGGACGTGGCTCGGCGCCAAGGCCGTCACCCGCATCGCGGAGCCGAAGGCATGGGAGTTCGCGTATTCCGTGCCGTCCAACGCGCCGGACGCGCGCTTCTGCATGACGATCCCCTACCAGGAATCCGATCTGGGACGCTTCCTGACGAAGCATCGCGGCAATCCGGCGCTCGTCCGCGAAGTCCTGTGCCGCACGCCGAAGGGGCGCGACGCGGAGCGCCTTCGCGCCGGCTGTCTCGGCCGCGATCCGGAGTTCCGCGTTCTGCTGACGGCGCGGCACCATGCCTGCGAGAGCCTGGCCAGCTTCGCGCTGGAGGGGATCCTGGAGTCCGTGCTGGCCGATGATGCGGCCGGGCGCGCGTGGCGCGAACGCGTCGAGGTGCTGGCCATTCCGTTTGTCGACAAGGATGGCGTCGAGGACGGCGACCAGGGCAAGAATCGCGCGCCGCGCGATCATAACCGCGACTACGACGGTGACGCCATCCACCCGACGGTCGCGGCGATCCGCGAGTTCGTACCGCGCTGGTCCGGCGGCCGACTGCGGTTCGCGCTCGACATGCACTGCCCCTATCTCTCGGGCGGGAACGCGAACGAGCAGATCTACTTCCCGGGTCCGGAGGATGCCGACGCGGCGAAGCATCTCGCCGCCTTCGCCGCGCTGCTTGCCGAAACCCGGCAGGGACCGCTGCCCTACTCGCCGGAACACAACATTCCATTCGGCACCGCGTGGAACACCACCGGAAACTACGGCGCCGGACGCAGCTTCGGACGCTGGGCGCGCGACCTGCCGGGCATCGGGTTCGCCAACACGATCGAGATCCCCTACGCGAATGCCGGCGGCGCCGAGGTCAACGCGGACAGCGCCCGCGCCCTGGGCCGCGATCTCGCCCGCGCCATCGCCATCCACATTGGGCTGCTCCCGCGCCCGGCGCGCTGACCGGCGCTCAGCCCGCGGCGCCCTGCCCGCCCGCGCTCCCGGCGACGGCAAGACGGTCCGCGAAGCCCAGAACGAGGCGGCTCTGCGCCAGCGCTCCCCGCCACTCCGCCGGGATGCCGTCGTAGCCGTAGTGCGCGCCCGCGAGTTGTCCGCAGATCGCACCGGTTGTGTCCGCATCGTCGCCGAGATTCACCGCAAGCAGCACCGCGTCGCGAAAGCTCCAACCCTTGGAAAACGCCCAGAGCGCGGCTTCCAGGGATTGGACGACATAGCCCGTGCCGCGGACTTCCGGCGGTTCGCGGCGCAGGAAGGAGCCGCGCGCGACGGCCTCGATCTCCGGCGCAAGCGGCGCGGCATCCCACAGGCCGGGCACGGGCGCGTACATCGGCGAGAGAAGGTCATCCCGCGACGCACCACGCAATGCACCGGCGATCAGACCGCCGTAGTAGCGGCACGCATCGACGCACACCGCCGCCGCATGGGTCGTGCGCGAGCTGTCGCCCGAGCGCGCCACCGCCTCCGCCGGATCGGCCGCGAAGAAGACGGGCACGGGTGCCAGCCGCATCAGGCTGCCGTTCCCCGCCGCGCGCGGATCGGTCGAGCCGCTGTACGGCTCGCGCGTCCGCTCGAAACGCCCCAGGGCGCCCGCCGTCGTGCCGCCGATGTCGAAGCATGTCCCGGTGACGCTGAGATGGCCCTTGCGGTACCAGCGCAGGTAGCGCTCCATCTGGTCGAGCGGCTCGAACCCGCCGCGCTCGACGAGGCTCTCGGCGAGGCAGAGCGCCATCGACGTATCGTCCGTCCACTCCCCCGGCGCCAGCCCGACGCAAACGTCCCCCGCCCCCTGAACTCCACAGCCGCCCCCAGCCCATCCCCCACCGCCAGCCCCACCACCGCCCCGCGGGCTCGGTTTCGATCGATCGCCTTGTTCATTCTCGACACTCCCTTGGCTTCTCGAGTTCGTAAGGCGTCCGCGATCATGCAGGAGCGCGCCCAGCCCGGCTTGGACCAACGATGACCCGCCACGATGACCGCAACAAGTCCTTTCCTCGGCTCATCACCCATCACTCATCGTTCATCACTCATGCCTCATCGCTTCCCTGATCCACCTCGGCGGTCGCGCGGGGGTCGGGGCGCGGTCGCGGAGGAGGGCGGCGGCGGCTCGGACGGGTGCGATTCCACCGACGCCGACGAGATGGTCGAAGAGCAGGCGCGCGAGGACCTCGGGGTCGAGCGCGTGGGCGCGGCCGAGCTGCGAGTGGAGGGCCTCGCTGAATGCGGCGAAGGATGCGAACGGCGACGCGCCGCCCTCCCAGAGCATCGGCAGCGCCGTCCGAAAGCGTCCGCGGTTGTGGGTCGCCTCCCAGTAGCGCGCGAAGCGACGCAGGGCGGCCATCGCATCCGCGGACCACGTGCGCGTCTCCTGCACCTCGTAGGGTGCGTCGGGCGAGTAGCACATGCCCCACTCCGCGTCATGGCGGGCGATCGGTGCGCCGCGAAGGCGCTTGAGGATGCCGATCTGGATTTCGTCGGGGCCCAGCGCGAGCAGCCGGTCGAAGCCGCGCGCGAAGGACTCCGGCGTCTCGCCGGGCAGCCCGGCGATCAGGTCCGCGTGGACGACGGCACCGGCTCCGCGCAGTGCGCCGATCAGCGCCGCGGCACCGCCGTCGTCCGGACGGCGGTGGATCCGCGCGGCGACGTCGGGCGTGAAGGTCTGCACGCCGACCTCGACGCGCAGCGCGCCGGGGCGGAAGGCGCGGACTGCCTCCACGAGCTGCGCCGGGGGGACGGACGGTGTCATCTCGACCTGCACGACGCCGTCGGGCGGCAGCCGCGCGGCGAGAAACCGAAGCTTCGCGGCCGCACGGTCGGGGTCGAGGTTGAACGTCCGATCGACGACCTTGAGGCGCCGCGCGCCGCGATCCAGAAGCCTCCCCCACGACGCAAGCACGACATCGAGCGGCCACGGTCGAACGCGGCGGTCGATGGCGGAAAGGCAGTACTCGCAGCCGTACGGACACCCCCGCGCGCTCTCGATGTACGCGATGCGCCGCCGCAGGTCGTCATCCGCATACTCCTCGTCCGCCATGGACATGGCATCCAGCGCGGGCGGCGGTGCATGCACGACGGGAGGCGGACGGCGTCCGGCGAGCGCCTCGGCGCAGAGGGTGCGAAATGCCTCCTCGCCCTCGCCCGCCACAATGCAGTCGGCGACTTCTGCGATGCGGAGGTCGTCCGTGCCATGGCTGACCTCGGGACCGCCGAGGACGATCAACAGGTCCGGCCGCGCAGCCTTCAGGATCTCCGCGACGCGCGTGAGCGTGCCGACGTTCCAGATGTAGACGCCGAGCCCGCAGACCGCCGGCTGCGCGGCGAGGATCCGTGCGGCGACATCCTCCGCGGCGGCATGACCGTCAAACTCCAGGACCTCCGCCCGCTCCCGCAGCGCGCCGAGGTTCGCCCGCAGCGACCGCAGCCCGAGCGACGCGTGCGCGTAACCCGCATTGACGGTGGCGAGGACGATGTCGGCCATGAGTCTCATCTTACATTGGATGTAACGATCGTTACACCCAATGTAAGGTTGTTCAAGGGGGTGGGTATTGGTTGAGGGCCGGGAGGGCGCGGCCCTGGGCATCGAACAGGCCGCCGTGCTTCGGGTCCGTCGGTTCCCAGATGAAGGCGCCGAGGCCGAGTCCGTCCGGCAGAGCGCGGGCCACGGCATGCACGTCTCGCACGCCCGGGGAGGTGTGCTCGGCTACGAGGACGGGCTTGCGGTAGCGCCGGGCGAGGTCGTCGAGGTTCGCGCGGAGATCGGCGATCGTGCCGTGCCATTTCGGGTAGTAGGACTGCCCGATGATGTCGAACGGGATACCGCTCGCGATCGCCCGGTCGAGGAACCAGCGCGACTTCGCGTTGTCGCCGCCGTTGGCGATGTGGAGGACGATGCGGGCGGCGGGCGCGCCGGCGCGGACGCCCGCCGCGGCGGCGCGGAGAATGGCGGACAGTCCGTCCCAGTTCTTCAACGTCCCCGCCGGCCACATCATGCCGTTGTTGATCTCGTTGCCGATCTGGACCATTTCCGGGGCGAGCCTGCGGCGCCCGAACTCCGCCAGCGTATCCCGCGTGTAAGCGAACACGGCGTTCGTGAGGGCCTCGGGGCCGAGACCGCGCCAGGCTGCGGGCATGACCTGGTGCCCGGGATCGGCCCAGGTGTCGCTGTAGTGGTAGTCCAGAAGGAACGTCATGTCCGCGGCCTTCACGCGGGCCGCCATGGCCAGCGTCGATTCGAGGCCGCAGAATCCCTTCGCTGAATAGCCGGCCTCCGCGGCCGGATCGTGGAACAGGCGCAAGCGGGCGGCGTTGAATCCGTGGTCGCGCAGGATCTCCAGGATGTCACGTTCACCCCGTGCGTCCGAGAACCGTCGTCCCTCGGCCTCCTGCTGCGGAACCCACGAAAGGTCAGCGCCGACGAGGAAGGGCATGTGAGCGTCGACCGCGGCGCGAGCCGGCAGGGACGGCGACGAACCTCCAAGGACGGCGAAAAGTACAAGAAAAGTTTCGAGCCGGAAAGATACGGGAATCATCGTCATTTCCTGAATCACACTATGTTCCTGTCGCGCGTGCAAGCTTGCCGCCTCCTGGAGAGCGTCGCCGCGGCTCGACATTGCATCAGAACGCCGTAGCGTAACGAACAATATGCCCGGAATCCAGAGTTGCGCCGGTGCGGGCCGGCGCAGGGCCGTGGCTGAGGAGGTTCCTCTTGAGTTTACGAAATGCTGTCCGTCACGGAGGCCGGAGTTCGCGGCCTGATTGCTCGCGGCCGGGATTCAAGGCGACGAGGCGCCTGCTGCATTGTCATCCGCGCGCCGCGACGCTGGCGCTGGTGGTGGCGTTGCACGGCGTTCCCCTGAAGCGGTCGATCGCCGAGGACCGGGTGGACTTCAAGACCCTGATCTACCGCGAGGACGGGAATCGCATAACGGTCACGTCCCCCTCGGCATACTGGGAGAAAGACCTATCGCCGGCGCTGACGCTTCGCCTCAGCGCCGTCTACGACATGATCTCCGGATCGTCCCCCACCGGGGCCCCCGCGGCGCCCAACGTGCGTACCGTCACGCGCTACGTTCCGTCAACAGTGGGCGCGCCCCCCGCCACCACAACCGGGGTTTCGGCCCGCCGTGACGACGGGGACGACGATGAGGAGAACGAGCACGACGACCGCGTTTTCGGATCGCGAAGCGTCGCGCTTCCCGGAATTTCCAAGCACTCCTATCCCTTCAAGGCGGGAGCGACACCTACGTCCACCCCGGCCCCGGCCACGCCCTCGTCGACATCCACGCCCTCCGCCTCGGCCCCCGCCACCACAACCTCGGGCGGCACCGTCGCGCAGACGGAGACCGTGACGGACAAGAACGGCAAGGTGCCGAAGGCCGACGTCGAGG
>CAYRFK010000211.1:1516-8647 GCA_964423465.1 uncultured Verrucomicrobiota bacterium | reverse complement strand
CGCCCGAGGATGCCGTTGACCGCCGAGACCTTCTTGTCCGAGCAGTAGTTGCCCGACACCGACACGGGCCGCAGCGCGGGGAACTCCGTCGTCATCCAGTCGAGAACCTGCTGCGCCGCGCGCGTGACCATGTTGTGCCCCGCCGCGTCGCCGGTGGAGATCTCGACGCGCACGAACAGCAGCGAGCCGCAGACCTGCGTATGGATGCCGAGGAACTTCGCGAAGCGGCTGCCGCGCTGCGCCGCCGCAGCGATCTCGTCGCGCCGCGCCGCGAGCCCCGTCACGGCCGCCGCCGCCCCGGCCGCATCGGGGGCCTCCAGCAGGATCGACCGCGCCATGCGCTCGTCCAGCACCACCGCGCGGATGCCCCCCGCGGCGGCGGTCACCTTCGCACCGCGGGCGACCGAGGGCCACAGCGGCGTCTCGTAGGTCGCCAGCGGAACGCGGACCTCCGCCTCGACCTCCGGTCCCGCAATCCGGACCGGCCCGACGGACTTCATCGGCACTTGCGCGGCAGCATGCATGTCAGCCTTCCACCCCGGCCCGGCCGGGTCTTCCAAGGATTGGAAGCCAGAATACGCGGGTTGTCCAAGGGTTGGAAGCCGCGGCGGCCCGCTACTGAAGTCCGTTCGCGAGCCGCCAGATCCAGTTGGCGGCGAGGAGAAGGACGGCGGTTGCGAGGAGAATCCGTGCGGCGCGCGAGCCGGGGATGGCGCGGGGGCCGGGGCGAAGGCGGCGGCGCAGGACGATCGCCGCGACGTTCCACACGAGAACCAGCACCACGCCGGCGAAAAGCAGGGGCGACAGGGGGGCGTCGCGCGCGGCCTCCGCGACGCGTCCGCGGGCGATGGACTGAAAGGCGCGCGTGTAGCCGCAGCCGGGGCATGGGTGACCGGTCCATTTCCGGAACTGGCACGTGATCACGGGGTGTTCGCGGAACGGGTAGAACCGCGCCGCGAGAAGAACCGGCCCCGCGATCGCCACGCCCGGCAGATGGGCGCGCAGGATGTCGGGCCAGGGCGGCCGGTCGACGAGGACCCAGCGGCGGTCCGTGTCGGGAGGGCGTGGCGGCGGTCCGTTCACAGGCCGTCGGACTGCACGAGCCTCGCGAAGTGCTCGAAGCTCCGGTCGAATGTGCGCTCCGCGGCGGCCGGGAAGCAGCACGCCGGCAGCTCGCGGGCGGCGAGGTGATACCGCAGGCAGTCGCAGCAGGCGCCCTTGCGCGAGCACGGTTCGTACGTGCAGGAGCACCGGCGCATGTTCGTGGCCTTGTTGCAGTCCATGATCGCGTTCCTCCGCGCGCCATGTAACACCACCGCACGCCGGCCGGGCAAGCGCCGAGGCGCGCCGGATCGGTTTTCGCTTTCCCCGGCGGCGCCCGGGGGCGCATCATGCGCGGACACCCGGAGACATGACATGAAGAGCCTCGTGCGCTGCATCCTGCCCCTGCTGGCCGTTCTGCCCTGGACCCCCGCCGTCGCGGCCGAGCCTTCGCGCCCGAATATCGCCGTCGTGCTCGTCGACGACATGGGCTTCTCCGACCTCGGCTGCTACGGAAGCGAGATCCCGACGCCGAATCTCGACGCGCTGGCGGCGAACGGGCTTCGCTTCACCCAGTTCTACAACACGGGCCGGTGCTGCCCCACCCGCGCGTCCCTGTTGACCGGGCTCTATCCGCACCAGGCCGGTGTCGGCCACATGACGGAGGATCGCGGCGCACCGGGCTACCAAGGCCGTCTCAACGACCGCTGCGCGACGATGGCGCAGGTTCTCGGCCCCGCCGGCTACTTCACGGCGATGGTCGGGAAGTGGCATGTCGGACAGAACCTCGGCGTCGTGCCGTGGGAGCGGGGCTTCGACCGCAGCCTGAACGCCGCGGCCGGCGGATTCTACCGGCCCGGCTCGCCCAAGGCGGCGCTCTTCCTGAACGGCCGCGAACTGCCGCGCGCCGCGCCGGAGCTTCCGAAGGACTGGTATTCGACCGACCTATGGGCCGACTTTGCCCTGCGGTTCGTCGACGAGGCCGCGGCGGCGAAGAAGCCCTTCTTCCTCTACCTCGCGCACAACGCGCCGCACTTTCCGCTCCAGGCCGACGAGGCCGACATCGCCAAGTTCCGCGGCTCGTATGCCGCCGGCTGGGACCGGCTGCGCGAGGCGCGGCACAAGCGGCAGATCGACATGGGCATCGTCGACAAGGCTTGGCCGCTGTCGCCACGGCCGGACACGGTCCGCGCATGGGACAGCCTCTCCGCGGAGGAGAAGGACCGCTTCGACCACATCATGGCCGTCTACGCGGCGGTTGTCTGGCGCATGGACCGTGCGATGGGCGCGCTCGTCGAGGGCCTGAAGAAGCGCGGCGCGCTGGACAACACGCTGATCCTCTTCATGAGCGACAACGGCGGCAACGCCGAGGCGGGCCCCGGCGGCCGCACGGATGGCGATCCGACGAAGGCCGACTCCAACTGGTTCTGCGGCGAGTCGTGGGCGTTGCTCGAGAACACGCCGTTCCGCCGGTTCAAGCACTACAACCACGAGGGCGGCATTGCGACGCCGTTGATCGCGCACTGGCCCGCCGGCATCGCCGCGAAGGGGGAGTTGCGCAACCAGCCGGGGCACCTTGTCGACATCATGGCCACCGTGACGGACGTCGGCGGCGCAGCCTATCCCGCGGAGATCGCCGGGCGTCCGATCCAGCCGATGGAGGGCCGCAGCCTCGCGCCCGCATTCGCGGACAAGCCGGTCGCCCGCGAGGCGCTTTTTTGGGAGCACGAGGGCAACGCCGCGATCCGCGTCGGCGACTGGAAGCTCGTCCGCAAGGGCGCCGCAGGCCCGTGGGAGCTGTACGACCTGAAGAAGGATCGCACCGAACTGAACGATCTCGCCGCCTCCATGCCCGACAAGGCCCGCGAACTCGCGGCCGCATGGGAGGCATGGGCGCAGCGGGCCCAGGTCAAGCCCGCGCCCGGGGAGAGCGCGAAGAAGCCGGGTGGAAAAGGCAAGGGCAGGAAGGCCCGCTGATCCGGATGCGGCCGGTGCGCGTCAGGCGCGGCGGAACCAGGATTGCGTCCGCAGGCAGAAGCGGACGAGCATCAGCATCACCGGAACCTCGATCAACACGCCGACCACCGTGGCCAGCGCGGCGCCCGACGAGAGGCCGAAGAGCATCGTCGCCGTCGCAATGGCCACCTCGAAGTGGTTCGACGCGCCGATCATGGCCGACGGCGCGGCATCCGGGTACGGCAGCTTCATCGCGCGCGCCGCCGCGTAGGACAGACCGAAGATGAGGACGGTCTGAAGGAAAAGCGGGATCGCAATCCAGAGGATCGTCAGGGGGTTGGCCAGGATGACGTCGCCCTTGAAACTGAACAGCAGCACGAGTGTTGCCAGGAGCGCCACGATCGTCACGGGCGTCAGCACATGCAGGAACCGCTCGCGGAACCAGTCCTCGCCCTTCGTTGTGAGAATCAAGCGGCGGGTGGCATAGCCGGCGGCCAGCGGCAGGGCGACATAGATCGCGATCGAGAGCAGCAGCGCCTGCCACGGCACCGGCAGCCGGCCGACGCCCAGCAGGAAGCCGCCGAGCGGGCCGTAGAGGAACAGCATCGTCAACGAGTTGATCGCCACCATGACCAGAGTGTGGCCGTCGTTGCCCTTCGCGAGATAGCCCCACACCAGCACCATGGCGGTGCACGGCGCGACGCCGAGCAGGATGCAGCCTGCGAGATAGCTCCGCCACAGCGGCACCTGGAGCATCTTCACCCCGTCCGTCATCACAACCGTGCCGACCCCGTGCTGCGCGCCCACCGGCAGGTCGAGACCGAAGGGCATCTTCACAAGGTCCACCGCCTCCGCGCCGATCAGTCCGCGGAAGAGCACGCCGAGAAACAGGAAGGCGATCGCATACATCGTGAACGGTTTGATCGCCCAGTTCACGACCAGGGTCAGGCCCACCGGCTTCACGCTGCGGCCGGCTTTCACGACCTCGGCGAAGTCGATCTTCACCATGATCGGATACATCATGAAGAAGAGACAGATCGCGATCGGAATCGAGACCACCGGCGCGCCGCCCGCCGTGATGGCCATACCGTCCAGCGCCTTCGCGAACCCCGGCGCGACGCGTCCGAGCAGGATCCCGCCCGCGATGCACAGCGCAACCCACACCGTCAGCCATCGCTCGAAGAAGCCGATGCCCTGCGACCGTTCGCTCATGGCTTCGTCCCCTCCGCGAGGTCCAGCGTTTCGACAAATGTGCGGATTTCGTCGCGGACGCGCCGGTAGTGGGCCAGCGCTTCCTCCTCGGTCGTCGCCCCCGCGGCCAGTTTCGGTGGGTCGTCGAAGCCGGCGTGGACCACCCGTGTGCGGCCGGGGAAGAGCGGGCAATGCTCATGGGCGTGGCCGCAGACCGTGACGACAAGATCAAACTCAATCCCCTTCAGGTCGTCGAGGGTCTTGGAACGGTGGCCCGAGATGTCGACGCCCGCCTCGGCCATCACCCGCACCGCACGGGGATTGAGACCGTGGGTTTCGATGCCCGCGGAGTACGCCTCGATCCGGTCCCCGCGCAGGTGCCGCGCCCAGCCCTCGGCCATCTGGCTCCGGCAGGAGTTTCCGGTGCAGAGAAACAGGACCTTCATCGGCCGTGCGCTCATCGCACACCGCCCTTCGGCCGCGCGCCGCAGCATCCCTCGGGGCCGCGGCGCCGGACATCCCCGATGAGTTTCCGGTCCGCGGCCGGGACGTCAGCCTCCCCTGCGTGGGTGTCCAGCCAGCGGAGCGCTCCGCGCACCGCCGCCGTCGCGTCGCGCCCCGGCCTGCGGAAGTACACCCAGCGGCCCTCCTTGCGCGAGGCGACCAGCCCGGCGCGCTCCAGCACCGCCATGTGCCGCGAGACCGTCGACTGCGCCAGCCCGAGAGCCGCCGCGAGCTGGCACGCGCACAGTTCGCCCTCCGCCAGATAAACCACCGCCCGCAGGCGGCTCGCATCCGCCAGCGCCGCCGCGATCTCCGCCAATGTTGTTGTTTGCATAGATGGCTAAATATACACACCACAGCCGCCGGCCGCAAGGCCGGCCGGGTAGCGCCACGGCTACGACGTGGCGCGCCGGGGCGGTCTCTTTGAATACACGCGGCAGCTGGCCCCAGACCGGACGGACCGTTTCGTGCTTGCCCGGCTGGGATTTCGAATTTGCTTCGTGCTTCGGGCTTGGGATTTCGTGATTCCTTCCCGCGCCTTCACTTCCGCTTAAGGTGCCCCGTGCGATCCTGCGCACGTGAACGGAAGCAACCACGCCGGGTGGAGCGGGCGGGCGCGAGTCCCGCCGACGCCCGGCGGCGTCCCCACAGGACTGACCGCGCCGTGGACGGCGCGGGCGGCGGACGCGGACGAGAGGAAAGGACCGAGGACCATGAATACACTGAAGACGATGCTGGCCTGCGTGGCAGGCCTTTCCGTGGCCGCCGGGCTGGCGGTTGCGCAGGACGAGGGTGGACGCCCCCGCGAGGGTCGCGGCAACCGGCAGGGCGGCGAACGCGGGCAGGGCGAGGCGCGCGGCGGCCATGAAGGCGGCGGGCAGGGCGGCGAGCAGGGAATGCACCGGCCCCCGATGGGGATGAAGCCCCCGCTGATCGCGGCACTGGACGTCAATGACGACGGCGTGATCGACGGGAAGGAACTGGACCAGGCCGGCGCATCACTGCGCAAGCTCGACAAGAACGATGACGGCAAGCTGGACCGTCAGGAACTGATGCCGCCGCGTCCCATGGGCCCTCCGGGCGGCGACGGCGAGCAGGCCCGCGGCGAGCGCCCGGAGCGCGGGCAGGGACAAGGACAGGGACAGGGCCAAGGCCAGGGCGGCGGTGAACGCCGCGGTGGACGCGAGGGCGGCGAGCGGCGCGGACCCCCTCCGCCTCCGGCGGACCGGCAGTAGACGGCGGGAGCAGAAGTTGAGAACTCCAAACTCCAAGGAAGAATGAAGTTGGGAAGGCCCAAGGCCGGACTTTCCTTCTCCACTTCGTACTTTGACCTTCCTTGGAGTTTGGAGTTTCGTCACTTGCCTTCCTCGGGCATCTTGAAACCGGCCCCCTTTCGTCCGACACTCCGGCCATGTGCGGACGCTACAGTCTGACGATTCGGAAGAAGGACATCGTCGACCGGTTTGAGATCGTCGAGGGCGGGGCGGACTTCCCTCCGCGGTACAACATCGCCCCCACCCAACCAGCTCTGATCGTTCTGCCCTCCTCCTCCGGCCGGCGCCTGGCGGAGGCACGGTGGGCGCTGCCGGTGCCGTGGGATTGCACAGCGCGCGGCGCGATCAACGCGAGGTCGGAATCGCTCACTGAAAAGCCTGCCTTCCGGCGGCTTCTGGATGCGAACCGCTGCGCCGTTCCTGCGGACGGGTTCTACGAGTGGCAGGCCACGGGAGGACGGAGCCGGCCCTGGCGGTTCACGCTGGCGGACGGGGGCCTCTTCGCCTTTGCGGGTCTATGGATGGAATCGCCGGGGATCGGGCCGCAGTTTCTCATCCTCACGACATCGCCAAGCCCGCTCGTGGCGCCGGTCCACACCCGCATGCCCGTCATCCTCCAGCGCCCCGCCGAGCAGGCCTGGCTCGACCCCGCCCGCCCCTTTGGCGAACTCAACGCGGGCTGGAACGCTCCCTACCCGGCGGAGGGGATGCGCGCCGTCGAGGTCGGCCCGACCGTGAACAACGTTCGAAACGACACCCCTGCGTGCCTCGCGCCCGCCCCGCCCCCGCAACCGGAGCTCTTCTGAGCCGGCCCCGGGCGCCGCGCTCTTTTCGGTTGCTTTTCCCTGCGGCGTCGCCAGCATGGGCACCAGTGCGGGCCGCACCGCGGCGCCGGCCAGACTGACGGGGATGGAACCACAAAACAGGGACAGGACATGAAGGCAAAGACGATCGAGCAGGCTTACCGGCTGGCGAAGGACCGTTACGCGGAACTCGGGGTGAACACCGATGCGGCGCTGAGGAAGCTCGCCGCCGTGCCGGTCTCACTGCACTGCTGGCAGGGCGACGATGTCGGCGGGTTCGAGAACTTCAGCGGCGCCCTCAGCGGCGGCCTGGCCGCGACGGGCAACTACCCAGGCAAGGCCCGCACGCCGGACGAGCTTCG
>CAYRFK010000211.1:0-1416 GCA_964423465.1 uncultured Verrucomicrobiota bacterium | reverse complement strand
CCGGACAAGGGCATCCGGAACTTCTGGATCGAGCACTGCATCGCCTGCCGGAAGATCGCCGCCTCGATGGGCCGGGCGCTGGACAAGACGGTCGTCACGAACATCTGGATCCCGGACGGCATGAAGGATGTCCCGGCCGACCGCAAGGGGCCGCGCGCGCGCCTCGAGGCCTCGCTCGACGCGATCCTCGCGCCGAAGATCAGCCCGAAACTCAACCTCGACGCCGTCGAGGGCAAGCTCTTCGGCATCGGCTGCGAAAGCATGACTGTCGGCTCGCACGAGTTCTACCTCGGCTACGCCGTGAAGAACCAGATCCTGTACACGCTCGACGCCGGGCACTACCACCCGACGGAGACGATCAGCGACAAGATCTCCTCGGTGATGCCGTTCGTCCCGGAGATCCTCCTGCACGTCAGCCGCGGCGTCCGCTGGGACAGCGACCACGTCGTGATCCTCAACGACGACCTGCAGGCGATCGGCCAGGAACTCGTCCGCGGCGGCTTCCTGCCGCGCACGCACATCGGCCTCGATTTCTTCGACGCAAGCATCAACCGCATCGCGGCGTGGGTCATCGGCACGCGCAACATGATCAAGGCACTGCTGCAGGCGATGGTCGAGCCCTACGATGATCTCCGCAAGATGGAGCTCGCCGGGGACTACACAAGCCGCCTTGCGTTGATGGAAGAGCTCAAGACGATGCCGTTCGGCGCGGTGTGGGACTGGTATTGCGCGTCGAAGGGCGTGCCCGTCGGCATGGACTGGCTGGCGGACGTGAAGGCCTACGAGCAGGCCGTGCTGGCGAAGCGGAACTGATCGGCAAGGAAAAAGAGAGGATCCCCATGGTTGCGAATCCCGTTCTCGGCGTGTTGTTCCACTGGCTCGGCGGCCTGGCGTCCGGCAGCTTCTACGTCCCCTACAAGGGCGTGAAGAAGTGGGCGTGGGAAGTCTACTGGCTGGTCGGCGGCTTCTTCTCCTGGATCATCGCCCCGTGGCTGCTGGCGGTGTTCATGACGAACGACCTGTTCGGCGTGCTCGGCCAGCAGAGCGGGTCGACGCTCTGGTGGACCTACTTCTTCGGCGCGATGTGGGGCTTCGGCGGTCTGACGTTCGGCCTGACGATGCGCTACCTCGGCATGTCCCTCGGCATGGGCGTGGCGCTGGGCTACTGCGCCGCCTTCGGCACGCTTCTGCCGCCGATCTTCAAGCACTTCGTGCCGACCGTCCCGGTCCCGGAGACGCTCGCGCAGATCGCCTCGACCCTGCCCGGGCAGGTCACACTCGGCGGTGTTGCGGTCTGCCTGCTGGGCATCGGCATCGCGGCGATGGCGGGCCTGACGAAGGAACGCGAGATGCCCGAGTCGGAGAAGAAGAAGGCGATCAAGGAGTTCAACTTCGGCAAGGGGATCCTCGTCGCCA
>CAYRFK010000210.1:2829-8653 GCA_964423465.1 uncultured Verrucomicrobiota bacterium | reverse complement strand
TGTTCGGTGTTCGGTGTTCGATGTTCGATGTTCGGTGTTCGGTGTTCGGTGTTCGATGTTCGGCACTACTGCCGGTTCCACCAACCCCAACCGCTCGCGTTCGCCACCGCGCCGTCGTACAGCACCTGCTCCTTGCCGCTCGGCGTGCGAGCCCGCCAATCCTGGCACTTGGGGTTCTTCCAGATGCCCCTTGTGCGCGTTTTGGACATGACGGAAACCACGGCGCCGTCAGCCGATCCTACATTGGCACGACCGCGGTGCCATGCACCCATCCGATCGCTCGACTTATGAAACGGCTGCATGTAGCCGGCGTTCAGAAACTCGGCGGGGTCCTCCTCGGTCAGCCACGGGCACAGCACGCTCTCGACACCGCCCCCGAGGTTCACCGTCGCGCGCCCCGGCATCCGCGACTGCTTGACACCGGAGAACACCTCGAACATGACGTAGTCGAAGTACCCGTTGCTTCCGGTTCCCGAACGTAGCGGGCCGGGAGACAGTCCGGGGCACCGGTAGATCTTCGGCCCCGACTGACTGCCGCCGATGTAGTCCACGAGAGAACCATAGCGGTTCTTCGGCCACTCCGTGCTCAGCGACTCCCCGTTGGGCGCAACCTCCTTGCCGACGAAACACATCTGGTACGCATTGGTCGCGCCGGAGCCCTCGCTCCACGCCGAGGGCAACAAGCCATCGTTGTCGATCGAGAACGACGCCGAGGCCTTGACGATCTGGCTCATGTTGTTCCGGCAGGCCGTTTCCCGGGCCTTGCTCAATCCCGCGCCGACCTGCGGGGCGATCAGCATCATCAGGATGGCGATGATCGCGATCACGACGAGGAGTTCGATCAGCGTGAATCCCCGGGACCTCTTCATGGCGACACCTCCCCCTTCAGCGTCTGCACGGCTTCAAGTTTTCCGCACTGTTGACACTTGAATAGATCAATGCCATCGCCGGAGCCGCGCACCTCGCCGGCGGCGAAGGCCGCGTTCATCTCCTTCGGCGTGAGCTTGAACTCGTGCTGGTCCGCCCGGCATCGGAACACGTACTCGACGCCCGGGGAAAGGCCCTGCACACCCGAAACCTGACGCGAGCAGGAACGGATGCTCCACACAACGCCCCCAAGGGCCGCCACGATCGCCACGAGAATCAGGATCGGCTTCATGGCTCCACGCTACCTGCAATCCTCCACATCGGCAAGCACGGCAGAGTTGCGAACCGCCCCGGCCTACACGCGATTGCGCCGGGCGCGGCCCGTCTACGCGGGGCTTCGCCGGGCGCGGTATCGGCGGATCAGTGCGTTCGTCGAAGCATCGTGGTCCAGCGCCGGATCGGCGGCCGACTGCAGCTCGGGAAGAATCCTCTTTGCGAGCTGCTTGCCCAACTCGACGCCCCACTGGTCGAAGGAGAAGATGTTCCAGATCACGCCCTGCGTGAAGATCTTGTGTTCGTAGAGCGCGATCAACTGGCCGAGCACGGCCGGCGTCAGCAGGTCGGCCATGATCGTGTTGGTCGGGCGGTTGCCGGGAAATGTCCGGTGCGGAACCAACTCCGGCGCCGTCCCCTCGGCCTCGACCTCGGCCGCCGTCTTGCCCCGTGCCAGTGCCTCGGTCTGCGCGAAGAAGTTCGCCATCAGCCGGTCGTGGTGGTCGCCGAGCGCATTGTGAGAGCGGCAGAAGCCGATGAAGTCGCAGGGAATCAGCTTCGTGCCCTGATGGATGAGCTGGTAGAACGCGTGCTGACCGTTCGTCCCCGGCTCGCCCCAGATCACCGGGCCGGTCTCGCTGCCGACGGGCCGGCCCGACCGGTCGGTCCCCTTCCCGTTGCTCTCCATGTCGCCCTGCTGGAAGTAGGCGGCGAAGCGCGCAAGGTACTGGTCGTACGGCAGGATCGCGTGCGATTGCGCACCAAGGACGTTGTTGTACCAGATGCCGAGGAGCCCGAGCAGCGCCGGCATGTTGCGCTCGAACGGCGCCTCGGCGAAGTGTTGGTCCATGGAATGGAAGCCGTCCAGCATGGCGCGGTAGTTCTCCGGCCCGATCGCCACCATCAACGGAAGGCCGATCGCGCTGCACAGCGAGTAGCGTCCGCCCACCCAGTCCCAGAACCCGAACATGTTGGCCGTGTCGATACCGAACGCCGCGACCTTCTCCGCGTTGGTGGACACGGCGACGAAGTGCCGCGCAACGGCGGCGGAATCCCCGCCCAGCCCCTTCACCAGCCATGCGCGCGCACTGGTCGCGTTGGTCATCGTCTCCTCGGTCGTGAACGTCTTCGAGGCGATGATGAAGAGCGTCTCGGCCGGGTCGAGTTCGCGGACCGTCTCCGCCAGGTGCGTGCCGTCGATGTTCGAGACGAAGTGGACCTTCAGGTGCCGCGCGCTGTACGGCAGCAGCGCCTGCACCGCCATGGCCGGACCGAGGTCCGAGCCGCCGATGCCGATGTTGACCACGTTGCGGATGACACGCCCGGTGTGGCCCTTCCACGCGCCGGAACGGACCTGCTCCGCAAACGCGGACATCCGGTCGAGCACCTCGTGCACGCCCGCGACGACATCCTTCCCGTCGACCTTGATCACCGTCCCGCGCGGCGCGCGCAGCGCGACATGCAGCACGGCCCGGTTCTCGGTGCGGTTGATCTTCGCGCCCTTGAACATCTCGCCGATGGCCCCGCGGAGGTCGGCCTTGTCCGCCAGGTCGAGCAGCAGCCGGAGCGTCTCGTCCGTGATGCGGTTCTTGGAGTAGTCGAGGAAGAGGTCGCCCGCCTCGAGTGTGTACCGCTCCGAGCGGCCTGGATCCGACACCAGGAGGTCCCGCAAGTGCGCCTCGCGCATCGTCTTCCCGTGCGCCACGAGGGCCTTCGCATCACGCTTGAATGTCCGCCGGTTCTTCATCGTCACGTCCTTTCCTTGACGAAACAGAGCGCGGGATTATGGGCGTTCCGCGCCGTAAATCCAGCCCGTTCTCGGCCGGTCATGGGAGATCAGAATACGAACGGAATCACCCGCTTCGTCCGCAGCGCATAGGCCGCGTAGTCGCGGAACCGCGCGCGCAGCGCCTGCTCCTCGATCCACATCTTCAAGCACAGGACGGGAACGAGGAGGAGCAGCGCCGCCAGCCGCCCCACCGTGAACGTGTGCGCCACGAGGCCGGCGCCGGCAAGGAGCAGGCTCGTGTACATCGGATGACGGATCCATGCATAGGGACCGCGCGTCACCAGTTCCGCATCCGCGCGCGGCTCGGGCCACGGGGTCACTCGCGACAGGCGCATTGCATGGGCCGCCCAGACGCCGAGCATGACCCCCGCAGCCACCAACAGCGCGGAGGCCGGCCGGCGCCACGTGGGCTCCGTCCCCAGCACAAGCCACGCCATGAACCCGATCTGGAGGACCACGAGGATCGCCGAGCGCCAGGATGGAGGTCGTGATATCATGATGCCCGTCACTATAGCGCAGGATGCGACCATCGCATGAGAAGCTTTTTCATCACCGGAACCGACACCGGGGTCGGCAAGACCGCGCTGACCGCGATCCTGCTTGCCGCCGCGCGCGCGACCGGTTCCGACACGGTCGCGATGAAGCCGGTGCAGACAGGCGTCCGCCGCACCGACGCGCCCGCCGGGGATCTCCACCTCGCGGCCTGCGCCGCCGGCTGGAGTCCCGCGCGCGCCGAGGCCGGCATCCTGTGCCCCTACCGGTTTGAGCCCGCCTGCTCGCCCCACCTGGCCTCGGCCCTGGCAGGACTTCCCATCCAGTTCAGCCGCATCCGGAATGCCTTGAAGACGCTGCGGACCCGGCATGATGCGGTCTTGGTCGAGGGCGCGGGCGGCGTCCAAGTCCCCATCGCAGGCCGCCGGACGATGCTGGATCTGATGGTCATGATGGAACTGCCGGTCCTCGTCGCCGCCCGGCCGGGTCTGGGCACGCTGAACCACACGCTGCTCACGTGCGAGGCGATCCGGGGACGCGGACTTGAACTGGGCGGCGTCGTGATCGTGCAGGCCGAACCGGGACGGTGGACTGCCCTGATGGAGGACAACCGCCTCACGCTGCTGCGTCTCGGCGTACCGGTCCTCGGCCGGCTGCCGTACATGCCCGGCTTCGCCCGCTCCCCGCGCCCCGCCTGTCTGCGCGCCCTCGCCAACCCCGCCACACGTTGGATCGCCTCGCTGCTGCACGCGTGAGACCGGCGGAAAAACCGCGGCGCCGGCCTGCAGCCTCAAGCAGGATCCCGATCCGGCGACCCCATCGCGCGTCGTCCCATTGATTCGTCCGATCCGTCAGATCGCTCGGATCCGTCGGATCCGCCCGCGATCTCCGTCGCCTACGGCCCGGCGCGGACAGGACGGTGCTCGCGAATCGCGGGCAGGATGCGCGTGCGAAGGTCGCGGGCGGTCGGGGAGTCCGCTGGCAGAAGCCCCAGCGCCCGCTCCGCACTGCCGCGCGCCGCATCGAAGTCGCCTGACTCGGCCTCCGCCGTCGCCAGGGCGAGCAGGCAGAGCGGGTTCGATTGACCCGTGAGTTCGCAGGCCTTTCGTGCATGCCGCACGGCCTCGGGGCCGTTGCGGACGGCGTCCGCCGGATCCGTGGCCAGCACGAGCGCCAGGTTGCGCAGCGCGCCGACGTGGTTCGGGTCGAGTTCCAGCGCCTTGCGACAGACCGGCACCGCCTCGGCGCCGCGGCCCATCGCGACAAGCAGGATGCCCTGGTTGGCGTAGCCCGACGCGTAGCCGGGATTGTGCTTCACCGCCTGCCGGTAGTGGTCCAGCGCATCCTCAAACCGTCCTGCGCCAGCCAGCGCGAGGGCGAGGTTGTTGTGCGCAAAGGCGTTCTCCACGTTGATGGAGAGGGCGCGCTCATACATCTTCAAGGCCTCCTCCATCCGCCCGGCGCCCGCCAGCGCGTCACCCCACAGGCGGAGGGCGTCATCGTCGAGCGGATCGGCCGCCAGCGCCTGCCGCAGATGCTCCACCGCGCCCGCCGCATCGCCGCGCTTGTTGAGGGTCATCGCCCAGTAGCGGTGCGCGCGGGGATGCCCCGGCTCGATGTCGAGCGCCCGCTGGAACCGCGCAATCGCCTCCTGCGGACGGCCGAGGCCGTCGAGAACGAACCCGAAGGCGATGTGCGTATCCGGAAAATCCTCCTTCAGCGCAAGCGACTCCTTCAGATAGCGCTCCGCCCGCGCCAGGTCACCGGCCTGTGCGAGTTCCATGCCCTGTTTCGACAGACGGCGGTAGTCGACCGCCGGCACCTCGATCGCCTCGATGCCATCGCCCGCGATTCGGACGAACTCCGGCAGATTGACCGCCCGGTTGGCCGGCGTGCAATCGGGGAGCAACACCGGCGGCGTGTCCATCCCCTGCTCGTCGACATGGGTCAGAAGGATCTTGGTGTAGGCGCCGAAGCCTTTCGAGGAGAATGCCAGCCACCGGCCGTTCGGCGACCACGTGTGCCACGAGTTCATCGGATCCAGGTTGCAGGTCATCCGGCGCGCCACGCCGCCGGCCGCGGGGAGGATGTGCAGCGTCGAATCCGGGCGCATGAGCAGGCCGTTGCCCGCCTGAACGAAAACGATCCATCGGCCATCCGGCGAGAACTTGGGAAACGAGTTGCTCCTGCCGTTCCGCGAGGCCCCCTCAACGGGCGCCGCCGCGCCGCCCTTTCCGCCGTTGAACGGAATGCGGTAGAGATCGTAGCGGATCTGCGTCTCGCGGGGATCGTTGGCGCGTACGGCCTGCGGCCCGCGGGGGTAACTGTCGCACGCGTCGGCACGGATGAAGACGATCTCGCGACCGTCGGGGCTCCAGGCGGGATTCGACTGCACGAACCGCG
>CAYRFK010000210.1:0-2729 GCA_964423465.1 uncultured Verrucomicrobiota bacterium | reverse complement strand
CCGCGACGCCGGCTGCGAGATGTCGCGCAGCCGCCACTTCACCAGCGGAAGCGCGGCGGAGCCGAGCGGACGCACCACGCCCTCCCGTGTCCGCACGGGCATCAGAGGCACGTCGCGATAGAAGAGCGGCGCACCGACCGGGTCGGCCGATACATGGAACGTGACCGCCCCGCGGGACAGAATGACGGGCTCCGCGCCAGCGCCGGGCGGGCGGTCGAATCCGCAGACCTCCAGCGTCACATCGCGACCGGGCGCTGCAGCCTTCACGGCATTCCAAAGGCCGGCATCGGGACGCCATCCGCGCGACGACGCCATCCATGCGGGATCCTCGGGCGAATTGTCTTCGCGCGCGCAGGCGCGGTCGATCTCCGGCGGCGCGCGATGGCCGTCGCACGTCGCCTGAAGATCCGCCGCGCCGGAGGCGAACCGGAACGTGACCCGCCACCATTGGGCGGTGGAGGCGTCGTTCCAGAGGATCTCGGGGGCGACGATGTCCGGCGGGAAATGCGAGCCGGCGAACGGATACACGACCTGCACGGGTGCCGGATCGGCCGCCGCGGCGCGCAGACACAGCGCGGCCCACGCCACCGCCCAGCACCATGCCTGTATCCCACGCCGCATCATCGCCCTCGTCCCTCGCCCTTCCGACCCTGCCACGGGCTTCCCCGGGAGGCAACCGCCAAACCGTGCGGGCTTGTAACTCCGGCCGCGCTCGGGCACGTTCGCCAACGGAAACGAGGTGTCGGATGCAAAGGACTCTTTCACTGGCTGCCTGTCTGTTTGCCACGGGACTGACCGCCGCGGCGCAGGTCGGGCTCGAACTGATTCCCAACGCGGGCTTCTCGAACCTGGACGCCAAGGGCTGGCCAGCGGGATGGCCGGCAGGGCGGAAGGCGCGCATCGAGCAGGATCCGGCCGGCAACCGCCTCGTCACCGAGGGCGCCGGATCGGGCGTCTCTCTGAAGATCCCGCTGAAGCCCGAGTACGGGAAGCTCCACCTGTCGATGCGCATGAAGGTCACCGGCGTGGGCGCGGGCAAGGAGAGCTGGCAGACCGGCCGTCTTGCGATGTCCTTCCACAATGCGGCCGGCGATCGGGTCGGCGACTGGCCGGACGTGTTCGGTTTCGTGGGCACGACCGACTGGATCGCCTGCGAACGTGACTACCCGGTTCCGCCGGATGCGGTCGCACTGTCCTTCAACCCCGGCAACCTCGGCGAATCCGGGACGGTCGAGTTCCGCAACCTCTCCCTTAAGGTCGGCCGCGTGCGCGCCATGATCAAGGCCGACGCCCCCCTGCCGGAGGGCGTCGCGGGCGATCCGTGGTCCCTCGATGACGCACTGCGGCAGACCACACCCACGCGGGAGCGGATCTGCCTGAACGGCCTCTGGGGATTCCGGGCGACGGCCTCCAATGACGCGCCGGACAGCGTCCCTCCGAACGGCGACTGCTGGGGCTGGTTCAAGGTGCCGGGCATCTGGCCGTCCAGCCCCACGGAATCCGCGAACGGCGCGCAACGCGTCTGGCTCGCACCGTGGATGGAGGAGCGCGGCGGAAATCGTCCGTTCGACCAGGGTTGGTACAAGCGCCGGTTCACGACGCCCGCCGCGTGGACCAACCGGCGCGTCGCTCTGGAGTTCACGATGCTCCAGAGCCACGTGAAGGCCTTCGTGGACGGCGTTGCCTGCGGCGAACTGTGGTATCCCGGCGGAGACCTCGACCTCACCGGCCGGCTGCGGCCGGGCGCGGAGCAGGACCTTGCGCTGCTCGTGACCGCACGGCCGCTGACCGCCACGCGCGACGCCTTCATGGCGCCGGACCGCATCCTCACCGACAAGGCCTCCGTGAGGCTCAAGGGCATCACCGGCGACCTGTTCCTTCACGCAACGCCCGCCGCGGCGCGGCTGGAGGACGTCCATGTCGTCACCTCCGTCCGCGACGGCACCATCACCTTCGCAGCAGAGACCGCCGGCCTCGGCGCTGGCCCTTGGCGCCTGCGGGCGGAGGTGGCGGGCTGCGGGGACAAGCCGCGCGTGTTCGAATCAGAAGGCCTGGCGCCCGATGCCGCCGGCGTCCTGCGTTTCTCGGCGCCGTGGAAGGACGCGAAGCTCTGGGACACCGATGCGCCGGGGAACCTCTACGCCGCCACGCTGTCGCTGGCCGCCGCGGACGGCAGTCCGGTCGACACCCTGACGCCCGTCGCCTTCGGCTTCCGCGAGATCCGCATCGCCGGCCGCGATTTCGTCCTCAACGGCACGCCCGTCCATCTCCGCGCTCTTCACAACACCTCGGACAACGGCCCGGCCGACAAGGCCACCACCGCCGCCGCGCGCGAGTTGTGCCGCCGCATGCAGGCCTTCGGCTTCAACGCGCTCATCGGAGGCAACTACGATTTCGAGCCCGGCTCCGTCGGATATCTCGATGGACTGCTCGAGGCCTGCGACGCGACCGGCATGCTGATGGCCTTCTCGCTCCCGCACATGAAGGACTTCGGCAACAAGCTCGACGACCCCGCCTTCGCCGCCCGGTATCGCGAGCAGGCCGCTCGGCTGGTCCGGCGCGCGCGAAATCACACGTCCGTCGTCTTCTACGCGCTCAACCACAACGCAACCGGCTACTACGGCGACCAGAACCCGCTCAAGATCGACGGCATCTACGAGATCCCCGAGACCGCCGAGACGCGCAGCGCGTGGTGGGCGAAGAATCGAAAGCAGGCGCGCATCACCGAC
>CAYRFK010000209.1:0-8746 GCA_964423465.1 uncultured Verrucomicrobiota bacterium | reverse complement strand
ACGGCCGCGCAGACCGATCCGGCGGCGGGCGAGCCGGACAACGATTTCGTGAATGTCAGCGGCGGAGGGCTCGTGGTCGCGCTCGATCCGACGCCCGGGGACGGTACGGCGACGCGGCGCGTCGTGTCGCCGCCGTGCAGCGTCGCGGCGGACGTCGCCTTCGGCGGTGCGAACAACTCGTTCGGCGTGCACTTCATCAACCCGACGAATCCCGCGCAGGCCCATCTCGCCCTGTTCAACGTCGACGCGGCCGGCGGCAGCGACCTGATTCGATTCTCCGCCGATGCCAATCCGCAGACCGGGGCGGCGGGGACGCTGGTGCAGGCGGCGAATGCGGAGTCGGGCGTGGCGGCCGGGGGCGGGTTCCGCCGCATCGAAGTGGGCTACGCGACGAACACGCTCGGCGAGCCGGTGCTGAGCCTGTGGGCGGGCACGCTGCGCGGCACGGTCACGCTGACGGGCGTGACGGCGATGGCCTCGGCGGAGCTGTCGCTGCGCTTCAGCGCGGGAGCCGGAACCGGAGTCGCATTCGACAACCTCGCGGCGGGTTCCGTCCCCGCCGCGTGGACGCCCGCCCCGGAGGCCTCGGGCTCGCGGCTCGTGCGGCGGCTCGGCGCGGGCGAACCGCAGAAGCTGGTCGTCTACGGCACCAGCCTCAGCGCCGGCGGCGCGTGGGTCGGGCAGCTCCGCGACTGGCTCACGAACACGTGGGGCGGCGCGCTGACGCTGGTCAACAGCGGCATGAGCGGGAAGAACTCGAAGGACGGCGTCGAGAACCTCGCCGCCAGGGTCCTCGCGCACGGGCCGGACACGGTCCTGATCGAGTTCGGCATGAACGATGCCTTCACGCAGTACGCCGATCCGGCCTACAACATCAGCCTCGTGCAGGCCCGGTCGAACCTCGTTGAGATGATCGACCGCATCCGGACGAACCGGCCGGACACGGAGATCATCCTGCAGACCATGAACCCGGCGTGGGACTCGCCCGGCGGCAGCGGCACATCCTTCACCGCGCGGCCCGGCCTGACGGAGTGCTACCGGATGTACCGCGAGGTCGCCTCGGAGCGCGGCCTGCTGCTGATCGACCACGAACCCGCCTGGAGGACGCTGCAGCTCACGGATCCCGCGCGATTCGAGGGGTTCGTGACCGACGGCACTCACCCGTCCGCGGCCGGCTACGACGCGGTCATGCTGCCGCTGCTGAAACGCCGCCTGATCGGCGACCTCCGGCGGCACGACACGAACCGGCCCGGCCCGGCGCTCGTCGAGGCGGACCTCTGTGTCTACGGCGGCACGTCCGCGGGCGTCGCGGCGGCCCTCGAGGCGTCCCGGCTTGGCCGGCGGTGCGTGCTTGTGACGCCGACGCGGCGGCTCGGCGGCCTCAGCAGCGGCGGGCTCGGCTGGACCGACCTCGGCGACGCGGCGACGATCGGCGGCATCGCCCGCGAGTTCTACCGGCGCGTCTACATCCACTACCTCGACACGAACGCGTGGATGCACGAGACGCGCGCCGCCTATGTCGCGCGTTCCTCCATCGATCCCAGCGATGCGCGGAAGCTGATGTACACGTTCGAGCCGCGCGTTGCGGCCGGCATCTTCGACGATTTCGCCGCCGAATCCGGTGCGACGGTCGTGCACGGCCGCCTCGACCGCGGCCCGGGCGGCGTGACGAAGGACGGCGCAACCATCCGGGAGATCCGCACCGACGACGGCCTCACGATCGTGCGCGCCGCGCAGTTCATCGACGCCACTTACGAGGGCGACCTGATGGCCGCCGCCGGGGTGTCTCACACGATCGGACGCGAGGCCAACGCGCAGTACGGCGAGACGCTGAACGGCATCCAGACGGCTAGGGCGACGGGAAACCAGCTGCCGGCCGGAATCGATCCCTACATCGTGGCGGGCAACCCGGCCAGCGGCCCACTGCCGGGCGTCGGGGCCGATGCCGGAGGCTCCGACGGGGCGGCCGACGCGCGGCTGCAGGCCTACTGCTACCGCCTCTGTCTGACCGACGTCGCCACGAACCGCGCGGCCATCGCCCAGCCCGCCGGTTACCGCGAGGAGGACTTCGAGCTGCTCTTCCGCGCGATCGAGGCGGGCCAGTCGAACAACTTCTTCAAGCTCTCGCCGATGCCCAACCGCAAGACGGACTCCAACAACTCCGGCGGCATATCGATGGACTTCATCGGCGGCAACCACAGCCTGACGGGCGGCTGGAACTACGCCTCCGCGGACCAAGCGACGCGAACGGCCGTCGACTCCGCGCACCAGTACTGGCAGGAGGGGATCATCTGGACCTTGCAGAACCACGCGCGTGTCCCTGCCGCGATCCGGAGCGCGTGGGCCGCCTGGGGCTACCCGCTCGACGAGTACACGGACAGCGGTCTCCGGTCGCCCCAGTTGTACATCCGCGAGGCGCGCCGGATGGTCAACGACCATGTCATCGCCCAGGCCGACGTCAACCAGGATCCCGGCCGCGTTGCCGCAGATCCCGTCGGAATGGGCGGCTACACCATGGACTCGCACAACGTGCAGCGGCACGCGGGCACTGGGACGGTGCGCAACGAGGGCGACGTCCAAGTGTCGCCCGCGCGCGGCGCCTACGGCATCACGTACCGGTCGCTCACACCCCGGCAGGCCGAGGCGGACAACCTGCTCGTGCCGGTCTGCCTGGCCTCGACGCACATCGCCTTCGGATCGATCCGCATGGAGCCGGTCTTCATGATCCTCGGCCAGTCGGCCGCCGCCGCCGCATCGCAGGCGATCGCCGACGGACTCGCGGTCCAGCAGGTCGACTATGCCCGCCTGCGGGCGCGACTTCTGGCCGCGGGGCAGACTCTCACGAAGAGCATGCCCGTCGGCGGTTCGGACATCGTGGTGGACAACACGGACGCGGAGGGCGTGGAGACGACAGGGGTCTGGACCGCCAGCAGCGCCACCACCGGCTACTGGGGCGCGAACTACCTCCACGACGGCGCCAGCAACAAGGGCGCGTGTGCGGTTGCCTTCACGCCGACGCTCCCCGCCGATGGAACCTACGACGTATATCTGCGGTGGACGACGCATTCGAACCGCGCGACGAATGCGCCCGTGGACATCGTCCACGCGGACGGCACGAACACGGTTCAGGTGAACCAGACCGCCAACGGCGGAACGTGGGTGCTGTTGATTCGGACGAACTTCAACGCCGGCTCCGCCGCACGCGTGATCGTCCGCAACGGGGCCACGACCGGCTACGTGATCGCCGACGCGGTCCGGTTCTCCAGCGGCGCGACCCCCGTGAGCCTGGTCGCGGATGACGGCATCGCCGGCGAGCGCGGACCGGACATCGGCCGCGTGCTGGCGTTGCGCGATGGCGACACGAACACGGCGATGACGGTCCGCTATGCTGTCGGCGGCACGGCGGGTGCGGGCACGGACTACGAATCGCTGCCCGGCACGGTCACGATCCCCGCGGGTGCGTTCGCCGCCCCCATCGTCGTGATCCCGCGGGCCGATGCGGCGGTGGAGGGTGACGAGACGGTCGTGTTCACGCTCACGGCCGACGCGGCCTACTCGGCCGGCCCGGCGACGTCCGCCGTCGTGACGATCCGCGACCGGCCGATGGACGCCTGGCGGCACGGACATTTCAGCGCCGGCGAACTGGCCGACCCGGGAACCGTTGGAGACGATGCGGACCCCGACGGCGACGGACGCTCCAATGCTCTTGAGTTCGCGCTTGGTTCGGATCCGCGGGCCGACGAGGGCACCGGCCGCGATCCGGTTGCATGGAGGGAGAATTCGAGCGCCGGATCTACGATCTACCTGGAGTACGACAAGGGCACGGCGAACCTGCGCTATGAGGTTGAGTGGACGGACGCACTGGCCGGCGACGCGTGGTCGACATCCGGTGTCACGGCGGAATTCTATCGCCCCGGCACGGGCCGTCATGCGCGGGGCGTCCCGATGACGAGCGGCGACCGGGTGCGATTCCTGCGGCTCTCGATCCTGGCGGATTGATTCTGCGCCGCGATCCTGCGTACAGCCGGCGGGGCCGCCGGCCCTCCCGGCACGCGAGCCAATCACCCCAACGCGGCGCGCAGCGTAGCCAGGGCCTTCGGAACGGCGGTTTCGGGCGCCTCGCAACCTTCCATCTCGAGCGAGATCCAGCCGCGGAAGCCGGCGGCGTGGAGGATGGTAGCGATGCGCGGGTAGTCGAGATCGAGCGTGTACCACTCGCCGCCACCCTCGTAGGTCTTCGCCTGCACCATCACCGCGCGCGGCGCGACGAGGGCGAGCTTGTCGTAGGGGTCCTCGAGGAAGTTGCCCGTGTCGAGCATCGCGCCCAGCCACGGGCTGCGGACGGCATCGAGTATGCGCAGCAGTCCCGCGGGCGTGCGGGTGAGCCCCCAGTGGTTCTCGAGGGCCAGCACGACCCCTGCGGTCTCGGCGGCCGGCAGGCACCGTTCGATACACTCGATGCACCAACGGAAGCCGTCGTCCTCGGTCTGTCCGGCCGGGACCGGCTCCTCGCCGCGGGCCTTCATCAGTTCGGAGAAATCCTTGATGGTGTTCCACCGGCCCGAGTTGAGCCGGATGCAGGGCGCGCCGAGTTCGCGGGCGATCTCGATGCACTTGAGCGTGTGCTCGACCTCCCGCGTGCGGTACGCCGCGTCCGCGTCGACGAAGTCCTGGTGGATCGAAAGGCACACCGGCGCGACGCCGGCGGCGAAGCAGCGTCGGCGGAGGTCGCGCAGATAGGATCGATGGCCGGCCGTCAGCGGCTCCCGCTCCGGCAACGCCATCTGGCGATGGAGGAAGTCCACGCCGGAAACGCCGAGCGCCGCGGCGCGATCAATGACATCGGCCACCTCGACGCGCGGGCCGCGGAAGTGCCAGAATGAATAGGTTGAGACGGCGAGACGGAACGGGGCAGCAGGGGCGGACGGGCGCGGCTCTTCGGCGACGGCGCGAACGGCGGGCACCGCGGCGGCACAGGCCGCCGACGCGAGGAACGCGCGACGGTTCACGGGGCGCCCGCCTGCGGCGCGGCCGGCGCGTCAACCGGCTTGAGCAGGGCGGTGTAGAGCTGGAACGCGCGGGCATGGGCCACCATGCGACCGCGGCCGGCGCACTGGGCGCACTTGGAATCGCCCCGGCCCGACCCGCCGCAGGCGGAGCAGCGGCCCGTACCATTGCAGGCGGAGCAGTTCAGCGGATTCTTGCTCAGGATCGCCACCTTGCCCTTGCCCCGGCAGGCCGCGCATTTCTTGACCCCGTTGCAGCGTTCACAGGGGACGTTGCGGCGGATGCCGGCGCCATTGCACTGCCCGCAGGCCCGGCTGACCTCGTCCCATGAGAGGGCCTTGAGATAGGGGCTGTCGGGGAACCGCGTTGACAGGGCCTTCTGCGCCGCGTTGGCCTCCTCGATCCGGTCCATCCACGCCGCGGCGAGGCAGTAGACGGCCAGACCCTGCGCGGTCGTCTCCGGATCCTGCGAGGCCGCAAGCGACCCGCGCAACTGGTCGAGCAGCACGAGGTTCTTCGGCGCGCGCCGGAGTTGATCGAGCACATGGGCGACATCCGGTGCGACCCGGTCCCCGGCATGGGCGATACCGAGGATCGCAAGCCCCCAAGCTGCAACATGGGCTCTTGCACATCCCGCGCAACGGCGATTCCGGATCGCCGCACGGATACCCGAGGACTCCGGAGGGCCGGGTGACTCGCCCGGCCGATCAAGCGATTCCCGACGCGCGACTGGCTTCGCGGACGCAATCATTCTCATGCGCAGGACCTCACCTCGCGACCTCCACCGCCAACTCCTGGAACGCCGTGTTCTCACCGCGCGGCGTGACGGGATGGACGCTCCAGACGATCCAACGGAAACGACCGAGAGTCGAGCCCGAACGCGCACGCAGCGACGCGGCGGTGAAATCAGCCGGTGCGGCAGCGGCCGTGTCGATCGTGCCGAGCGGCACGAAGCGGGCACGGTCGGCGACGTTCCAGCCGGGGTCGGCCTCCGACGCGCTGCCGTAGAGCGTGACAAACTGGCGGCCGCGGTTGCCGCCCTGGTTGAAGGACCAGCTCGTGGCGGAGGCGACCCCCCGCACCGCGCCGAGATCGAGGCGATAGGCGCCGTCTGTCACGCCGTTCGGATAGACCGGGCCATAGCCGCGCGCCAACCGGCCGTCCGTAAGCGAAGGCAGCGGGTCGTTGGCGGTCTGTCCCGAAGCGCCCGCGACACCAGAGGCCGCGGCCGGCGGCGCGAGCGAAGCGAATGCCTTGCCATCGGCCGATGTCTCGACCTTCACGTAGGGCGCCGCCTCCAGCGTGATCGCCTGCGCGGCCTGGTTGCGGACCACCTTTGCGCGCACCGGCGCATCGCCGGATGCGACAAGCGCGGCAAACAGGTCCGACGTGCCCATGACCCTGCGGTCGTTCAGCGCCTGAACGAGATCGTTCTTCTGCAGCCCCGCGGCGGCCGCGGCCGATCCGGGGGGGACATCGACCAGTTGGACCCCGCCCTCCTCCTTGCTCACGCCGAACGCCGAGAACTCCTCGCCGGTCAGACCGTGCAGCGTGGCGCCGAGCCAGACCGACGGCACTTCGCCGCGCGGGGCGGCAGCCGCCGATGGCGCGGGCTGGAGTGGCTCCGGCATCGACGGCGTCCGCGCGATCGCCTTCAGCGACGGCTTCTTCACACCGAAACGGTCCATCGGGAAGTTGCGGAAGCCGATGCGCAGCGCGGGGGAGCCGTCCTTCACGCGGAAGTCGCCGGACGCGGGGTCGACGAACTGCGGATCGCCCGCAATCGACGATGCGTCGCACCCGGCCTTCCGATGCGCTTCCAGCGCGGATGCGGAGGCGAAGAGGTTGCCGTCGACGCCGCGCCCCCACCCCGTCGGCATCCCGATCGGCGCGTGGGCACGCAGGACGATGTTCGTCGCGAAGACGTCGCCGCTGTCCTCGAACCAGACGTGCGGGTGAAATCCGTTGTTCACCATCACGTTGTTCCACGCCCGCCGCCCGTAGCCCTCGCGGAACTTCAGGCCGCCGGCCAGGAGGAGGTTGTCGTGGATCGCATAGTTGCTCGAGCCGTCGTCGAGGTCGATGTCCCAGCCGTGGTCGCACCGCCAGCGCGAGGCGCGGATGACCGTGGTCTCCATCGCATCGAGGAATGGCAGGCTCGGATCGGCCTTCACGGCGGGCTGCGACACGCCGCGGTGGTTCGACGCCCAGTAGCGGTCGCGTCCCCACGAGTTGAACGAGCCGTGGTCGTGGGTCTCCAACACGGTGTCGAAGACGTCGCACCCCTCGATGACGTGCCCGCCCCATGTTCCATCGCCGATGTTGATCCCGGCGCGTGCGCAGTCGTAGATCGAGCAGTCGCGCACCGTGATGCGCCGGGCCATCGAGATCTGAACGCCGGCGGGCTGGCGCTCGACGCGGCCGATGCCGCGGATGAGGCAGTCCTCGACGACGCAGTCGGCCGGGTAGTCCTCCGTCTTCGGCCCCGGCGTGCGGTCGATCGCGGCGAGGTCCTGCGTCTGCCCGTACTCGAACAGCGGATTGCGCACGGCCTTCGGATCGCCGACGAAGCAGACGCCGCTGGCGCCGGCATCGTGGATGTGGCAGCCGCGGACGGCCACGCGCCGGTTATAGCCGCTGGCGAAGACCGCGTTGCCGCCAACCTGGTCGAATTCGCAGTCGGCGAGGGCGGCATCCTCCGCGCCCTCGATCCGCACCGCCCCGCCGCGATAGATCGCCCAGTCGCTCCGCAGCAGCGGCTCCTTCGTGTCCATGAACGTGCGCGCCGCGTGGCGGAAGACGAAGCCCTTCAGCGTGACGAACCGAACCGGCGCCGCCTGCGAGCCGCGCAGTTCGACGAGGTGGCGCAGCCGGACGACCTCGACGACCGAGGTGGACAGATAGGCGGCGGTCAAGGAGGCGGACATTCCAACGTGTCCGTCGTCCGGCCGCGGTGGGATGAAGTAGAGCGTCCCGTCCGGCCGGGCGGGCCGCCCGGCCCTACCCTCCATCCCTGTGGTATCCGCGGCAGGGCCGGGCCGCTGGCCCGGCCGTTCCGACGATCCTCGAAACGCACCGACGACAGGAAGGTCTCCCATCCCGCCCTTCGCGTCATGGAACCACTCGCCCGGCGCGTCGAGTTCCTCGAAGATGTTCTCGACCATCCGCTGGTCCTTGTGCATCCCCATCTGGCGGTTGTTCTGCCAGCCGCCCTCGTAGGCCACTGTTCCATCGGCGTTCTTGCCGGTGATGCGGTAATGGTAGCCGCCCCAGCGTCCGCGGTGCATCGCGTGGATATAGCCGCCGGCCGGATCGGCCCATCGCGCGGCGCGTTCAGGGGCGAAGGCGTCGGCGGCAAAACCCTGGTAGGCTGCCGTCGGCTTGGCAGCATCGAAGTCCGGGTAGCGCGCCATGCGCTGCCGCTGCCCATTGATGAACAGTTGGTCGATCGCGATCCCCGCGGGCACGGGGGCCTTGAAGATGCCATTGCTGCCGGGCGACCATATCAGGTCGAGCCGCGCGCCGCCGCTGAGGATCGCCCCGCCCTCGCGTTCCGCCGCGTAGGCGACCGGGTGCTCCGCCGTACCCGAGTCGGCCGCCGTGAAGACGAGCGTGTCCGGCAGGTAGTAGACACCATCCGCAACGCGAACCGTCACGGCCTCGCGCCCCACCACCGCCCGCGCCGCCCGCTGTGCCGCGGCCAGCGTCCGCAACGGCGCCGCCCGCGTCCCGGGATTCG
>CAYRFK010000208.1:0-8758 GCA_964423465.1 uncultured Verrucomicrobiota bacterium | reverse complement strand
CACCATCGTGGCAATGAAATGGGTGATGACGGCTGTCGTTGCGGGGGCGCTGGCGGCGGGGTGTGACGGCAACGGCGGGGGCGGGGCGGGCGGCGGGGCTCTTGAGGGGACCGCGTGGAGACTGGCGGCCTGGTCGGCGAGTTCTCCCGATCCGGCCCAGTTCACCATCACCGCGGACTTCAGCACGTCGCAGATGTCGGGGACGTCCGCCGTCAACTCGTACGGCGGTCCCTATACGTCCGGGACCGATGGTGATTTCTCCGTGGGCGATCTTTCCGCCACCGCAATGGCCGGTTCGGAGGACGCCATGCGCGCCGAGTCGCTCTACTTCGACCTTCTCCGGCAGGCGCGGACGTATGAAACAACCGGATCGACGCTCACGTTGAAGGACGGGAGCCATCAGGACCTGCTGATCTTCCACGCAAGATGACGCCGAACGGCCCGCCGGAGGCGTTCGGTCTCTGTCCCCACGTCCGTTGCGCTACTCCTCCCGCTCCCGCGCCGTGAAGAGGAAGACAAGGGGGGCGCCTTCGAGGCCGAATTTGGCGCGGAGGCGGTTTTCGAGGTACTTGCGGTAGGCGGGGAGGACGAGGTCGGGGTCGTTGACGAACATCTTGAGGCGGAGGGGGCGCGTGCCGACCTGGGTTGCGTAGTAGAGCTTCAGGCGGCGGCCCTTGATCGAGGGGGCCGTCTTCTTCTCGAACAGGTCGCGCAGGACGCGGTTGAGCACGCCTGTGGTGAAGGTCATCGAGATCTGCGCGGCGACGCGGTCGAAGGACTCGATCGTTCCGGCAACCCCTTCGCCCGTCTTGGCCGAGATGAAGTGAAGCGGCGCGAAGTTGAGGAACGGCAATTCGCGGCGCACGGCCTCGCGGTACTCGTCCTGCTTCATCTTCCCGGCCAGATCCCACTTGTTGATCGCGACGATGCAGCCGCGGCGCGATTCCATCACGAGGTCGGCGATCCGCTTGTCCTGGCGCGTCGGCCCCTGGAGCGCGTCGAAGAGCAGCACGACGACATCCGACCGGCGGATCGACTCCTCGACGCGGATGAGGCTGAATTTCTCCACCGCCGTGTCGACGCGCCCGGCCGGACGCATTCCAGCCGTGTCGACGAGCATGTAGCGGCGCGCCTGGGGCCCGCTTCCGACCGTGAAGGGGACCTCAATGCTGTCGCGGGTTGTGCCGGGGATGGACGAGACGACCAGCCGCTCGCGGCTCAGCATCCGATTGATGTAGGACGACTTGCCCGCATTCGGCCGACCGGCGACGGTGACCACGAGGGGGGGCCTGGTCAGTTCCGTGGGCGCCGGCGGGGGCAGGTGCTTGAGCACGGCCTCCATCAGGTCCTCGAACCCGCGGTTGTGCAGCGCCGACACCGGGAAGACGGGAAAGCCCAGCCTTGCGAACTCGTCGGCCGCGTCGTCGTGCTGCGGGTGGTCGGCCTTGTTCGCGGCCACCAGCACCGGGCGGGCGCGGGCGCGGAGGAGCCGGGCGACCTCCTGGTCCAGCGGCGCCGTCCCCGCCTGCGTATCCACGACCAGGATCACGGCGGCGGCATCGTCCAGCGCCGCCTCGACCTGCACTCGGGCGGCGGCGGCGATCTCATCCCCCTCGCGGGCGCGGTCCATCAAGCCGATACCGCCGGTGTCGATCAGCGTGTAGCGGTCGTCGCCCCAGTTCGCCTCGGCCACGATCCGGTCGCGCGTGACGCCGGGCTCGTCATGGACGATCGCCAGCCGCCGCCGGAGCAGGCGATTGAAGATCGCCGACTTGCCGACATTCGGCCGGCCGACGATGGCAATGGTACGGGTCGGGGGCGCTGGTGTTGTCATGTGGCCATCCGGCCGTGTCAATGGAGTCTCCATGGCTTCCATAGTCCCATCTCTTCGCTTCCGGCACAACCGCGGAGCGCATCTGTGCATCCCCTTCTGCGACGGACGGTCGTAGCGCCGGTATCCGACCGGCGCCACCTTGTGTTCCAAGTCGACCGATGCGCCCGACGGATTCGGGCGCCACGTTGGGGGTCCAGACTGCAGACTCGATCGTGCGCCGCGGAAGAATGCGTCCCCGGGGCACGCTTGCGCGGGGCGGGGCGGGTGGGATAGGCTGCCGCGATCATGCCAGAATCCTCCATGCCGCCGGTCTCGAAGGCGCTGAACCGGCCCGATCGGGAGCTCGACCTCACGCTCCGGCCGGGGCGGTTCACCGATTTCACCGGGCAGGGGAAGGTCCGCGAGCGGCTCGAGTTGATGGTCGAGGCGGCGCGCGGACGCAAGGATGTGCTGGACCACGTGCTCCTCTGCGGCCCGCCGGGGCTGGGCAAGACAACGCTGGCCTACATTCTGGGCGATGCGATGGAGGTCAGCGTCAAGGCGACCTCCGGCCCCGTGATCGACAAGCCCGGCGACCTCGCGGGCCTCCTGACGAACCTTGAGCGCGGCGATATCCTGTTCATCGATGAGATTCACCGGATGCAGAAGACGGTCGAGGAGTACCTCTATTCGGCGATGGAGGACTTCGTTCTCGACATCATGATCGACCAGGGGCCCAACGCCCGCTCGGTACGGCTCAATCTCCAGAAGTTCACACTCGTCGGCGCCACGACGCGCAGCGGACTTCTCACCGCCCCGCTGCGGACACGGTTCGGCATGACCGCGCGGCTCGACTACTACGCCGCCGCGGACCTGACGCACATCCTGAAGCGCTCGGCCCGGATCCTGAATGTTGACCTCGAGGACGACGGCGCCGCCGAGATCGCGCGCCGGGCGCGCGGCACGCCGCGTATCGCGAACAACCTGCTGCGCTGGGTACGCGACTACGCCCAGGTCCGCGCCGGGAACCGCATCACGCGCGATGTCGCCGACGCGGCGCTGGTCATGCTCAACGTCGACGCGAACGGGCTCGACGAGATGGACAAGCGCATCCTCGACACGCTCCTGAACAAGTTCGCCGGGGGGCCGGTCGGCCTCAACAACATCGCGGTCTCCGTCGGCGAGGAGGCCGGCACGATCGAGGAGGTGTACGAGCCGTACCTGATCCAGGAAGGCTACATCCAGCGCACCCCCCAGGGCCGCATCGCCACCGAGCGCTGCTACCGCACGATGGGCATCGTGCCGCCCGCGCGCCAAGGGAACCTCATCTGATTCGGAAGCACGAAGGCCCCAAGGATTCAAACGGGCGTCTTGTTTGGGATTTCCCGATTGAGGAGTTGGGATTTGTTTCGTGCTTCGAATTGCAGCTTCGTGCTTTTCACCCTAAGAAATGAAGTTGGACAGGATTACAGGATGTAGAAAATTGCGGCGGAGTCTATTACAGAAACCATGGACTTCATCAGGTGAGTGCAGCGTGGGTCTGCCGCAACTCCATCCTGTTGATCCTGTTATCCTGTCCTGCCTGTCTGGATTGCCGAATCCAGGTTCACGGCTCCGAACCAGAAACCTGAAACGTGGAAATCGAGTCTTCTTCCCGTCCTTCCGGTGAACCGGCCCGCAGCCTGCGGCTGGCGATCTGGGAGGGATGCTCGTCGGCCGCGTTCGCGGCGCTGACGGGCAATGCGATCGTCACGGCCTTCGCGATGGCGTTGGGCGCGCGGGACGCCGAGCTCGGCCTTCTGACGGCCCTCACGACGGTGTCGGCGGCCGGCGGGCTCGTCGGCGCGCGCATCGTGGGCCTTGTCGGCCGCCGCAAGCCCCTGGTGGCGGGGGCGGCGCTGGCGGGGCGGCTTGTGTGGGCCCTGGCCGGCCTGGTTCCGTTCATCCCTGCACCGCCGGGCGTACGGGTCGGATGCCTCCTGGCCATTGTGTTCCTGTCGAACTTCGCGCTGAACCTCTCGCTCAGTCCGTGGATGTCGTGGATGACCGACCTTGTCCCCGCCGACCGGCGCGGGCGCTACTTCGGCCTCCGGAACACGGTCATCAGCCTCGTGCAGATGCTGTCGACCTACGGGGCCGGGCTGCTCGCGACGGCGGCGATGCGGCGAACGGACGGTGCCGCCGCGCTGGTGCCGTTCTTCGCCGCCTCCACCGTTTTCGCGTTGCTGACGACCTGGATCTTCACGCGACAGTGGGAGCCGCCGCTGCGGTCCGAACCCCCGATCGCGTTCCGCCGGATGTTCCGTCTTCCGTTCGCAAACGCGGACTTCCGGCGGCTCCTGGTGTTCTTCATCCTCTGGTCGCTGGTCTGCGGCGTCGCGGGACCCTTCTACGTGCCGCTCATGTACCGGCACCTCGGCATGTCGGTGGCGCAGGTCGCTCTCTATTCGATCTTCTCCGGCGTGTGCGGCCTCGCCTCGCAACCGCTGTGGGGCCGCATCGCCGACCGCTTCGGCCACCGGCCCGTGCTGGCGTTCAACATCGTCGCAGTGAGCACGCTGCCTCTCATCTGGCTCTTCGCCACGCCGGCATTTCTGGCGCCGATCTGGATCGACGCGATGCTGACCGGCATCTTCTGGCCCGGGCTGAACCTCGCCACGTTCAACCTGGTCCTCGGCACCGCGCCGGAGGAAAACCGGACGAGTTACCTGGCCGTGCAGCACCTCGTCGCGGGTGTCTTCCTGGCGATCGCGGCCGTCATCGGCGGACTGCTCGCCCATGCGATGGGCGGCTGGACCTGGAAGGCCGGATCGCAGACCTTCGTGAACTTCCACGTCCTCTACGTGCTTTCCTCGGTGGGTCGCCTCGCGCTCCTGCCGGTCGCCTTGAACCTCCGGGAGGACCACGCCCGGCCCTTTGCCGCGCTCGTGCAGATCGCGGGCGACCGGGCCACGCGTCTCTTCGCCGACGGCCTCGAGGCCGGACTGACGTTCCTGCGCCGCATGGGACGTCGGTGACGGATGCCTATACCGCGAAGTACTTCGCCTGGGGATGGTGAACAACGATGGCGGAGGTGCTCTGCTCGGGGACCATCTGGAAGTTCTCGGTGAGCGTGACGCCGATCGTTTCCGGCTTGAGCATGGTGAACACCGGGCCGTGGGCGCCGAGATCGGGGCAGGACGGATAGCCGAATCCGTAGCGTGAGCCCTGGTAGTCCTGCACGACGTAGCCGGACAGATTCTTCGGCCGGTGCGTACCAACGCCCAGTTCCTCCCGCATCCGCTCGTGCCAGTACTCGGCGAGGGCGTCGGTGACCTCGACGCTGAAGCCGTGGAGCATCAGATAGTCATGGTAGGCGTTCGCGGTGTAGAGATCGTGGATCTGCCGGTCGATCGTCTCGCCGATGGTCACAACAAAGAACCCCGCCACATCGCCGCCCTCGGCCTCGGTCTTGAAGAAGTCGGCGATGCAGAGGCGCGGCGGCTCGGCCCGACGCGGGAAGCCGAACTCGTACACCGTCCCGCCGTCCTCGACGAAAAGTGTTTCGCCCCGGCTCCAGCACCGGTAGTAGCCGTAGGCGACCTTCGGCTGCACGAGGCGCTCCTCGACGGCGCGGCGGCGGAACTCGGCGTAGAGCGGGCGGACCTTTCCCTCGATCAGCTCGCGGTACTCGTCCGCGCCCATGCGCCCGCGCCGGTAGCCCCAGCGGCCGCGGAAGAGGGCCTCGTCGTTGATGTAGGAGAACAGCGCGTCGACCGGCACATCCGTCACGTACCGCGCGCCGAGGAACGGCGCCTTCGGCACGGGCGTGTCGCGGCGCACCTCGACGTCCTGCGCGGCCGCGGTGGCCGTGGTGGCCGCCGTGGCCGGATCCCAGGTCGTCGCCTTCAGCGTTCCCGCCTCGAAGTCCTGCACCGCCTTGAGGCCCGCGAAGGCGTCGGCGCAGTAGACCACCGGGGCGTCGTAGCCCGGCGCGCAGGACTCGGCGACGAACTTCTTCGTGAGCGCAGCGCCGCCGAGCAGGATCGGCATGCCGAGCCCGGCCTCCTTGTACTGCGGCATGCTCTCCTGCATGACAATCGCAGACTTCACGAGAAGGCCGCTGAGGCCGATCATGGCGACGTCCAGTTCCTTCGCCTTTGCGATGATCGTCTCGGCCGGGACCTTGATGCCGATGTTGTGGACCTTGTAGCCGTTGTTCGAGAGGATGATGTCGACAAGGTTCTTCCCGATGTCGTGCACGTCGCCCTGCACGGTCGCCAGCAGGATCGAGACACCCTTCGCGTCGCCCGAGCGGTCCATGAACGGCTCGAGGTGTGCGACGGCCTTCTTCATGACCTCGGCGGACTGGAGCACGAACGGCAGGAGGATCTCGCCCTTGCCGAACAGTTCGCCGACGTGGCGCATCGACGGGACCAGGATCTGGTTGATGATCGCGGTCGGTACGTAGCGCCGCATCAGGATCGCCAGCAGGTCCTCGATACCGTCCTTGTCGCCGCGCACGACCCGGTCGAAGAGCGCCTCCTCGGCGGGGCCGGGCGCCTTTGCGGACTCGTCGGGCTTCACGATCCCGGACTTGGCCTGGAAATGCTCGATGAAAATCGTCAGCGGCTTCTTCTCGGGATTCTTCACACGGTCGAAGAGCAGGTCGAGGCAGATCTCGCGATCCTCCGTCGGAATGGTCGTCAGCGGGAGGATCTTGCCGGCGTCGACGATCGCCGCGTCGAGCCCGGCTTCGACGGCCTCGTGGAGGAACACGCTGTTCAGCACGCGGCGGGCGGCGGTGGGGAGGCCGAAGGAGATGTTGCTCAGGCCGAGCGACGTGTAGACGCCGGGGAGTTCGGCCTTGATGCGGCGGATGGCCTCGATCGTCTGCACTGCGGCGTCGCGCAGTGTCTCGTCGCCCGCGCCGACGGTGAATGTGAGGGGGTCGAAGATCAGATCCTGCGGGCGGAGCCCGTGGCGGCCGACCGCCAGGTCGAGAATGCGCCGCGCGACGGCGACCTTCGCCTCCGCCGTCATTGCCATGCCGGTCTCATCGATCGTCAGGGCGATGACCGCGGCCCCGTATTTCTTCAGCAACGGGCAGATCCGATGGAGGTTCTTCCCGCCGTCCTCCAGGTTGATCGAGTTGATGACGCAGCGCCCGGGATAGATCCGCAGGCACGCCTCGATGCAGTCGGGGGTGGTGGAATCGATGACCAGCGGCATCCGCACCGAGCGCGCGAGCATGGGCACGAGCGTCAGCAGGTCCTTCTTCTCGTCGCGGCCGGCATAGGCGGTGCAGAGGTCGAGCAGGTGCGCGCCGCCGGTTTCCTGCTCGACGGCGATCCGCAGGCAGCCCTCGTAGTCGTCCGCCAGCAGACGATCACGGAACGCCTTCGACCCGTTGGCATTGCAACGCTCGCCGATCAACAGGGGCCGCGGATCCTGCTCGATCTCGACGGCTTGGTACAAACTGGAAACGGATGGCTTCATCGGGCTCCTCCCGCCCGCGGCGGGACGTCAGTTTCGCATCGGGGCAGGCGGAATGCAACGGCGGCGCGGACGAGGACGCGAGGAGGGCTCAGGGCGCCGGGGCTGACGTGGCGGGGATCTCGATCCGGTAGAAGCCCGGCTCGGCCCCATCCGGCAACGTCACGGTCACGGTGCCGCTGGCCGGGTCGACCGTGGCGACCACGTCGTCCATCACGACGTCATCGTCGGTGTCGAAGAGCCCGTCCGGTCCCGCCAGCGTGATACGCACCATGGCCGTCGTCCGGCCCTCCAGATCCCCGAATTCGGAGATCGGGATGACGATCGAAGGGCCGGATGCCCATGCCCCGGACGTAGTCCAGAGCCCCGCCAGCCCGTCCGGGGAACCGAGAATCGGCGCCCACGCCGCCTCGTCGCCCTGCGTCCACGTCGCGAGAAGGCCGCCATCGTCATCGTCACGGCCGGACGCGATGGAGGACAGGCGGAAGACCCACGCCGTTCCACTCTGATGGTATCCGCGTATGAAGTACCCGATGCCGCCGCCCGATGCACCCGGCGCGTCGTCCAACCCCGGTTGCGCCATGGGAACGTGCGGCGGCGGGGCCAGCGGGACGGGGGCGGCAGGCGGGGCCGTGACGGTGAGTGTGAACGTGGTGACCGTCAGGTTGCCGTTCGTGTCCGTGGTGTGAACGGTGAGGGTGTGGATGCCGACGTCTCCGGGGCCCGGCGTCCCCGTGATGACTCCCGTGACCGGATCCAGTGAGAGCCAGGCGGGCGCCGCCGCGAAGGCGAACGTCATGACGTCGCCGGTGTCCGGATCGGTGGCGGCCAGGGTGATCCGGATCGGCAGGTTGCTGATCGTGGGCGCCGCGGGAGGCGGGGGCACGACGCGAGGCGCATCGTCCACGGCCGTGACGGTGATTGTGACGGTGGCGGGCAGTCCGGAAACGGACCCGTCACGCGCGGCATAGGTGAACGTGTCGACTCCGTTGAAGTCCGCCGCCGGCGTGTAGGTGAACGACCCGTTGGTATTCAGCACGACCGTGCCTTGGGCGGGCGCGGTCACCAGGACGACCGTCCGGGCATCCCCGTCCGCGTCCGCCGTGTTGGCCACCAGCCCCGGCGCCGCCACAACCAGGTCGGTATCCTCCGCGGTCGTGTAGCTGTCGTTTCCGGCCGTCGGCGCATCGTTCACCGGCGTGATCGTGACCGTGACCGTCGTCGCGCCCGAGGCCGCCAGCCCGTCGTTCGTGGTGAACGTGAAGCTGTCGGCGCCCACGAACCCAACGGTCGGCTGGCGTGCGGCCGTGTAGGTGAAGGTTCCGTTCGCGTTGAGCGTCAGCGTGCCGTACGCAGGCCCGGTGCCAAGCGCGAAGGCCAGCGCGTCGCCATCGACATCCGTCCCGGCGACCGACCCGTTGTGCGCCGCGCCCTCGGCGACGGTGAAGGCGGATGCTGTCCCGGAAGGCG
>CAYRFK010000207.1:0-8766 GCA_964423465.1 uncultured Verrucomicrobiota bacterium | reverse complement strand
CGGCCGGGCCGGCGGCCCGGCCCTACCCATCGTTCCGTGGAAATCCTTGGTAGGGCCGGGCCGCTGGCCCGGCCGTTCGATGGATCGCGGAGGGAAAGCGGAAGCGCCATCCGGGCATGCGCATCGCGGCATCACCGGTCCCGGGCTACGGCATGCCGGTCCGCGCGGTGATGCCGGGCACATGCCAGAACGACCGCCAGTACGCTTGATCGAGGGCGTAGGGGTCGAGGGGCCCGGCCGCCGCAGCGGCCGGGAGAATGCCGAAGCGCTGCATCTCGCGCACGTAGGCAGCGTGGGGACGGAAGCCGGGCATGTCAAAGCGCTTCGCCTTCGCGAGTCCGGCGCCGGCAGCGGCGATGGATGCGACGATCGCACGGTAGTCGGGGTCGGACGCGTCGCGGAACACCTCGCCACGGCACAGCCCGAGCCCGCCCGCCTCCTTCGCCAGCGGCGCGCGCGCCATCAGCGACATCTCCGGGCGGTCGAGATTGCAGAGCGACTGGTGCGGCCCGGCCTCGCCGTACCGGTAGTAGGCCATGCGGCGCAGAAAGGTGATCTCGGTGACGTCCTCGACGAGCGGCTGGGCCGGCCCGACGCCGAAGCGGAAGTGCGGCTTCTTCAGCATGCTTGGATAGGGCTTCACGGTCTCGATGTGACAGCTCCCGCAACGCCGCTCGATTGCATCGGCCGGATACCGCACCCCCGCCATGCCGCAGCCGAGCCCGGCGTAGGTGCCCGGATAGGTCGCTCCGCTCTCGATCCAGAGCCTCACGAGGTCGCGCTCGCGCGCCGACGGCTTCGCACCCTCGTGGCTGCCGTCCATGAGGTCCAGCAGGCGGCTGGCGGAACTGCCGACACTGCGCGGCGGTCGGTTGCCGTAGGTGTTGCGGCCGTCGGAGACGAGGCCGCGCTTCACGAGCGTCCAATAGGCCACCGAGAAGAGCGGCGTGTGGTCGCCGGTCAGCTCGACGCCGCCGTCGCGGCGCTCGGGACGGTGGCACTTCACGCAATGGCGGTCGAGAATCGGCTGCACATCGCGCGGGAAGTCGAGAACGTCCGACATGCCGCCAACGGGCTCGACTCGGCTCGGCGCGCGCCACAGCGCCATCACGTTCGCCGTTGCGGGCGGGGTCTGCGTGCGTCGCTCGTGGCAGCCGACACATCCGGCCGTCTCGCCCGGCTGAAGCGTGACAAAGCTCTGCATGCGCTTCACGGCGCGGTCGTTTCCATCGAGCGCGACGAAGAAGAACGAGCGAAGCGCGGGAAGGTCGAAGCACGCGGAACCGTCCGGTTCCACCGGCACGGTGCCAAGGATGCGCTCCAGCGTGAACGTCCCACCGATCGACAGCGGCTCCTGTCCGCCGGAGAAATTGACCGGCTTCGGAAGCTGCTCCAGGACGAGGAGCTTCCGGATCTCGCCGCGCGCCACGCCCTCCATGTTGCGGCCGACGTGGACGTCCTGCAGCACGACCCGCCCCGCGCCCTGCGCGAGGTCGACGCGCGACGGGATAACCGGCTCGCGGCGCCGGGCGCGCAGGGGCTGCGGTTCATGGAGCTGCGTCGCGGCGCCGGGCGGAAGGGCATGAACGCGTTCCGTCCGGCCGGTGGCGTCCATCAGGTGGATCCCCGCTTCGTCCGCCACGAGGAACCAGTCCGCCGAGATCGCATACGGATCGCGCCAGAGGTGGCTACCCTGGCTCACGGGCGCCATGGACGCGGGGTCATCGGGGCCTGCGCCGGGATCGATCGTGACGATGCGGCCCTGGTGCTCCGGTGCGCCATGGCCCGGCGAGTGCGAGGCGACGACGCGGCGTGAACCGGGGATCGGCTTCGCATCAATGAAGACGCCGCCGGGGCGCTCGTTGCCATAGTAGACCATCACGCCCGTTCCGTCCGGATTCACGGTCCAGAGGTGGTGGAACGCGAGTTGGTTGCGGTCGACGTATTCCCAGCGCATGTAGAGTACGCGTCCGTCCGGCAGCATCCACGGCGTGTTTTCCTGCTCGGCGTTGCTGGCGATCGCGCGGACGCCGCTGCCGTCTCCCTCGCACCTGTAGAGGATCGCCACACGCGTGCGCCAGCAGGGCACGTAGCGGCGACAGCGGCCGGAGCAGAACATGATGCCGCCATCGGGAAGGTAGGTCGGCTCAAGGTCGTCGTCGGACCCGTCGGTGAGCTGGCGGAAGCCCTTGCCGTCGACGCCGATCTCGCAGAGGTGGTGCGCATGCTCGCCGCCGCGGCGATAGGCGAAGAGGATCTTCCCGCCGTCGTAATGGACTTGCGGATCGCGGATGCCGCCGCGCGGGTCGTCGAGCAGCACCGTGACGCGCCCGGTGCGCAGGTTGAGGCGGCACAGCCGCGCACCCTCGCCGTAGGCCCACCAGACGCCGTCCCTGAATGTGAAACCCAACCGCCGGGCGGTTGCGTCGTCATCGCAGTAGTTGGCGAAGTTGCCGTACCAGTGGTCGCGGCCGGAGATGCGCTCGGCAAAGACGATCTCGTCGAAATCCGCCGCCGGGTCCGCAAGGACGGCCTGCAGCATAGGATCCCGCACGCGCGCGGAGACCGCCCGCGGCACCGCCCCCGTCCACCCGGCGCCCGCCTGTCCTTCCGTCTTCCGTCCCCCGCCTTCGATTCCCCGACTCCCGCCTTCCGTCTTCCGTTTTCCGTCTTCCGTGCGGGCCAAGCCCGCCATCGCCGGCCGCGCATCCGGGGCGGCGACGGTGAGGTCGAGGTTCCGAAGCGTCAGTCCCTCGACATGGCGGCAGAAAAGCCCGTACGCCGGAAGGATGCCGAACATGTTGCCCTTGGGATACGACGCCTCCTTCTCCGGCGGGATGCGCGCCGCATCCTCCGCCGTCCCTCCGCCGGCGAAGCGGATGCGGATGTTCTCGACGGTGATGCGCTCCACGGGATGGCCGGGAAGTCCGGTGATCGAACAGCCGGTCTTGCCCGCGTCCGTCGCGTCGATGTCCCGGATGACGATATCCCGCATCCGCCCCACCCCGGGTTTGGGCCGGCCCGGGATCGGGTTGGCACGGTTGCCGAGCCGGACGAAGATCGGGACGCCGACGTTGCGCATGACGATGTTCGAGACCGTCACTCGCTCGCAGACCCCGCCGTCGACCTCCTCGATGGCGATGGCGTCGCCGGGGGTGTCGTAGACGGTGCAGTCGCGGAACAGGATGTCCGAAAAGCCGCCCTGCGACTCGGTCCCCAGCTTCAACGCCGCCGCTGTGCTGGAGAGCCGGCAGTCGCTGACCGTCACGCGCCGGCACGGGATACCGGCGGTCGATTTCAGCACGATCGAGTCGTCGCCGCTGTAGATGTCGCACTTCGAGATCCGCACGCCGTCGCAACTGTCGATGTCGATGCCGTCGCGATTCTCGCGGATCCGGCTGTGGATCGTCACGCCCTCGATGTCCACGTTCGTACATACGAGATAGTGCGACAGCCAGCGCGCCGAGTCGCGGAAGGTCAGGCCGCTGACCTTCACGTTGCGGCACTCGCTGAACCGGAGGATGTAGGGCCGGCCGAGGTCGTCGCCCTTCTGTGCCGGGAACATCCGGCCCTGCCCGTCGACGACCCCCTCGCCCCGCAGCGCAATGTCCGACTCGCGCTCTGCATAGATCAGGCTCTTCTTGAACCGGTCGCGGTAGAGGTAGTCGACCGCGGGCGTGATCGCCGGGTAGTCGTCGGCGTTCTCGCTGCCGAGCAACGTCGCGCCCTTCGCGATCTCAAACGTCACGCCGCTGCGCAACCGGATCGTCGCCGACTTGAACGTGCCGCCGCGCAAGACGACCGTGCCGCCGCCCGCCGTCGCGCACGCGTCGACCGCCGCCTGGATCGCAGCGGTGTCGAGCGTCCGCCCGTCCGCCACGGCGCCGTGCGTGCGGGGATCCCAGGTCTTCCCGGTTTTCAAGGGTTGGACGTCCGCGGCGCGAACGGTTCCAAGGATTGGAGAAACGCAGGCCGCGCAGATGAGAAGCCGCACAATCGCCGCGGCAGGCGTTCTCCGGTTACTCTCCGTCCCATCCGCGATCATCGGCGCATGCTACCCGACTCCACAGGAAAAGAAACGCTGCGATGTCCCATCGATTCGGCCGCGGTGGAACGCGGCCCTCCATCGCCCTTGCCTTGGAGGGGCACGTTCCACCGTGCCCGTCCGGCCGGGGCCAAGCCAGACGGCGGGATGCCCGAGGACCGACAGGCAATCCCCGCGCATCTGGTCCGGCATGATCAGCAGGATGTACGGCGGGCAGGATCGCGATCGACGGGCAGCCGACGTAAACCCTGGCAAAATCCGGACTGCGGTCGACGATCACACCCGGTGGATCGTCGGCGACGACGGCCAGAGCCATCACGAGCGCGCAATGACGGCGGACACGCCCCGAAGCTTCATGGCTTTCGCCCCGCGGGCGACCGCTTGGCTGTCATTTCATCGATCGCGATCCGCCATGTCCGCACGCGGGCGACGGCGGCGGACTCGAAGGTCCAGTCACGGCCGGAGTATTGCCGCATGACCGCGTTGAGCGCGCGCTCCTTCGCGGCCGACTCCGTCACTTCCGCGATCCTTCCCCACCCGATCACGCTCTCGTAGCGCATCGTCCACTTGCAGGCGAGCGCAGGATCCGTGTGGATCTCCACATTCCGCTCGAACTCGAAGCACACGCGCGGATTGGCGAGGAAGAAGTCGATCTTGCGGCCGGCGGGTGCCGTGTGGAGATAGATGGCCGCGCCGTCGTAGCCGAACGACACCGGCACGAGATACGGCTCGTTGTCTTTCGCGAGCGCCAGTCGGCAGACCTGGCTTCCACGGATGATCGCGTCGATCTCCTCACGCCTGACGATCTCCTTGTCCGTCCGTCGCATGAATCCCCTGTCCCGGCCGGCGGGGCCACGGCTCGACTGAGGTCCCGCCCTCCCGCTATCACAAACCCGTTTTGAGGCCCCCACCGGGACAAGCCCGGTGGGACGCCCGTTTCGTCCGTCGCCCCGCGAGCCCAGTGGGACGCGGGTTTCATCGCTTCTGCTCCTCTTCGCGCCCTTTGCGTCTTTGTGTCGTCTCTTCCGGCCGGCGGCTACTTCAACTGCAGAACCGCGGCCTCGTCGAAGCGCCACGTCTCCGCCAGCGTGCCTTCGAGGCACCGGCGGATACCATCCTCCGTCCGCACCACGCAGAGGTTGAACGGGATCTTCTGCCCGACCGCCGGCTTGAAACCCAGAGCCTCGAACGGGATGGACCACTCGCCGCGCCAGCCGCCGCGGGTCTTGCCGTAGACCTTTCCGACGAACCGCGCCGTCGTGCCCAGGGCGGCGGACGCCCCGCCGTCCGCAATGCTCTGTATCGTGCCGCCCGCGTAGCCGCGCAGCACGAACGCGACCGGCTTGCCATCCGTTCCAACGCCCTGCACGCAGACCTCGGCGCCGTCGTCGACGCCCCACACGGACCCGGTCCTCACCTGCGTCACATCGAACGCCGCCACATTGACCGCCACGTGGAGACAGCGGTCGTCCCAGCAGACCCGCGCGAACGCCGGCGCCCCGCTGGCGCTCCAGCGCGAGGGCTCGCGGTCCAGGGAAAGCAGCGAACCCGGCCATTCCACGAGGTCGATTTCCCCGTCGAGCGCCGGCGGCGTTGCGACACGCTCAACCGGCCTCGCCCATGTCACCCGCGCGGGCGCCGACGCGGCCGGCATCGCCTCGCCGATCGTGAACTCCCGCGGCGTGCCGCCGGTCACCGCGCCGCCCTGGAACAGGACGTTGTTCGTCCAGACGCGGATCGCGTTCGGCGGACTGACCGTCACCCGGCCCGGCGTGACGAACGTGTTGCCCGAAAGGACACAGTCGCGCGACCGCGCGAACGACAGCGTCATGCTGGTATCGGAGACGAACACGTTGTCGCGAATGAGGAGATTCCGCGCAATGTGCTCGTGCAGCGGGCGCTCGACCCCGATCGACACATTGCGCTCGACCAGACAATCCTCGGCGCCCTCGTCGAGATAGTAGGACGACACCACGTACCCCTCGCCCATCTTCACGACATCGCGGACAACATTCCCGCGCAGGATGCTCCGCTTCATGCCGCCGTAGATTGCACCACCATCGTGCATCTCCCGCATCACACGATGGATCAGGTTCTGCTCGATCACGTGGTCGCCGCCGCTGCCCACAATGCCGCTGTAGGGCGCGTCGTGCACTTCGTTCCGGAAAACCCGGAAGCCATTGGTCAGCGCCGGCTTTGCGTAGTGACTGGCCGACAGTGCGATGGCGCTCGGATGGTAGCGGCCGACATGGTGAACGTGGTTCGATGCGATCACCGACGCCGCGCCAGAGGCCTTGATGCCGCATGCGCCGATGTCATGGATGTGGCAGCCAAGGACGCCGCACTCCGCCACGTCGGACAGAACGATCCCCTGCCCGCCCGCCATGCCCACATCCAGCCGCTCGAACACGCACCCGTGCGCGAATGCCGCGTGCACGGCGCCATCGAAGGCGTATGCGCCAAAGCCGCCGGGCTTCAGCGGCGTGGTCGTCGCCGCGAAGGCCATGCCCCGCAGGGTGACGCCGCGGACCGGCGCCTTCGAGGTGCCGCGAAGGTCGACGATCCGCTCCAGCCGCGGCGCGACGACCTTCGCCGTCGCCATGTCCTCGCCCGGCAGCGGCCAGTACACCAGCCGGCCCGCCGCGCGATCGAGGTACCACTGCCCCGGCCGCGTCATGCCCTCGCTGGTGTTGAAGATCGCATACTTCTTCACGCCAAAGGCGCCGGGGGGCGACTTGGCCGGCGGCGAGAAGACGAGGGTCTGCCGCGCCGTGTCATTGCTGACAACGCCGACGAGCGACTCGTCCCACATGTGGTACACGCGTACCTCGGCGTTGCGCGGCTCCAGCGTCGCGGGGACGTCCTTCGGGTCGTAGACCATTGTCGTCAGTTCGTCCGTCGTCGGCGCCCGCTCCCACCCGCCGCCGACGGAACTGAGCCACCGCACATCGAACTGGCTCTTGTGCGTGAAGGTGCCCTCGGCGGGCAGGCGCGCGCGATCGGGCATCCGCCCGTTCACGACGAGCGCTCTGAAGTCCCATGTCCCCTCCTTCACACCGGGCAGGTCCGCACACCAGAGCTTGTCGCCGTTCTGTCGCCACCCGGTCACCTGCGCCCCGCCGTACAGCGTCGCGACACCGCCCGGCGCCGCCTCGATCGTCAGCCTGCTGTCCCGCGCATCGAGATCGAGTGTCTTCTCCAAGAAATAGTCGCCCGGCATCACAACGATCCGATGCGCCGCGTTCGTACCGGCCGCACGCGCCGCGTCGCGCGCCCTGGCGAGAGACGCGAGGGGCTTCTCCTTCGTACCCGCCGCCCCATCGTCTCCGCCCGGCGCGACGAAGAACTCGGCGGCCCCGACGGCGGTTGCGCACAACGCGACTGCCAGGCAAGCGAAAGCGTGGCGCCGCTTCCCACAGCCGCCTTCTGTAGCCGCGACCGATGGTCGCGGCAGGCAGGCGCCCAACTGCACATTGCCGCGACCACCGGTCGCGGCTACAGGGCTTGCTTGCATCATCGTCGGACTCCTATTCAGCGTTTGGACGGTCTGTCCTTGAACTCGAAAAGCATGGTGCTTGCGAACGCCTTCCATCGCCCCTCGACTGCCGCGGACACCGGGGCGCCCGCGTGGACGTGCAGTCCGTAGCGTAGCCGAAGAGGCACGGATTTCGTCACGACGCGCGGGGCATCGAAGGTCAGACACGAACCCATCCAGCCGTCGTCGCGGGTGTGGAAGACGGACGGGTGATTCGGGTTCGAAGGGTGGTCGAGGACCGTGATGCCATTGGTCACTCCCGGCGCGACGGGACCGGAGTAGTCGATCCACCGCGCCGGCTTGCGGAAGGTGCCGGCTTCGTTGACCCCGCCCTCAGAATTCAAGATCGCACCGCCGCCATCCTTAACGCCGATCGACTTCGCCATGCGCACGCCGAGCAGGCCGAACGGCGTCTGGCCGAAGGTCACATCGGCGCTGGCGGCGGAGAGTTGCAGGTCGATGAGCAGCATCCACTCGCCATCCGGCAGCGCCTGCACGCACGTCCGTCGCCGCTCGTGAAGCACGTCGACCCCGTTGGTCCCGACCCAAGCATTCAGGCAGACGACCGCCGCCTCGTCGGGACCGTCCTCGAGCGCCTCGATCCGCCGGTGGACAATCCGCGCGCCGCCTCGGTCCTCCCAGAAGTTCATGCCGCTGACGTTCATGTGGGAGAACCAGATCGAATTGTGGTGACTGTGCCCCACCGGATCGTGCGGGTGCCCCATGCGCGTGACGCCGCGCCCGGCCGGGCCGATCACCGGGGACACGAACGGCCGCTCAAGATCGGCGCCAAAGTGGTACCGTGCGATCTCGACGCCGTCGCGTTCAAACGCCACCTGATCGTACGGCTGCGGCACCGCCTGCATCCGCGGTGGATCAACCGCAAGCGCCGGATCGACCGCCGCCCAAACCAGGCCTCCGGCCAGAAGCGCGACGATCCGCATCCTCAGCGCGGCCGGCACAGAGCCCGGCCCTCCACTTCCGACGTTCGCGTGTTCGCTGAAAGCCATGACTCCTCGATGCTTTCTGTCCGCACTTCGATGTTGGGCGTTCGATGTTCGGTGTTCGGTGTTCGGTGTTGGCTGTTGGATGTTGGATGTTGGCTGTTGGTTGTTGGATATTGGATGTTGGTTGTTGGATATTGGATGTTGGCTGTTGGTTGTTGGATATTGGATGTTGCTAAAAG
>CAYRFK010000206.1:0-8872 GCA_964423465.1 uncultured Verrucomicrobiota bacterium | reverse complement strand
CGATCACGCAAGGGATTCGTCAACATACCGGCGCGGGTCGTGGCACCCACTAGGGTAAATGGCGGCAAATCCAGCTTCACCGAACGTGCCGCCGGCCCCTCGCCGATCATCAAATCAAGCTGATAATCTTCCAGTGCCGGATAGAGAATTTCTTCCACCACCGGGCTTAGGCGATGAATTTCATCAATAAACAACACGTCGTTGGGTTCAAGATTGGTCAGCAAGGCGGCCAGATCGCCGGCGCGTTCCAGCACCGGGCCGGAAGTCGACCGCAGATTGACGCCCATTTCGCGCGAAATAATGTGCGCTAACGTCGTCTTGCCGAGGCCCGGCGGCCCAAACAGCAAAACATGGTCTAGCGCTTCACCGCGATTCTTGGCGGCGGTAATAAAAATATTCAACTGCTCACGCGCGCGCACTTGGCCAACGTATTCGGCTAGGCGTTGCGGCCGCAAGGCACGTTCAATCACTTCCTCTTCCCGCGAAGCGGGCGCTGGCGTAATGAGACGATCAGAAGCGTGACGATCAGGAACGAGGTGGTCGGGTTCAAGCATGACGAGAGGTTTTCACGGGTATTTTTACTTTCGTGCCAGCAGTTTCAAGGCTTGCCGTATCGAATCTTCCAGGCTTAAGTCTTCAGGCAATTTCTTGAGTACCGGTAGCGCTTCTTTATCGGAATAGCCCAGCGCCAACAGGGTGTTTAACGCATCGTTGGCGACGTTTGATTTGGCGGCAACCGTTCCGGCCACTTGCGGTAAAGCATCGGCCAGCTTGCCTTCCAATTCCAGCAATAGCCGTTCCGCCGTCTTTTTGCCGATACCGGGCACCCGCATCAAGCTGGCGACATCCTTTTTCATGATGCAATCAGCTAATTCATCTGCGCTTAACCCGGATAGCACAGTTAACGCTAATTTAGGGCCGACGCCAGCAACCCGGATCAGGGTGCGGAAAGCCGCCCGCTCCTTCTGCGTCAAAAAGCCATACAACTGCTGCACATCCTCGCGCACGACAAAATGGGTCACCAAGGTTACCCGCTCGCCCACGGCCGGCAGATTGTAAAAACTGCTCATCGGCACATCAATTTCATAGCCGATGCCCGCGACATCCACCAAAGCCATCGGCGGCATTTTTTCCAGCAAAGTCCCGCTAACGCGACCGATCATGCCAGCAACGTCCAAGCCAACACCGCCGCCAGCAGAATCGGCTGAAGGTGAGCGGCCAGAATAGTCATTTGCACCGCCGGCACTAATTGCGCGGGTTCGGCCGCGTGCCGTGATAAGACCAAACCAGCTTTCACTGCCGGCAATGCCGCCAACAGAGACACTAACGCCAGGCTCGGCAGCAGACCCACCAACACCAAGCCGAGCAACACCGCCATCGCCAAGGCTAAAATCAGCCAATAGCCGCGCGCGGCCACCGCTGGTTCCAGCCGCGCCACCCAATGGCGTTTGCCGGCCAGTAAATCGGCGTTACGGTCAGGAAACTGATTGACATACAAAATGTTAGTCACCAATAGCGCGTAGGGCAGGCCAATCAACCATGGCGTTAGGGAAATGGCACCGCGCTGCACAAAATCGGCCCCGGCCACAATCAACAAAAAGCCTGCCGCGACGCAAATTTCACCCAAACCACGGCTGTTCAACTTAAGTGGTGGCGCTGAATAAGCCCAGCCGATCAACAAGCCGAGCAGCCCGATCCAGAATAAGCCGATGCCCCGCGTGGCAATCAACCATAAACCGCCGCCAATAACTGCCCCGAAAAGGATTAATGCATAAATCAGCATTTGACGGGGTGACATCACGCCGTTTTGAATAAAGCGCGAACCGCCGGTAAACGGAAATAAACGATCGACATTGGCCGCGTCGGTGCCGTTGAGATGGTCGTAATAATCGTTGAAAACATTGACGCCTGCTTGAGTCGCAATGGCCAAAAACAACGTTAACAAGGCCAAAGGCCAGGAAAAAGCACTGTCCAGCGCCGAAGCAAAGCCGAGCAAACACCCCGCCAATGCGATGGTTAAAAACGCTGGCCGTGTCGCCATTAAATAACGTTTAAACGGATTGCTTAACGCCGATGCCGTAGGTTCCAACGCGGCTATAGCGGCTTTACTTGCACTCATAACATTCTCCCACCGCGTCTGCGGCGTCCTAAATTCGTTTCGCTACCAAATTGCCCGCCCAAACCCATGCCGCCATGGGCATGACAAATGGCGCACGCCAGCGCATCGGCGGAATCCGCCCGCGGCTCCACCGGCAATTTCAACAATCGTTTCACCATATTCATGACTTGCTCCTTATCCGCGTGACCGTTGCCTACCACGGCTTGCTTAACCTGCAACGCGGTGTATTCGAAGACCGGCTGCCCGGCGGCGGTGAGTGCAGCAATGGCTGCGCCCCGTGCTTGGCCGAGTAATAAAGTGGATTGCGGGTTTACGTTGACAAACACTTTCTCAATGGCGCTGATATCGGGATGAAACTGCGCCAATACCTCATTGACACCATCGAAAATGATTTTGATGCGACCGGGGAGTTCCCCGGTTTCGGTGCGCACCACACCACTTGCCACGTAAGTCAACTGCTGTCCTACTTTGTCGATGACGCCATAGCCCGTTACTCGCAAACCGGGATCAATACCTAGCAGTCTCACTTAGCTGTGCTCATTCCGGCAAAATCGCTGAAATATAGACTTCTTGTACGTCGTCAAGGTCGTCCAGCATGTCGAGCATTTTCTGGAATTTCACCGCATCGTCGCCGCTCACGTCGGTTTCATTCAACGCTTTCATCACCACGCCAGCCAGCGCCGGCTTGAAGCCAGCCTTTTCCAGTGCATCTTTCACCGTGGCAAAATCACCGGTAGGTGCGGTAATGATTTCGATGGAGCCATCGTCATTGCTGATGACATCTTCTGCGCCGGCTTCCAGTGCTGTCTCCATCACCGCGTCTTCAGCCACGCCCGGCGCCAGAATGATCTGGCCGCAATGCTGAAACTGAAATACGACCGAGCCATCGGTACCCAAATTGCCGCCGCACTTGGAAAACGCATGCCGCACATCGGCAACCGTGCGCACGCGGTTATCGGTCAGGCAATCGACGATGACCGCTGCGCCGCCGGGGCCGTAACCTTCATAACGAATTTCTTCGTAGTTAACGCCTTCCAATTCGCCGGTGCCTTTTTTAACCGCCCGGTCGATATTGTCGTTCGGCATGTTTTCTGATTTGGCCTTGTCGATCGCCACGCGCAGACGCGGATTGAAACTGGCATCACCGCCTCCCATGCGGGCTGCTACGGTGATTTCCTTGGCGTAGCGAGAAAAAATCTTGCCGCGCTTTTCATCCTGCCGGCCTTTACGATGCTGGATGTTTGCCCATTTGGAATGACCTGCCAAAATATTCTCCTGGTTAAAACGCTGAGGGTTGAGTTGAGAGTTAAGTTGAGGGTTAAGTTGAGTTTTATGGGTAAGGCAATTCGCTAATTAGCAATTCGCTTATTTGCATAGAATTACCGTATGGGATGTGTTGGGTTGTGTGTTGGGGTTGCCTTGTTGGTTGCCAAACTCATGCGTGCGCGCATTGTAAACCATCATGTTTTCTTGAATTCGCCGGATTTGCTGATTCGCCTGCGCTGGCCATTGCAGCGTTCATTCTCCGCGACATCAGGCCGCGACATCGGCATACTGACCGCCTGTTTCGGTTAGTACGCCAGCCCCCTCCTCATCATGCAAGCACAAAACTCCCATTCTTCGCCGGCTCGTCAACGGCTACTTACGGCGCGCGCGCGTGTGACGCCTGCACGCGAGCATGTGCTCAATATTTTATTAGCGGCACCGCGTGCGCTCAGTCATCAAGAAATTGAGGCACTGGCGCGCGAACAAGACCTTGTTTTTGATCGCGTCACACTTTACCGCGTGTTGGATTGGCTGGTGACACAGCGCTTGGCGCACAAAATTGAAGGTCAGGACCGTGTTTGGCGGTTTAACGCCGTCACCATCACCGCCAGCGAACATAGTCACGCGCATTTTCATTGCACCTGCTGCGGCCAGGTTTTTTGTCTGGAACAACTACAACCCAGTTTTGCCGTGACGTTGCCAACCGGCTTTCAATTTGAATCGGCTGAGTTGACCATACAAGGCATCTGCCCGCATTGCCCACAGCATGTTGCAGCTATTGAATGAACCCCCTGCCGACCTGAGCACGCCTGACGCAAATAGCGATATGCAACTTGGTTGCAATGACCGGCTGAAGCCGCTTAACATACCGCGCAATTTTATGCAGCACAGCCATTCATCCTTCCAGATTTTTATGTTCTAGCGCTCAGGAGCCCTGCATGCAGCTTAAATTTTGCGTATTTCTGTTTTGTCTATGTTTCACTGCCGCCACGCCAGCATGGGCGAGCGATGATTCCAAACACAAGCACGCCCACACACATGAACACGGTGCGCATGTGCATGGCCTTGCCAAACTGGATGTGGCGGTGGAAGCGAACACCTTAAATTTGCATTTGGCAACCCCGTTGGAAGGCGTATTGGGCTTTGAACATGCGCCACGTAACGATAAAGAACGGGCTGCCGTGCTTGCAATGCGCCAAAAGCTAAACGCGGCGGCCACGCTTTTTGCGCCTACATCTGCTGCGCAGTGCGTGCTTGCCTCGGTGCAAATCGAAGCGCCTTCACTAGAAGCAAAAGCGGCGGCAGGGCACGCTGATTTAGATGCGCATTTTCTGTTTAACTGCGCGCAAGCCGATAAATTGACCGGTGTGGAGGTGCGGTTATTTAAGGCTTTCCCTAATATGCGCCGCATTGATGCACAAGTGGTGAGCGCAAAAGGGCAAAAGGCCAAACGCTTGAGTTCCAGAATGCGTTTTTTAAGCTGGTAAGCCGTTTAACACCATGTCGAATACCCTGCTGACGTTGGAACACGTGCAGTTTCGTTGGTCGCAACAGAGTGAAAACTGCCTCGCTATTGAGCAGTTTTACGTTCAGGCAAACGAGCAAATCTTCATCCATGGCGCAAGTGGTTCCGGCAAAAGCACGCTGTTGAATCTGATTGCTGGCGTGCTGCAGCCGCAACAGGGGCGCATCAGTGCGCTGGGCGTCGATTTATCCGCCTTGACCGCTGCCGCGCGTGATCGTTTTCGGGTCGATCACATGGGCCTGATTTTTCAGCAATTCAACCTTATTCCCTACCTTTCCGTGCTGGACAACGTTTTGCTGCCCTGTCGATTTTCCGCACGACGCAGCGCCCGCGCCGACGATGCCAAACAGTCTGCCGCTGTTTTATTGCGTCATCTCGATCTTGATGAAAGTTTATGGCGGCGCAGTGCGACGCAACTTTCGGTCGGTCAGCAGCAACGAGTCGCGGCGGCGCGGGCGTTGATTGGTCGCCCGGAAATCATCATTGCTGACGAGCCGACTTCGGCGCTGGATGCGGCACGGCAAACGGCATTTCTCACTTTGCTGCGGCGCGAATGTGCGGCAGCGAATGCCGCGTTACTGTTTGTCAGCCACGATTTGCGTCTAGCGGCGGGATTCGGCCGCTGCGTTGAAATGAGCGAGCTCAACCCGGAGACGCCAACATGACCCATTTGCTGCCCCTTGCCCTCAAGAGCGCCTGGAACCGGCGCTATACGCTAGGGTTAACCTTGGTTGCGATTGCGTTATCCGTGATTTTATTATTGGGGATTGAACGGCTGCGTAACGATGCGCGCGACAGTTTTGCCCACGCGGTGTCCGGCACTGATTTGATCGTGGGTGCGCGTTCTAGCCCGCTGCAATTACTGCTTTATTCGGTGTTTCGTTTAGGTGCAGCCAGTCATAATTTGAGTTGGGACAGTGTGCAAGCGCTGGCGGCGCATCCCGCTGTGGTGTGGACGATTCCGCTTTCGCTCGGCGATTCGCACCGGGGCTTTCCTGTGCTAGGCACCACCCCGGCCTATTTTGAGCATTTCCGTTACGGTAACCAGCAGGCCCTGCATTTGGCGCAAGGCAAGCCCTTCGTAGGTTTATTTGATGCTGTCATGGGGGCGGAAGTCGCTGAGCGACTGGGTTATCGCCTCAATGATGCGATTGCCTTGACGCACGGCATGAGCGAGATGGGCTCCGAGCATGCTGACAAGCCATTTCGGGTGGTTGGCATTCTCGCTCGCACCGGCACGCCGGTTGATCGCAGCGTGCATATCAGTTTGGCCGCGTTGGAGGCGATACACCTGGATTGGCAAGGAGGCGCGCCGATACCCGGTTTTGCGATTGCACCGGAATTGGTGCAGAAATTCGATCTGACGCCGAAGTCCGTCACGGCCCTTTTGGTGGGTCTGAAAACGCGGACGGGCGTGTTTTCCATGCAGCGTTACATCGCCAATTACTCTGCCGAACCATTGATGGCCGTGTTGCCCGGTGTGGTATTGAGTCAATTATGGGAAATGATGGCCATTGCCGAACGCGCTCTACTAGCGATTTCTACCTTGGTCGTTGTGGTTAGTTTTGCCGGTTTGGTGGCGGTGGTGTTGGCCGGTTTAGGCGAACGTCGCCGCGAATTGGCTATCTTGCGTGCCAATGGTGCGCGCCCGCTGGATCTTTTTACTTTGCTGGCGATGGAAGGTGGGGCAGTCACGATGGCCGGCGCGCTGATGGGGCTGCTGCTATTGACGCTGCTGAGTGGCGTGCTCGGCCCCTGGATGGAGGCCGAATACGGCTTGCTCCTGTCTGCAACTTGGCCGACCTGGCAAGAATTACGTTTGCTTGGCTGGGTGCTGCTCGTTGGTACTGTTGCCAGTTTATTGCCGGGCTATCGGGCCTATCACATGTCCTTGGCAGATGGGTTGACACCACGTGTTTGATTGATTTGCTGCCATCCATTAAATACGGAAGCGGCCCGAAGTTGCGGCCAAGCCATGCGACAGCCCTTCAAGATCGTGGACCGCCATGGCGGCCTGTTCCACCGCCTGACTGGTTGTGTTAGCCAACACAGTAATTTCATCCATATTTTTTGTAATGGCTTCGGTTGCCTGCGCTTGTTCCCGTGCCGAAGTGACAATTTTCTTCGATTCAGCAGCGGAAAGTGCGACAGACTGGTTAGATTCACCGAGGGCAATCGCGACCTCTTCAAGGTGGGTTTGACTGGTATTCAAAGAAGCTAAACCGCGCTGAATCGCACTTTCCACGTCGCCAGATCGACTTTCCATGGCCTGAGTGACGGTATCAATTTTGGCGGCAGAAATAGCCGATTTTTCCGCCAACTTACGCACTTCGTCGGCCACCACGGCAAAACCACGCCCTTGTTCGCCAGCCCGCGCCGCTTCAATTGAAGCGTTCAATGCCAGTAAGTTGGTCTGGTCGGCAATATCGCGCACTTCTTGCGTCATCTGCGTAATGGCGTGGGTGGTTTTAATGAATTCCGCGGCGCGTCTGGAAATTTCGTTCACCGCTTCCTCCACCGTAGAAATTTCGCCAATCAAATACGACAGGCTTTCATTCGCGGAATCGGTTCGATCCCGGCTGGCGTCTATCTGATGGCCGGCGTTTTCAGCATTGCTGCTGACGACGCGTAATAGGCTCGCCAATTCATGCAAGGTGGCGTTGGTTGATTGCGCTGCTTCGCTTTGCCGCGTAGCCGTGGTCAGAATGTTGCCGGTCATCGCGCCGATACGAGACACCGCGGCATCCAGTTTGCTGCTGGCAGCAGCCATTTCGCCAACTGTTCCTTGCAGATTTTGCTGCATGCCGCTAATCACCGCCGAAAGACTGGTGCTATCGCCAGGGCGCAGCGCCATGCGAAAAGCGAGATCACCCCCGGCAATGCGCTGCACGGCGTCTGACACATATTGCGGGTCGCCGCCAAGCAAGCTGAGAATCAGGCGCACCAAGATGGCAAAAGCGGAAAGCCCCACGATGGACGCAATTAAACTCACTCCGATCATCCAGGCGCGGCTGGTCTCTGCGGTTTCGCGCAGTTGGGGGCTCAATTGTGAGGCCGCATCGGCCAAATTCATGAATAAAATCAAGCTGGTGCCATTGGCAGCAAGGGTAGCCACGGCGAGAATTGCAAGCACCGCAAGCAAGCGAGTACGAAGTGCCATTGAAGCGTCCTTCCATTTTTGACCAATATTGGAGGCGAATTTTAGTGACTATTTCAGGGTATGGGCAGCAAATGCGTCTGCTGACTCAACAATAACTGCATCGCTATTGAGCGGTTTGCGCTCAGCGCATCGGATAGGGAGCGCTGAATTTATGCGCGCTTGTTGATTGTGGTGCGGATTCGTTTGTGGTGCGGATTCCATTCGGGCCATCGGTTTGCAGGGGTGTAGTATGTAGGTGTGTAGGTTGGGTTAGCGGCAGTATCGCGTAACCCAACATGGCTATCCCAACGTGCGTAACCCAACGTAGCGACCTCAGTGCAACCGGTTGTTCGCAAGTTTTAAGTCATTAGCTAGTTTTTAAATACATCGTCTAACGTAGTGGCATCAAGGATGTTGTCAGCCCAGCGTTCAATCTGCTCCAACGTAGCGTCTTTGAGACGATGACTGGTTGCGGGGCTAATAGGGCCAAAACGGTGGGTGATTAGACGATAAAGCAGCTTCCGTTCCCCCTTAATTTCGCCCTCTTTTTCTCCCATACTTTCCCCCTTCTGGTAGCCAATTTTGAATGATGGCAAGCGGCTTTGTTCGACTTGGCTAAGCATTTTTTCTTCCTCTTCAATGATGTTTTCAAGACCCCGGTTGGCACCGAGTATTTCTAGCATGAGTAAATTTTCACGAAATTGGCTTTCATTATCGCCGGCGAGTTCGCGCAAGCGCTGCAAGATGTAATGAATCACTTCGCGTTCCGGTCGGCCTTTAAAGTCGCATAACGAGGCGAGGATCAATGATTCGGCGTCGTCCT
>CAYRFK010000205.1:0-8990 GCA_964423465.1 uncultured Verrucomicrobiota bacterium | reverse complement strand
CCGTAAACAACGTCACCGGTCGCGCCATGATGTGCTCCTTTCCGGGGTCTCCGGAGTTTCTGGGGGCGAGCATACGGAATCCGCCAATCGATGCGAAGCACGAAAGCTGCGCACCCGGAATTGGAGCCGGAAGACGATTGCGGTTCGCGGGAGCAAAGCATAAGGTCGTGCCACGGGAAGCAGGGTGTCTGGAGGTGGAACGATGAAGCCGGGCTGTGTGTTCGGATGGGCGCTGGCCGCGGGCCTTACGTGGTCGATTTCTGCGACGGCGCAGGAGCCTGCGCCGCTGACCCTCAAGGAATGCCGCGCGCGGGTTTTCCAGCACAATCTCGCGATCCAGGCGCAGAAGCTTGGATGGATGGCGACGGACCAGATCCGCCGCGGCGAATGGGGAGCGTTCGAGCCGGCCATGGTGGCGTCGTATGCGGAGAACCGCAACGAGCGGGAGAACACCAAGGAGCAGCGGCTCAGCCAGAACACCGACTTCTTCCTCGAGGAGAACCGGGAATACAGTGTGGGTCTGGAATCGCTGCTGCCGACGGGCGCCCGGCTGCAGGCGGGCTACAACCAGCGGGATCTGTTCAACAACCTCCGAATCCGACCCGAGGATCCGCTGGAGCACGAGTACGAGGGGTTCCTCGGCGTCAGCCTCGTGCAGCCCCTGCTTCGCGACGCATGGTTTCCGGCCACGATGGCGCGGATCCGTCTTGCCGCCGCGGAGTCCGACGTCGCCTATCAGGAGTATCGCAAACAGATGATGATCGTGCTGGCCCGGGCCGAGATGGCCTACTGGAATCTCGTGCTGGCGCAGGATCTCGTGGGACTCCGCCGGGAATCGGTCGTCGTCGCCGAGAAGATTTTGGCCGACAACCGGGAACGGGTGAATATGGGGAAGATGTCCGACCTCGAAGTGCAGCAGGCCGAGGCCGGCGTGGCGTTGCGGCGGACCAAGGCCAGCGAGGCCGATCTCAAGCGGGTCGAGGCGATGAACCAGTTGCGAACGTTCTTCGCCGAGACGGCCGGGGATGCGGTCCCGCCCCTGAAGGCGGCCGACCGGCCCGCGCTCGCCGCGGTCAGCGTCAAGCCGGCCGAGGACGTCCGCGCGGCGATGGACATGCATCCCGACTACCTGATGCGGCGTCGGCAGGTCGACCAGGAGAGCATCCGGCTGGCCTTTGCCCGCACGCAGCAATGGCCGCAGCTGGACCTGAAGGGAAGCGCCGGACTCAACGGGCTCGGCGAGGATTCCGGCGGTGCATGGGACCAGGTCTCGGACGGCACGTACGAGGCGTGGTCCGTCGGGATCGAGGTCCGCATCCCGCTCGGCGGCGACTACAGGGCCCGCAAGGAGGCCGCCGCCGCCCGGATCCGGAAGATGCAGGCCCTGATCAACCTGAAGGCCGCGGAGGTCGAACTGGTCAACAGCATCGATGCGGCAGCGAAGCGGGTGAACGGCTCGCGCGAGCAGGCCGAGGACTACCGGTCGGTGGCGGACTTCAACCGCAAGGTCCTGGACACCGAGATGGCACGGCTCGGGGCGGGGAAGAGCGATAGTCGCAAGGTGCTGGACGTGGAGGACGATCTCTCGGAGGCCATGACGGCCTCGGCGGAGAGCCATACGCGGTTCCAGACGGCGCGCATCGATCTCGACCTGGCCCGCGGCACGCTGCTGCAGTCGCGCGATCTGGAGATCGTTGCGTCCGCCGCCGGAGATGCGAAACCGTGAAGAGACCCGTCGTCGTCGCGACGGCTCTCCTCCTCGGCCTCGCCTCCGGGGCTGCCGATCCGGTACCGGGCATCGTCGAGCCGTTTTCCGAGGCCCGGCTCGCGGCCCCGGTTGCGGGAACGGTGGAGACGATCGTCCGCCGCGAGGGCGAGACGGTGAAGGCGGGCGATGTGATCCTCAAGCTCGACGCCGATCTGGAGCGGCTCGAGGTGGCCCGGCGGAAGCTGATCCGGGACAGCCGGGCCGAGCTGGAGGCCGCGGCGGCCCGGGTGGCGACGCTTCGCGAGGAGCTTGCGGGCACCCGGAAGCTGTTTGAAGGGACGCAGTCGGTCAGCCGGGAGGAGCTGCGAAAGCGTGAGCTTGAGCTGACGATCGCGGAGGCCGAGCACGCCCAGCTGACCAGCGCAGAGGAACGGGAGCGGATCGAGTTCGAGATCGCCGAGCAGCAATTGAAGCGGCGCAGCATCACCGCACCTTTCGACGGCGTTGTGGCGGACATCTACCTCGACCCCGGCGAGGATTGCGAGCCGCGCCAGCCGCTCGCGCGGCTCGTGCAGTGCGGGCAGTGCTACTTCACCGGCAACCTCGATACGAGGGTCGTCCGTGCGCCCTCGCCGGGCCGGACTGTGCGGCTCCGGCTCGGCGACAGCGAGGCCGATGCGGTGACCTGTACCGGGCGCGTCTCCTTCGTATCCCCCGTCATCGATCCCGCCAGCGGATTGCGGAAATTCAAGGTCCTCTTCGACAACCCCGGCGGTCGCGTCACGCCGGGCGTTGCCGGGGTCTGGATTCCCGAGGACGAGCATGACATCCGACGGTGACGCCCCGGCGATGGCCGGACTGCTTCGCGACCTCCGGACCTTCCAGGGCTCGCCGGGAGCCTTCTGGCCGGTGCTGGCCCGGACGTCCGTCCGCCTGGCCTCCGCCCGGACGGCCATCGTCGCCATGCGCCCGACCGAGGCGGACGAATGGCGGAAGATCGCCGAATTCCCCGACCGTACCGCGGATGAAATCCCATGGGCGGAGTGGGTGGCGGTCGCGCAGGACGCCGCGCCGGACGCGGGGGAGGCGGTCCGGCTGTGGACGCCGGCCGGCGGGGGGGAGGTCCGGCTCGCCGCGGTCCGGCTTGATCTCCCGCAGGGGACGGGCTCGGCCGTGGTGATCGCCGCCCTTCCGGGGGAGGGCGGAGGCCTCGCGGAGTTGCGGTCCGCGGCCGCCGCGGCCGCGGCCTGGACGCTTGGACGGCAGTTGGATCGCGCGCGGCAGGACGTCCAGCATTTCGCCTCCGCGCTCGACCTGATCGCGCTGGTCAACGCGGAGACACGGTTCATGGCGGCCGCCATGACGGTCTGCAACGAGCTGTCCGCCCGCCACCATTGCGACCGCGTCAGCCTCGGCTGGTTCGAACGGCGGCAGATCCGCGTGAAGGCGGTCAGCCACATCGAAAAGTTTGAACGCAAGATGGAGGCGGTCCAGCGGCTGGAGACCGCCATGGAGGAGGCGTTCGATCAGGACGAGGAGATCGTCTGGCCGCGTCCGCCCGACGCCAAGGTGGTCGCACGCGATCATGAGATCCACGCCGCGGACCAGGGGGCGGTGAACCTGTGCTCCCTGCCGGTGCGGGTGGACGGCCGGGGGGTGGGCGTCCTTCTTCTTGAACGGCGGATGCTCCCGTTCGGGGAGGACGAACTCCGCCATCTCCGGCTGCATGCCGATCAATGTGCGCGCCGCCTGGCCGATCTGCACAGCGCCGACCGTTGGTTCGGGGCCCGGTGGGCAGCGTCGATCCGCGATGGGCTCGCCCAGGCGTTCGGCCCGCGGCACACCGGCGCCAAGGCCGCGGCGGTGGCCGGTGCTCTCGCGCTGGCGTGGCTCGTGTTCGGGCGGATGCCGGCCCGGATCGAGGCCCCCTTCACGCTTCGTGCCGAGCAGGCGTCCGTGCTGCCGGCGCCGTTCGACGGCTACCTCGAGTCCGTGCTGGCCGATCTCGGGGCCGCCGTGACGGCCGGCATGCCGCTGGCGCGGCTGGACACCCGCGACCTGCTGCTGGAGGAGACCGCCGCACTGGCCGACCGCAACCGGTATCTCCGCGAGGCCGACAAGGCCCGCGCCGCCGGGGTTCTCGCCGACATGCGCATCGCCACCGCGCAGGCCGATCAGGCCGAGGCGAAGCTGGCCATGATCCGGCGCCGCCTCGACCAGGCCGTGATCCGCGCGCCGATGGACAGTGCGCTGGTCGAGGGCGACCTCCGCGAACGCGCGGGCGCCCCCGTGCGGACCGGCGATCTGCTGTTCCGCACCGCACGGCTGGACCGCCTGTACGCAGAGGTTCTGGCCGACGAGGCCGACATCGACCGCCTGTCCGCGGGCGCATCCGGGATGCTGGCATTTGCCAGCCGGCCCGACCTGCGCTTTCCGGTGCGGGTTGTCCGCATCGACCCCGTCGCCGAACCCGTCGAGAACCGGAACGTGTTCCGGGTGCGCTGCGTCGCCACGGGTCCCTCGGCGGACTGGTGGCGGCCGGGCATGAGCGGCGAGGCGCGGCTCGAGGCGGGCCGGCGGAGTCCGCTGTGGGTTCTGACGCACCGGACAACGGACTTCCTCCGGCTCCGGTTCTGGTGGTGAGGCGCGGATGGCGGGCCGCACGCACACATTCAGCGAGTTCTGGTACCGCGTGGCGGACCAGCACGTCGCGCTGCGCCCGCAGGTCCGCGCGCGCCGGCAGACCTACCGCGGCACGAAATGGGTCCTGATCCACGATCCGTTCAACAACCAGTTCTTCCGTCTGCGCCTGCCGGCCTGGGATTTCGTTTCGCGCCTCCGGCCGGACCGGACCGTCCAGGACGCCTGGCAGGAGTGTCTTGACCTGTTCCCCGACGCCGCCCCGGGCCAGGAGGAGGCGATCCAGCTCATCGCGCAGCTCTACTTCGCCAACCTCCTGCACTTCGACATGCCCGCGGACAGCGCCCGGTTCTTCGAGCGCTATCGCAAACGCCGCCAGCGTGAGCACCAGTCGCAGTGGATGAACGTCATGTTCGCCCGGTTCCCGCTGCTCGATCCGGACGCGTTCCTCGTCCGCGTTCTGCCGTTCCTGCGCTGGATCTTCGGTCCGGCCGGCGCCGTGCTGTGGATCCTGATTGTGGCGGCGGCGGTGAAGACGGGCATCGACCGGTTTCCGGACCTCGTCTCGCAGACCCGGAACGTGTTGGCGCCGGGCAACCTGTTTCTCCTGTACATCGGCATGGCGATCGTGAAGACGCTGCACGAGTTCGGCCACGCGCTGGCCTGTCGCCGGTTCGGCGGGGAAGTCCATACGATGGGCGTCATGCTGTTGCTGTTCACGCCCGTGCCCTACATGGACGCCACGTCAAGCTGGGCGTTCCGCGAACGGGGACGCCGGGTGCTCGTCGGGGCGGCGGGCATGCTGACGGAGCTGTTCGTCGCCGCGCTGGCGATGTTCGTGTGGGCCGCGACGGGCCCGGGCGCGGTTCATGCCGTCGCCTACAACATGATCTTCGTCGCCTCGGTGTCCAGCGTGCTCTTCAACGGCAACCCGCTGCTCCGGTACGACGCCTACTACATCCTGTCCGATCTCGCGGACATCCCAAATCTGTACCAGCGGTCGCTGCAGCAGCTGCGGCACCTGGCCGAGCGGCATCTCTTCGGCTGCCAGCGGTCGCAGGGCGCGGCGCACACGCGGGGCGAGGCGGTCTGGCTGGCCGGCTACGGGGTCCTGAGCTTCGTGTACCGCCTGGTCGTCTTCACCGGGATGATCCTGTTCGTGGCCGACCGGTTCCTGATCGTCGGCATGATCATGGCGGCCGTGTGCGCGGTGTCATGGCTTGCGGTGCCCTCGGTCCGGTTCGTACACTACCTCCTGTCGTCGCCCGCACTCGAGCGGACCCGGCCGCGCGCCGCCGCCGTGAGCGCGGGGCTGGCGGCCCTGGTCCTGATCGCCACGGGCCTCGTTCCGGCCCCCAGCCGGTTCCGGACCCCGGGCATCCTCCTGTCGGAGACGCGCTCCGACGTGGTCAACGAAAGCGCGGGCCGGCTGGTGGAGATCCTGACGGCGTCGGGCGCGAACGTAACGAACGGGCAGCCGCTGGTGCGGCTGGCGGACGACGACCTCGCCGACGAGGAGGCCGCGGCGCGCGCCCGGCTGGAGCAGTCGCTCGCCATGCAGCGCCGCGCCCTCCCCGAGTCCGCCGCCGATCTCGAACCCGTGAACCGCCACATCGAGGCCGTACGCCGCCAGATGGCGCGCCTTCGCGAACGGCGCGAGGGACTGGTCGTCCGCTCATCGCAGGCCGGCCTCTGGATCGCGTCCGACCTGGCGTCGCGGTCCGGCGAATGGATGCCCCGCGGCACCCGCCTCGGGGCGGCGATCGATCCGGATCGCGTGCAGTTCTCCGCCGTCGTACCGCAATCCGAGGCCTCGCGCCTGTTCGAAGGCCGGCTCCGCGGCGCCGAGGTGCGGTTGAAGGGGGCGGCTGACCGGGGCATGAAGGCCGGTCCGTTCACCGTGATTCCGGCTCAGCAGGACCGTCTGCGCTCCGCCGCTCTGGGGTGGACCTCCGGCGGCGAGGTCCAGGTGTCCGACACGCAGGGCATGAAGGCGTCCGAACCGTTCTTCGAGGTCAAGGCTGCCCTCGCCCCGAACCCCGGTGTGGCGCGACTGCAGGGCCGGACGGGGCGCATCGAGTTCACGCTGGCGCCGGAGCCGCTCCTGCGCCAGTGGATGCGGAGCCTCCGCCAGCTCCTCCAGCGCCGGACCGGCCCATGATCACGCCGACGCAGGACTACCGCCGTATCGAGGCCCCCGTTCCACCGCCAATGCACAAGGGGCTCGACGCCATGGCCCATGGCATCGCGCGGACCGTCGGCCGCGGCACCCCGGACGTCCGCACTCTGCTCGACGAGGCCGGGCGCATCGACGCGCTGGCCCCCGCCTGGCGGGATCTTTCCGACGCGCATCTTCGCGACCGACTTGCCGAGTTCCGCGACTGGTTCCGCCGCGGGCGTCCCGGCGGCGACACGCTCCTCCCGGCGGCTCTCGCAGCCGTGCGCGAAGCCGCCGCGCGGCGCACCGGGCTGTGCCCGTATCCGGTCCAGCTCGCGGGTGCGCTGGCCCTCCGCCGCGGATGCCTCGTTGAAATGGCCACCGGCGAGGGCAAGACGCTCACAGCCGCCCTCGCCGCGACGCTGGTCGGATGGACCGGGTTTCCGTGCCATGTCGTGACGGTGAACGACTACCTCGCCCGGCGCGACGCCGAGTGGTTCAACCCGCTGTACCAGTTCTGCGGTGTCTCGGCCGGCGCGGTCACGTCCGACATGGATCCGGTCCGCCGTCGGGAAGGCTACGGCCGCGACGTCACCTACACGACCAGCAAGGAGGTCGTTGCGGATTTCCTGCGCGACCGGCTGAGACTCGGCGCCGTACAGCAGCCCATCCGACGCCTCCTGCGCGGCCTGCTCAACCCGAAGGCCGGGGGCGCGGGACTCCTCGTGATGCGCGGCGTCCACACCGGGATCATCGACGAGGCCGACAGCGTGCTGATCGACGAGGCGGTGACGCCGCTGATCATCGCGCAGCCGCGCGAGAACCGGGTGCTGCGCGAGGCCGCCGCCGCCGCGCACGGCATCGCCGCGGTCCTCGAACCGGGCCGGCACTACCGAATCGATCCCGTCCATCGCGAGGTCGAACTGCTCGATGCCGGCCGTGCGGAGGTCGCGGCGCGGGCGGACGGACTGCCCGGCATCTGGAGGGGATTGGACCGCCGCCGCGAACTCATCGAGCAGGCCCTGACCGCCCGCGAGTTGTTCCTGCGCGACCGCAACTACGTGATTCAGGAGGGGCGCGTGGTGATCGTCGACGAGTTTACCGGCCGCCTCATGCCCAACCGGAACTGGAGCGAGGGCCTCCACCAGGCGATCCAGGCCAAGGAATCCATCGAGATCACCGAGCCGGACGAGACCCTTGCCCGGCTGAGCTTCCAGCGCTACTTCCGTCTCTATCGCCGGATCGCCGGCATGACCGGAACCGCCCGCGAGGCCGCCCCGGAGTTCTGGCAGACCTACCGCCTGCCCGTCGTGGTCCTTCCCACCCATCGGCCCTGCCGTCGGATGGAGCTTCCGGACCTCCATTTCACCACGGCGGAGGCCCGGTGGACGGCGGTGGTCGGGGAGATCGCCGCCGTCCATGAAACCGGCCGCCCCATCCTGGTCGGCACGCGCAGCGTCGGTGCCAGCGAGGATCTTGCCCGGCGGCTCGAGCAACGGGGCCTGTCCTTCCGGCTCCTCAACGCGCTCCGCCATCGGGAGGAAGCGCAGATCGTGGCCGAGGCCGGGCTGCGGGGGCGGATCACGGTGGCGACGAACATGGCCGGCCGGGGAACCGACATCAAGCTGGGCCACGGTGTCGCCGACCTCGGCGGGCTGCACGTGATCGCCACGGAACGTCACGAGTCGCGGCGCATCGACCGGCAGCTCTTCGGCCGCTGCGCCCGGCAGGGCGATGCCGGTTCGGCCCGGGCCTGTGTCAGCCTCGAAGACGATCTGATCCGGCGCTTCGTCCCGGCCCCGGTTCGACGGTTGCTCCACCGCAGACTCGATGTCGGCGGAGAGACCGCGGTCCTTGCCGCGGCTGTCCGGTACGCCCAGTCGGCCGCCCAGCGGCTCGCCTGCCGGCAGCGCGAGAACGTCCTCCGAACCGACACCTGGCTCGATGAAGCCCTCTCCTTCACCGGCCCTTCCGGCGCCCGGTGATCCGCCGGTGGCTCGAAAAAGGGTCGATTGACAAAGTAAGTTAGACGTTGGCGGAGTAACTGCGCTGGGGGCGCGGTTAGTCTGTCCGAAAAACGGGTTGTAGGTGGTCGGGGTGGCCGGTCACGAGGCTTGGAGGGGCGATTTGGGCCTTGGAGCGGCCGAGGGAGGGCGTGGGGGAGCGTGGGACGCGAGATTCCCGTTTTTCGGACAAGGAAAGCGCGCCCCCGGTCGCACGCCTGCCTGCGGGAGGCAGCGCGAGCGTTTCGCCGTGCCCGACTATTCGCACAACGAGGGCTTCACGACGATGCGTTCGATGGGAATGTACACGGTCTTCTCGTTGAGGTCGAAGCGGGCGGGGTGGTTCGTGAGCACCTGCGAACTTATGGCCCCTGCTGGATCAGAAGACTGATCAGAACGTCGCGCACGCAGACTCCTCGAACTCCAGGCACACCGAGTTGCACAGCCGGCAGGCCGAGCAGCGCTTGACGCAGTCGGGCTT
>CAYRFK010000204.1:0-9067 GCA_964423465.1 uncultured Verrucomicrobiota bacterium | reverse complement strand
CCCCCCTTTTTCTTCCCACCTCACATCTCCCCCCCACCCCATGCATTCGATCCTATTTGCTCTACAAGGCCGTTTTTTCGCGCCCTTTTTCTTATTTCTCTCTCTTTTATTCGCTGCCGCGAGCCCGCTTTTAGCCCCGCCCGTACTAATTGGGTTAGATGCCGAATTTGGTCACAAAACCAGCACTTCAGCGCAGGCCGTGTAGCAGGGTATGGAAATTGCCATTGACGAAATTAATCAAGCGGGTGGGGTGCTGGGTGGCAGAAAGCTGGCGCTCGTCTTAACCGACAACCGCTCAATGCCGGCAGTGGGGGTTGATAACCTCAAATTACTGGCCAGCAAACCGGACCTGGTCGGTGTCTTCGGTGCCAAATTCAGCCCGGTGGTCATGGAGTGGATTCCCGTCGCTCAAGCACTAGGTATCCCCATTTTCGCCCCATGGAGTTCCGCCGACCCTATCACCGACCATAATCATCACCCCAGCTTTAGCTTCCGTCTCTCGCTCAAAGACGCATGGGCGGCCCCCGCCTTACTGCGCTTCGCCAGCAAAGAGCACGGTGCCAAGCGGGTCGGCGTCTTGCTGCCCAATACTGGCTGGGGGCGCAGCAATCAGGCGGCCATCGTTAAAGAAGCCGCCAAAGCTAATATAAAAATCGTCGGTGAACATTGGTATAACTGGGGCGATAAATCACTGATTGAGCTTTATCTAAATTTGCTCCACTCAGGTGCGCAAAGCATCATCCTGGTGGCTAATGAAATGGAGGGGTCCGTGCTGGTCAAGGAAATGGCCGCGTTACCGAAAGACAAGCGTCTGCCAATTGTTAGCCACTGGGGCATTACCGGCGGCGAATTCAGCAAAATGACTGGCGATGCCCTTAATCAAGTCGATTTATCAGTAATCCAGACATTTAGCTTTGTTGGTGCAAAAAATCCTGCCGCCAAGCGCGTGCTCGCCGCCTTGAAGTCGCGTTACGGGATCGAAAACGAAAAATCTATCCAAAGTGCGGTGGGCATTGCACATGCCTACGATCTCACCCACATTCTGGCGCGCGCCATCAACAAAGCCGGCAGCACCGACCGGAGCAAAATACGCGATGCACTCGAACAACTTGGCCCCTACAACGGCTTGGTGCGCCGCTATAGCCGCCCCTTCACGCCCACCCGCCACGACGCCTTATCGCAGGAGCAAGTCTTCATGGCGCGTTTCACCAGCGACGGAACACTCATTCCTATTCCCTGGACGAAATAACCGTCATGGCACAGCCAACCCTTCCGGCACACCACGGTGTGCTCGGGCTTGAACATCGCATTCAACGCGCGGCCTTCGCGCTTGCTACGTTTCTAGTGGTCAGTCTGGGCATGGTCACCTTCATCACCCAAGCCACTTCCACCCACCGCGAACGTCACGCCGATCGGACGGATGCCCTAAAAATCGTTGCCAACGACATCCGCCTGAACCTTAACAGTCGAGTTGACACCTTGGCCGTACTCAGTGAAAGCCCGTTGATTTGGACGGCAATCTCAGATTCCATGGGCCGGGATGCCTATTTGCGCCCCTTCCTGGCCAGCCTGAACGCCAGCGGTGCCAACAGCATGCGCATGACGCTGTTCGATTACAAAGGGCGCTGGATAGCCGGTGACCGTTCCATTTTAGACGTGGCTTCCGCACAGCTTCAGGCCACGCTCACCGCCCAAACCGTGGGTGACGACCAAACCACCTCTACACAGATAACCTTGGCGGGTGAACCGCACATGTTGCTCGCCTTTCCAGTGCACTACACCTACACTGATGACGTAATCGGAGTGCTGGTTGGCACTATCTCACTGACAGAATTAGTGAAAACTCGCCTAGACAATCTCGCCAGCCGACACGGCTTTTCTGTAATGTTAAACAATGCCACCCTCATCAAGAGCGATACAGGTAATGGAGGACATTATCAAGTGGTGGCGGAATCGGTGTCGCACCCGCAGCATCCTGAGCTTTATCGCATGCACATTGAATTGTTCGGCGTCGAATCGCCTTGGGTCACGCTGCTTTTCCAACTGGGTGCCTTTTATCTTTTCACCTCCGTCGTATTGATTTGGGGAATCTGGCGGACCAGCGGTCTGCTCGCGCGTAAGCTGACGCGCCGCTTAAACCAGCTTTCCGTGGCGGTCAGTGGCGTCAATAGACCGCGGGCAGAAGACATCCCGATCGACCAAGAAAACGATGAGATCAGCCAACTGGCGAAAACGCTACGGAGTGCATTGGCCGAGCAAGCACGGATTACCGCCGGCCTTGAAACGCTGGTGACCGAACGCACCCGTGACCTGGCCGAAAGCCAAACCAACCTGAAAGCGTTATTCGAGCTGTCGCCGCTTGGCATTGCCTTGACCGATTTAGACGGTCGCTTCCTGGAATTCAACGCAGCCTTTCTCGCCATCAGCGGCCATTCTGCGGTTGAACTCAGCCGGCTCGATAGCCGCGCGCTGACCCCGATTGAATACCGCGACATGGACGCTGCGCAGCGAAAATCGCTCGACCAAACCGGGCGCTATGGCCCCTACGAAAAAGCCTATCGTCAAAAAACCGGCCACTTGATCCCGGTCCGCGAGAACGGTGTATTAATTGAGGGCAAAGACGCAGTGATGCACGTCTGGTCTATTGTTGAAGACATCACCGAGCAGAAAAATCATCTCGAACAACTCGAACATATCGCCCACTTCGACGCGCTCACCGGCCTGCCCAATCGCATCCTGCTTGCCGACCGTCTGCATTTAGCCATGGCGCAAGCGCAACGCCGCCAGCTAAAACTGGCCGTTGTTTACCTTGACCTAGATGGATTCAAGGCGGTCAACGACACCCTCGGCCACCAAACCGGTGACGAAGTTCTCGTTAGCGTGTCCGCCCGCATGCAGCATGCGTTGCGTGAAAGCGATACGCTGGCACGCTTGGGCGGCGATGAATTTGTCGCGGTTCTGGCCGACCTAAGCGATATCGAAGCCAGTGTGCCGATCCTCGTTCGCTTGCTTGCTGCGGCCTCCCTAACCACGACATTTGAAGCAATTAATTTAGGCGTAACAGCTAGCATTGGCGTCACGTTTTTCCCGCAAATAGAGGAAGTGGATGCCGACCAGTTGCTGCGTCAAGCCGATCAGGCCATGTATCAGGCCAAACTCTCCGGCAAAAACCGCTACCACGTGTTCGATTCCGAGCAAGATCGCAACATCCGCGGCCACCACGAAAGCCTGGAACGCATTCGTTTGGCCCTCACCGAGCACGAATTCCTGCTTTATTACCAGCCCAAGGTCAACATGAGCAGCGGCAAAATTATCGGGGCCGAGGCCTTGATCCGCTGGCAGCATCCGCAGCGTGGCCTGTTATCACCTGCAGTTTTTTTACCCTTTATTGCGGATCACCCGTTGGCCATCGAACTGGGTGAATGGGTTATCAATAGCGCGCTGACCCAGATGGAAATCTGGCAGGCCGCCGGGCTTAATCTACCGGTAAGCGTCAACATTGACGCTTACCCATTACAACAGCCCAATTTCATGGAACGTCTGCGCAGCATTCTGGCGGCGCACCCCAGCATTACCCCTAGCAACTTAGAGTTGGAAGTATTGGAAACCAGCGCGCTGGAAGATATAGAACAAGTCTCCAAGGTGATCCACGCATGCCAAGACATTGGCGTAAATTTTGCTTTGGATGATTTTGGCACCGGCTATTCCTCACTCACTTACTTAAAACGCTTGCCGGCTACCTGCCTAAAAATCGACCAAAGCTTTGTGCGTGACATGCTGGAAGACCCTGACGACATGGCCATTCTGGAAGGTGTGCTCGGACTCACTCAGGCTTTCCGCCGTGAAGCGATCGCGGAAGGGGTGGAAACCATTGAGCATGGCGTGTTGCTGTTGCAACTTGGTTACGAACTGGGCCAAGGTTATGCCATTGCCTACCCAATGCCGGCGCATGAAATACCTGCCTGGGCGGCAACTTGGCAACCTGATCCCGCCTGGAAAGGCCGCAGGGCAATTAGTCGCGATGATTTATCGGTGCTGTACGCCAGCGTTGAACACCGCGCCTGGATCGCTGCTGTTGACGCCTATTTTGACGGCAGACGTGCCGAGCCGCCCATCCTCGACCATTTACACTGTCGCTTCGGCAAATGGCTGCATAGTCAAAGCCATAGACATAACCATGGTGACCTGACCTCGACATTTCAGCAGGTTGAAACCCTCCATGCGCAAATTCACACCCTCGTGTTGGAATTGCTCGACTACCCAGCGCAAGGCCTGCAAGCAGAGGTCAAAACGAGAATGAACGAACTACACGACCTGCGCGACAACTTGCTGGAGCACTTAAAATTACTGGTGGTTGAACATGAAGGGTATACGGCAGCGGATCGGCGCGCGGCAGAAGGTCAGCAACCCACTGACGCGCAGTTGAAATTGTGAGTTGGTGAGTTGGTCGAGTTGATGTGTACACCGCGCCTCGCCGCGACGGCGGGCAAAAGCAACGCCCGTTATTCAGCAGGCTTCGCCGCGACGTGGCGGACATAACTCAAGAATGCACGCGACTCATAATCGAGGTCGCGGCCTATTTTGGAGATCAATCCTTTTTTCCGTAGCTGATCTACCGCATTGTTTACCGACCCAGGGTTAACGGGGGTGCCCAATCGCTGTTGGTAGTCAAGTAACGCTGTTTTAGAGTAGAGGTCTTCATCGAGAGCAATTCGCACAAGAACAGCTTGCTGCAAGGCGGATAAATCCCGCCATTGCCCCGGAAAGTTGTGTTCTTTTTCTCGTTCAGCGCTCAAAGCACCGAGTGCCGCGGCCACGGATAGCGCAGAATTTGCTTCCATTTCGTCCAACAAGCGCTGGAGCAGTTTTGGGCGATGCTCTAATGCTTCGAAGGCTGCGAGGACCACGGGCTCATCCAAGCTTCGCCCAGTTAGATGCGCAAAACGCAATAGCGCAAACTTGACGAAATCTCGACCTAGCAGCGGAAATTTAATCACTGATGCAAATTCGTACATGGGCGCCCGAGCACGTGAAAACAGCTCATTAAGTTGATCTCTGGATGAACCAGTCAGAACGGTATAAACCTGGCCTTGTAGCTGAGTCAGTGATGCCCGTAAGGATGCGACGACTTCCTCGCCATCATCAACCTGCGCCAATTGTTGGACCTCATCAATGAGCAACAACACTTTCTTGCCGCATTCACGGACAAGCTCTCGCAACAACGCGTCCAGCCGCAGATACTTGCTTTCTGGCATGACCCGTTTAGCGTCATCGCCGAAGTCCACGCCAGTGCCTAGAACGCTGACCTTTTTTACTGGCGTGGCCATTCCACGGCCGGTGCGAGAGTGTGGCAACTTGATGTCATCCACCGCAGTCTGGAGCGCATAAGTGAGCGCGGCCACCGGACTGGTCTTGTCTTGCCAGATGTCTGCGTACACCACCCAAAAGCCAGCGGCTTCGCCCGCTGGCATTAGGTCTTTGCGCAAAAATGCGGTTTTACCCGTGCGGCGCGGCGAGAACAACGCGATCGGTTCCTCCCCTTCCCTGAGTTGGTCGAGGTAAGCCTGGGCTAGTTTTGGTCGTGCGTAGTGGGCGAGCATGTTTGTATCAATTTAAGCCGAAGGTTAAATTTTAAGCACCGGCTTAAATGAGTGCAAGTGACACCTCACCCCAGCCGCACCTCAACCCGATTGCGCCCGCCCGATTTGGCGGCGTACAACGCCTGATCGGCGCGTGACAAGAGATCATCAACCGCTTCATCGGGCTGATAAGTCGCCACCCCAAAACTGGCGGTAACCTGTCCAACATCAGTGAAAACATGGTCAGCAACCAACTGACGCAGCTTATTGGCGAGTTGGCAGGTATTGTCGTTGTCGCAAAGCGGTGCCAGCAGCGTGAACTCCTCGCCGCCCCAGCGGGCAAAAAGATCGTGCGCACGAATGCTGCCGGAAATCAGGCGGGCAAACTCAACCAGCACCGCGTCGCCGGTCTGGTGGCCATAGCTGTCGTTGAGCGACTTGAAATGGTCAATATCGATCATGACCAAAGACAACGGCAAACCATGTCGCTGGGCCCGGCTGGCCTCAATCTGCAAGATCTCGTCGAATTTGCGACGGTTCGCCACGCCAGTCAGCATGTCGGTTTCAGACAAACGCTGGAAACTCGCCTCACGCTCGGCAAGGGCTGCCGTACGCTGTTCCACCAATTTCTCAAGGCGCTCCTGATTCGATTCGAGCAAGGCTTCGGCCTGTTTGATCGCACTAATATCGGTGCGTACCGAGACATAGCGCTCTAGCTGTCCGGCCTCATCCATAATCGGCAAAATAGTCGTATTCACCCAGTAATAACTACCATCCTTGCGCCGATTGCACACTTCCCCCTGCCACACCCGCCCACTCGCAATCGTGCGCCACAAGTCATTGAAAAAACCCTTCGGATGCCGCTGTGAATTGACGATTCGATGATCCTGGCCAAGTAGTTCTGCCCGATCATATTGGCTGACCGCACAAAAAAGATCGTTCACATAAGTAATTCGCCCTTGGGGATCAGCAATACTGACAATGGCGTGTTCATCTAATGCTTGTTTCTGGAAATTGAGCTCACGCACGCTGGCGCGCAGTTGCTCCGTTTTGTTCGCCAAACCGCGCATCAGCCCGGACATGTTGCTGTAAACGAAATAGCCAATAAGCAACGTCGCCAGCACAATCAGCAGCGTCGTCACCATCAACAAGCGCTTGCTATTGAGTACCTGATCCCCCGCCTGCCGACTGGCCAATTCAATTTTGCGGTTTTCCAATTCAATAAAGGCAGTCAGCGCGCTCAATACCTGCTCTTGTTCCGGCAAGGCATAGTCCGTCAATAGTTTCATCGCCGCATAGCCTTGATTAGCCATGGCCAAATCAATCACCTGCTCCTGAATTGGCACGGTTTTACCGGTCGCGCGCGCTTGCTGCTCAAGCATGGCCCGCCCTTCAGCATCCAGGTCTCTTTGCATCAGATCCTGTCGTGCCTGTGCAACTTCATGCCCCAGCGCCCAAAAACGCAGTGCATAGGCATCTCGTTCAAAAAGGTCTTCCGCATGGACCAGCTTGACCAGCACATAAGAGCGCTCACGCGCCGCGTGATACATCCGATGCGCTAATTGAACATGCTTAGCATAATGATGCGTAATTTCTGCCACCAACGACTGAATACGGTCAATCCGCAGCATGGTCACCGTGGCCATGATGATCATCAGCATCACAACGACACTAAAACCCGCAATGATGACGCGAGTCGAATAAGGTGATTTTTTAGGGTCTGACAACGTCATTAGGGGCAGAAATTGAATAAGATTAAGTGAGTTTGGCTGATGCCAAGCGAAATCGTCAATCAAAGCGGTCACCAACACGACCAAATGTTGGCGGGCACCCGCCAAATAATGACACCCTCAATAAATGACCCCCTCAATGCCCCCACTCCGCCGCCAGAATCTTTATAGTGCAGCCATTATCCGTTGAGGAAAGCACATCATGGTTTGGGAAGCTTGGCTTACGCTTGCGGTCGTCGCGCTGTGCATCGGTCTATTGGCCAGCAATCGTTATCCGCCGGATATCGTCATGCTGGGCGGCCTAACCTTGTTGCTGCTGAGTGGCGTATTGACGCCGGCCGAGGCGTTGGCGGGCTTGTCGAACGAGGGCATGGTGACGGTGGCGGTGCTGTATGTGGTGGTTTCCGGCTTGCAGGAAACCGGCGGCACCGCTTGGGTATCGCAATCGCTGCTCGGCCGACCGCGCTCGGTCGCACAGGCGCAACTTCGTCTGATGGTGCCTGTGTCGGCATTAAGCGCATTCCTGAACAATACGCCGGTAGTGGCGATGTTCATCCCGGCGGTGCAGGACTGGGCGAAGCGGCATGGCATCGCCGCCTCAAAACTGATGTTGCCGCTGAGTTATGCCGCCATCGCCGGTGGCACGCTGACGCTAATCGGCACCAGCACCAATCTGGTGGTTAACGGTTTGCTGGTGAAACAGCCCGATCAGCCCAGCCTCGGACTATTCGAAATTGCCTGGGTCGGCTTGCCAACCCTGCTGCTGACCATCGCCTTCACCATGCTATTCAGCCGCAAGCTATTACCAGAGCGAAACTCCTTGCTGAGCCAGTTAGAAGATGCGCGTGAATACACGGTGGAAATGCTGGTGGAGCCGCACAGCCCGCTGGAAGGTAAAACGATAGAGGCAGCCGGCCTGCGCCAGTTGCCCGGCATGTATCTGGTGGAATTAGATCGCGACGGCCAGATGATGCCGGCGGTATCGCCCCAGCAAACCCTGCGCGGCGGCGACCGGCTGTTGTTTGCGGGTGTCGTCGATTCCGTGCTTGACCTGCAGAAAATACGCGGCCTGACACCCGCCACCAATCAAGTGTTTAAGCTGCAATCGCCACGTCATCAACGTTGCTTAGTGGAAGCGGTGGTGTCAGAGAGTTTTCCGCTACTGGGCAAGAGCATCCGCGCGGGGCGTTTCCGCACGCTGTATCAAGCTGCGATCATCGCGGTGGCGCGCAACGGCGAGCGCATCCAGCGCAAAATCGGCGACATCGTGCCACGTCCGGGCGACACCCTGCTCATGGAAACGCACCCAAGTTTTTTCGAGCGCTATCGCAATACGCGCGATTTTCTGCTGATTAGCCGGCTCGACAACTCGACGCCGCCGCGCCACGAACGCGCCAGCCTGGCGGTGGCGATCATGGCCGGCATGGTGGTGCTGGCAGCGACGGGCCTGTTGAGCATGTTGCAAGCAGCGATGTTGGCGGCCGGCCTGATGTTAGTTGGCAATTGCACTTCGGCTGGCGTAGCGCGCCGCGCGGTGGATTGGCAAGTGCTGTTGGTGATTGCCGCGTCGTTCGGCATCGGCATCGCGCTGGAAAAAACCGGGGCTGCCAGCCTGGTGGCCGGCGGCCTGGTCGGCCTCGCCGGCGATAACCCGTGGGCCGCGCTAGCCTTATTCTTTCTAGCGACTTCGCTGTTCACCAACCTGATCACCAACAATGCCGCTGCCGTGCTGATGTTTCCCATCGCGCTGGCGGTGGC
>CAYRFK010000203.1:0-9079 GCA_964423465.1 uncultured Verrucomicrobiota bacterium | reverse complement strand
GTCAGCATCGCGCACGCCTGCGGCGACGTGTGGAAGAAGATGCCCGAGTTCGCGGCATTGCTCGTCATCACCTCGGCGGAGAACTCGAAGTTCCGGAAGTCCGCGCGGCCGACGGCGCCGGTGTAGAACAGGTGCGCCTTCGGCCCGCCGCTGACGATCGCGCCATCGCGGACGGCGAACGCCGCCGGATTCGTCGGCGCCATCCAGCCGTCCAAATCGCGACCGTTGAACAGCGGAATCCAGTCGGCGGCCGGGGCGGATGCGATGGTGACCAGGAGGCAGATTGCGGAAATCCAGGGTGCTTTCATGGGCATGCTGATAGTCCGCGCCGGGCGGAATTGCAAGCACCTGCCGGCCGAACGTTGTCAGATTCGTGGTCCGGCCGGACCATCCGTCTGACAACATCGGCCGAGGAGCGTCAAGCGCGGCGGGAGATTCGGGCGGCGGCGAAGGCGAGGGCGTTGACGAGGACGATGGCGGAACCGGCGGGGACGTCGAAGAGGTAGGCCGCGGCGATGCCGGCGACGATGGAGCCCATGCCGACCGCTGCGGCGACGGCCAGCGCGCCGCGAAAGCTGCGTGCGACCTGCAGCGCGGTTGCCGCCGGGAAGATGAGCAGGCTCGAGACCAACATGGTTCCCACCACGCGGATGCCGAGGACGACCGTGAGGGCCGTCAATGCCGCGAGGGCACGATCGAGTTGCCTCACCGGAACGCCGGCCGTCCGCGCATGCTCGGCATCAAAGGCCATCGCGAAGAGCTGGCGGCGGTAATGCAACAGCACCGCGCCGACCGCCGCCGAGAGCCCGATCGCGACACCCACCTCGGCGCGGCTGACGGCGAGGATGTCGCCGAAGAGATAGCTGAACAGATCGACATTGAACCCGCCGCCGAGGCTCGCGAACAGCACACCCGCCGCGACGCCGACCGCCGAGACCATCCCGATCGCCGCGTCGCCGAACATCCCGCCGCGTTCGGGCAGCTTCAGAATCAGCAGCGAGGCGGCGACGGCAAGCGGCACGGCGATCACGAGAGGCGGAAGCGAAAGGAGCAGCGCGAGGCCCACGCTTCCGAAGGCGAAATGCGCCAGGCCCTCGCCCATCATCGAGCAGCGGCGGAGGACGAGGAAGACGCCGAGCAGCGCGCAGACGGCGGCGACGAAGAGACCCGCCGCGAGGGCTCGCTGCATGAAGCCGAACTGGAGGGCCTCGATCATTGCGGTCCGAGCCCCCCCGGGCATCCGTGCTGGTGGCAGACCATGTGCTGCTGGAACTCGCCGAAGCGCTGCGTCATGGCCGGCGAACTGCAGAAATCGGCGAACGAACCGAAGAACACCAGCGACCGGTCGAGATAGAGCAGCTTCGACGCATGGTGCCCGATCGTGGCGCTGTCGTGGGTCACCAGCATGATCGTCGTCCGGCGCTCACGGTTCCAAAGCCCCAGGGTACGGTAGAAATCGTCCCGGTAGACCGGGTCGAGCGCGACGGTGGGCTCGTCGAGCAGAAGGAGTTCGGGCTCGGCCGCCAGGGCGCGGGCGACGAAGACCCGCTGGCGCTGTCCGCCGGACAGGCTGCCGATGGGCGTCCGTCGCAGGCCGGAGATGTCGGCCGCCGCCAGGGCGCGGTCGATCGCGGCGCGGTCCTCCGCGGAGAGCCGGACCGCGCCGCCGGCGTGGGCGAGCCGGCCGCAGGCAACGATCTCCTCGACGGTCGCAGGAAACCGGGGCATCGGCGGCGTGGTCGTCTGCGGCAGGTAGCCGATGCGCCGCCACTGCCGGAACGATGCCGCGGGTTCGCCGAACAGCTCGAGGCGTCCCTCGGGCGTCGGAGAGAGGCCGAGCAGGGCGCGGATCAGCGTGGTCTTGCCCGAGCCGTTCGGGCCGACGATGCCGATGTAATCGCCCGGCTCGACGCGGAAGCTCACGCGGTCGAGGACCGCGGCGCCACCGAGGCGGACCGTCAGATTCTCCGCCACGACCGGCGCGACGGTATGGACGGGCGCGGTCATTTCGCTCCGAGGCCCTCCCGAAGACGCGTGAGGTTGGCACGCTGGATCGACAGGTAGCTTTCGCCGGCCTTGCGCTCAGCCGCCGCGAGGTTGTGCGCGCCGTGCAGGAGCACGAGCCGGGCGCCGGCCTCCTCCGCCAGGACGCGGGCCACTCGCGGCTCGACGAGTTCCTCGTGGTAGACGATGCGGGTTCCGAGTTCGCGCATCCGGCGGACCAGGCTTGCGATGGCGCGCGGCCCCGGCTTCGCGTCGGGCGAGAAGCCCTCGTAGGGCGAAACGAAATCCAGTCCATAGCGAAGCCCGAACCGGCCAAATGCGGGGTGGCCCCCGTAGACGACGGTGCGGGTCGCGGCGCCCTTCACCATGGCCTCGAAGTCCGCATGGAGCGCCCGAAGTTCGCCCGCATAACGCTCCGCGCGGTCCCGGTAGCCCGCGGCACCGTCCGGATCGGCCGCCGCAAAAGCTGCCGCCAGGGCGTGGACCACTTCGACGGCCGCGAGCGGATCGAGCCAGAAGTGGGGATCGACACCGGCATCCGGGCCATGCGCGTGGCCGTGGTCGCACGCCGGTCCATGGCTGTGCGCGGCGCCGGGCGGGGCACCGGTTGCCGCCAGTGCCGTCACATGGCGGTCGGCCTGGAAGAGCCTCGCGCCGCCCAGCCCCGCGCCGGCGGCCAAGTCGGCGGCCCAGGGCTCCATTGCGGGACCGCAGAAGAGGAACAGTCCGGCCGCGCCCAGGCGGGCGGCGTCGCGCGGCGTCGGCGCGAACGTATGGGCCTCGACGCCGGGCGGGAGCAATTGCAGCACCTCGACCCGGTCACCTCCGACGACGCGCGCCCAGTCGGCGAGCGGGAAGATGGTCGCCACAACGTGAAGATGCGTCTCCGGGGCGCCGGCCGCCGTCATGGCGGTCAGGACGGCGAGGGCCGCGGTCCGCATGAATCGGAGGGCGCTCATACGTGCGGCCTCCTCCGTCGCGCATCGGCGGCGCACACAAGGTGCACGGCGTGGCAATCGCCGCATTCCTTCACGGCGTGGTGCTTACGGAAGGCCTCCCAATGCTGCTTCTGCTCCGGCGTGAAGACGCCCGAGCCACCACACAGCGGGCATGCGTGCTCCAAGGCGTTCAATACCGCCGCGCGGATGAATTCCGAGCGGTTCGGCACCGCGCGCAGCGCATCCAGCATCGCAGGCTCGGCCTTGAACGTAACAATCGACGGCTTCTTTGCGGCCATGGAGAGTCTCCGGGCGCAACGTAATACGAAGTGTTACCCTTGGCAAGCCCCGACGCCCTCGGGGGTTCCCGCGAGCCTCGAGGCAGCCGTCGGGTCTGGAATCCTGCGCCCTTTGGCTTGTCGTGTTTCATCAACGTGATTTCGGGCTTCCGTGCCGGCGGCAGGGATCGGCTATACTCCCGCGCCATGGCGACTCCGATTACAAGTCTGCAGAACGAACGCGTGAAGCAGGTCGTGAAGCTGCGCGACCGCGGCGCGCGGGACGACACGGGGCTGATGCTGGTGGAGGGCTACCGCGAAACGAAGCGGGCGCTCGACAACGGCGTGCGGCCGGCGGCCTTCCTTTTCTGCCGCCCGCTCTTCCTCGGGACGAACGAGGACGCCCTGCTGGCGGCCGCGGCGGCCGCGGGGGCGGAGATGTTCGACTGCACCGAACCGGTGTTTCGCAAGATGTCCTACCGCGACCGGCCCGATGGCCTGCTTGCCGTCGCCCCGGCGCTGCGGCGGGGGCTGGTGGACCTCGCGCTGCCTCCGGACCCGCTGCTGCTGGTGATGGAGCACGTCGAGAAGCCGGGCAACCTCGGTACGATGCTGCGCAGCGCCGACGCGGGGGGCGTCCACGCGGTGATCGTCTGCGACCGCTGCACCGACGTGTTCAACCCGAACGCCGTGCGCGCGAGCATCGGGACGATCTTCACGGTGCCGGTGGTCGAGGCGACGAGCGACGAGGCGGTCGCGTGGCTGCGTGCCCGCGGCATCCGCATCCTCGCCGCGACGCCGTCGGCGGAGAAGCTGCACACGGACTGCGACCTCACGCGCGGCACTGCGGTGGTGGTCGGATCCGAACAGTACGGCCTCACCGGCCGCTGGATGGAGGGCGCCGACGAACGCGTCCGCATCCCGATGCTGGGCCAGTGCGACTCGCTCAACGTGGCGGCCGCGGCAACGATCCTGGTCTTCGAGGCCGTGAGGCAGAGGTTGGCAGCCGGGAAGATTCCGGCAAGAAAGTAAGAAACTCCAAACTCCAAGGAAGTGGAAAGACAGAAGATGGCAAGGGAGAAGTCGAACTTCGGACTTGCCGCCTTCTTTTTTCTCACTTCCTTGGCGTTTGGAGTTTCCCCACTTTCATCAGTTCCGTCATGTGGAGGCCCCTTCCGGCTCGACTCCGTCGAGGGCCTGGCGGACGTGGAACAGCAGGGCGCCGCGGGTGAAGGGTTTCTGCAGAATGCGCAGGGGCGGAGCGGAGCCGTCCGCGTCCGTGACGGGCTCGTGCATGAACCCGGTCATGCACATCGCGCGGGCGCCGGGACGCAGGGCGCGGATGCGCTGGATCAGTTCCGTGCCGGACATCTGGGGCATGATGATGTCGGTGAGGACGAGACCGAAGCGGTCGGGCTCGCGCTCGAACATGTGGAGGGCCTCGACGCCGCCGGTCGCCTCGACCACCACATACCCCGCGGACCGGAGCATGCGTCCGGCCAGGTGGCGGACGCCGCGTTCGTCGTCGACAACCAGGATCGTCTCGGCCCCGCCGGACACATCGCCCGACTGGGGTTCGGGGGTCGCGACCGAGAGATCGGGGCGGTGCGGGAAATAGAGGAGGAACCGGGTGCCGCGGTCCGGCTGCGATTCGACCTCGACATAGCCGCCCAGGGAGGTGGTGATGGAATGGACGACGGCAAGGCCGAGGCCGCTGGGCCGACCCTTGGACCGGACGGGGGAGAAGGGCTCGAAGACGTTCCGCAGTTCCTCGGGGGTCAGCGCGGGGCCCGTGTCGGCGACTTCGATGCGCACATGCGGCCCCGGATGGAGGGCGGGACGCGCCCGCGAGTACTCCTCGTCGACCAGGAGGACCCCCGTCGTGATCGTCAGCGTTCCGCCCTTGGGCATCGCATCGCGCGCGTGAACCGCGAGATTCATCAGCGCCTGGCTCAGGCGGCCGGAATCGCCCTCGATGACGCACGGGGCATCGTCGACGAGGGAGACGATCTCGATATCCTTCCCCAGGGTTCGCCGCAACAGGCGGTCCATCGCACGAACCGTGTCGTTCGCGTCCAACGGCTCCTTCTCGACCGGCGTGCGCCGGCTGAAGGAGAGAAGCTGTTTGACAAGCCCCTCGGCGCGTTCGGCGGCCCGCAGGATTTCCCCGAGGTCGCCCTTCAACTCGGACGGCATGGCGGGATCGGCGTTCAGGAGCTGGCCGTAGCCGAGGATGGCGGTCAGCATGTTGTTGAAGTCGTGGGCGATCCCGCCGGCCAGCCGGCCGATGGCCTCCATCTTCTGGGCCTGCGCAAGCTGTTCCTGGCTGGCGCGAAGGGCCTCCTCGGTTTCGCGCCGCTCGGTCAGGTCCATCATGACGCCCTGCAGCATCCAGTGGCCGGCCTCCGAATCCTGCAGGTAGACGCCGTGGTTGCTGATCCACAGCGTACGACCGTCGGAGGTCAGCGCCCGATACTCGATGGCGAAGGGCTCCCGTAAGACGTCGTGCCGTTCAAGGATCGACCGTTGCACCCGCTCGGCATCCTCCGGATGAATCTGCCGCAGCCACAGGCCGGGGTCGGCCATCCACGCGTCGGGGGTGAATCCGAGCAGGGTGGTGACCTGCGGGCTGATGTAGGTCGTCCGCCGCAGGGCGTGATCGAAGATGTAGGTGATGGCGGGAATCTGCTCGACGAGCTTCCGGTAGCGCAACTCCAGCCGACCCCGCTCGGCATCCGCCCGCTTGCGCTCCGTGATGTCGCGGACGTGCAGGATGGCGGCGCGGCGCCCCTCGAGTTGAATGATGCTGGCGCGGACTTCCACGGGGACGTGACGGCCGTCGCGCGTCCGGCTCAGGCCCTCGACCTGCTTCACCTCACCCGAGAACCAGCGGGGAAACTCGCTGCGGATGCGGTCGGCCTCGTCGCTCGGGACAAGATCCGCCACGTTCCGGCCGATCAGTTCGGTCCTCTTGAGGCCGTGCAGCGTGCAGGCCGCCGGGTTGACGTCCAGAACCGTGCCGTCCTCGGACTCGACGAAGATGGCATCCGGCGAATTCTCGACCAGGATCCGGAAGCGCTCCTCCATCGCCCACAAGTCGCTCGTGCGCTGGCGAAGAACCGTCTCCAGCGCCCGCTCGCGCCGCATCTGGTCGTCGAACCGACGCTTGAACCGCAGCAACGCGCCCAGCAGGGAAAGCACGTCCGGCGAATCCACGGCGCTGCGAGCGATCCCCTCGGCGCCCGCCGCACGAAGGGCCTCCTCTTCCGACGCCGCTGCGTTCGGCGCAATGACCGCCAGCACCGGGATGCCCGCGGTCTGGGGATCCTTCTTCAGGCGGCCGCACAGGACCGCCGGGGCCATGTCGGTGAGGCCGTCGAGGATCAGGATGAGATGCGGAGGATCGCTCAACAGGCGCGCCAGCGCAGCGTTCGCGGAGGTCACGCGCTCGACCCCCCCGCCGGAAACGTCGCCGGCCGCCGCAGCTTCAAGCCGCGCCGGATCTCCCGCTGCCCCTCCCACCATCAGGATTGCTGTTCGCATCGCGACTGTCGGCGTCAGGAACAGACTATATCACCGCCATGCCCTAATCAATGCCCGCTCACGCAGCGGGCCGGGGACGGCCGTCCTCCACGACGCGGGTTCCGTGGGGATCCATCGTTGTGACCCAGCTCCGGGACGAAACCCCCAGGGCGTTGAACGTCAGAACCATCTGCTGCTCGATGGCGCGGGCCTTGCGGAGGTTGTCGGTGATGGCAAAGACCGTCGGCCCGGATCCCGAGATGGCCATGCCGTCGGCCCCCGCCTTGATCGCGTTCTCCTTGACCTGGTGGAAGCCCGTGATGAGCCGGGCGCGGACCGGCTCAATGACGATGTCGTTGAGGCTGCGCGCGAAGAGCGAGTAGTCGTTCTTGGCGAACGCCGCCGTGATGAGGGCGGTGTTCGCCATGTTGAAGACGAACGAGGCCATCGGCACCGTGGCGGGGAGGATCCTGCGTGCCTCGCGGGTCAGCACCGTGATGCCGGGCGTGACGAGGACGAGCCGCAGGCGCCGGATGACGCCGATCCGCGTCACATCCAGCGGCACGCAACAGCGCGTCAGCGTCGTTCCGCCGAGCAGCGCCGGCGCCGTGTTGTCCGCAAAGAAGCCGCCGGAGACCTCCGCCTCGGCCTGCGTGGCGGCGAGGATGAGCTGCTCGACGCTCAGTTCGCGCCCGTAGAGCCAGTTGGCCGCGAAGGCGCCCGCGGCGGCGGAGGCCGCGCTCGACCCGAGTCCGGATCCCGCCGGCAGGCCCTTGTGAATGCGCAGCTCGATGCCGCCGCGCACGTTCAGGAACCGGAAGACGTTGGCGGCGGCGAGCGCGGCCGTGTTCTTCTTCGGGTCGGCCGGGATCGGCGTCGGCGACTTCACCTCCGCGATCCGGACGCCCGACCGGATGCGCCGGGCGAAGACCGTGTCGCCCAGCCCCTTCACCGCCATGCCCAGCACGTCGAACCCGGGACCGATGTTGCCGATGGTCGCGGGGGAGAAGACCTGGATCCAGCTCATGCGTTCCTCATCAGGGTTTCGCGAAGCGCCTCATACGTCGCGGGGATGCGCTGCACCGCCGGCTCGCGCTCCGCCAGCTTGCGGAAGGCCTCCGGCGACTCCGGCGTGAGGCCGAGCTCGCGCTCGATCACCTCGGGGAACTTCGCGGGATGCGCGGTCTCGAGGCATACGGACGGGCCGGGGCCTGCGCCCAGCCGGCGCAGCGCGGCGACGCCGACCGCACCGTGCGGCTCGAGCAGCACGCGGCGCCGCGTCCATGTGTCGCGGATGCAGGCGACCGTCTCGTCGTCGCCGACCGCCACCGACTCCATCGCCCCTCGCATCGCGGCCAGGTCCGGCGCCTTCCGCACCGCGCCCTCGCGCGTCACCGTGCCGCCGAACGCGTCGAAGTAGCGCGCCAGGTTGCTCGGGTTGCCCACATTCATCGCGTTGGAGAGACACGCGCGGGACGGGCTCACCGGCCGGTAGTCGCCGCTCGCCAGGAAGTCCGGGAACTCATCGTTGGCGTTCACCGCGAGAATCAGCCGGCCCACGGGCAGCCCCATCCGCCGCGCCACCTCGCAGCCGAAGGAGTTGCCGAAGTTGCCCGACGGCACCGAGAACGTCACCGGACCGCCGTCGCGCGCGACCCGCAGCCAGGCGTAGACGTAGTAGACCGACTGCGGAAGGATCCGCCCGATGTTGATCGAGTTCGCCGAGGACAACCCGAGACCTGCCAGCGCCGGGTCGAGGAACGCCTGTTTCACCAGCGCCTGGCACTCGTCGAACGTGCCGGCGACGGACAGCGCCCGCACGTTGAGCCCGATCCCGTCGAGCTGGCGCTTCTGCACCGCGCTGACCTCGTTCTCGGGGTACAGCAGGACGACGCGGAAGCCCTCGACCCCGCGGAACGCCTCGCCCACCGCGCTGCCGGTGTCCCCGGAGGTCGCCACGAGAATCGTCGCCTCCCGCCCCGGCTCGCGCAGCTCGCGCATCATCCGCGCCATCCAGCGCGCGGCGAAATCCTTGAACGATGCCGTCGGGCCGCGGTCGAGCCGCAGGATCCAGACGCCCTCCTCCATCGGTTCCAGCAGCACCTCGAAATCGTAGGCGTCCTCGCACAGCCGCAGGAAGGCGCCGTCGGACAGCGTCCCCGCCGTGAACGGACGCAGCACCTCGAACGCCACGCGCGCATAGGGCGCATCGCGCAGCGCCGCCAACCGCGCCGGGTCGAGGCGCGGCAGTGCTACGGGCATGTAGAGCCCGCCGTCCGGCGCCAGCCCGCGAAGCAGCGCCTCGCGGAACGGCACCGCCTCCGCCGCTCCGCCCGG
>CAYRFK010000202.1:0-9144 GCA_964423465.1 uncultured Verrucomicrobiota bacterium | reverse complement strand
CAGGTGGACGGGACGACGGTCCACCAGATCGAGAGCCACACCCTCAACTGGGATTCGTTCAACGGCGGCATCGATGTGGCCAGTCCCTATAATACCGTCGTCATCACGACGAACATCACGGGGGATGGTTCGTTCACGAAGGCGGGTGCGGGCACACTCGTGATGACGGGATCCGATCACGCCTACTCCGGGGCGACGGTCGTCAGCAACGGCACGCTGCGCCTTGTCGGCGGCAACGATCCGCTGAACGTCGAGAGCGAGATCCGTGTGGTCCGCGGCACGCTGGACCTCGGAGGCTACTCGCAGGAGGCCCAGAACGGCGTGAACCTCTACGGCGGCGCGGTTGTAAACGGTACGATCAACAGCCCCGGCCTTTTCGGGTTCGACATCCAAGCCGGCCACATCGGCGTGGACTTGGACGGCAATGTCGGCATCGTCAAGTCGACCGGGGGCGTGGCGACGCTGGCGGGCGACAACGGCTTCACCGGCGATGTGAGCCTCAACAGTGGGACCGTTCAGATCGTCCGCGACGCCAATCTGGGCAATGGCGGGGAACTAACCTTCAACGGCGGCCGGTTGGCCATCGTGGGCTCCGCGATCAGCAACTTCAACAGCCGCGGGGCCAACTGGGCGGGCTTCAACGGCGGCATCGACATCGTTTCATCAAACTACACCTTTACGCTCAACAACCTCATCAGCGGCGGCGGGTCCTTCACCAAGGGCGGCGGCGGCGCCATGGTGATGAACGTGGCGCACACGTATTCGGGCAACACGATCGTCAGCAACGGGACGCTGATCCTGGCGGTCGACCAGGCGACGACGGGCGGGACGCTGATCGGGGCCGGCTCCGCGACGCTGCAGATGGGCACGGGTGGAACGGCCGGATGGATCGGCGGGGCGATCACAAACAACGGAACGCTGCGGTTCGTGCGGTCCGACACGATCGTTCTGCCCAACATCGTGACCGGCGGCGGCGCGGTCGAGCAGCGCGGCGCCGGAACGCTCATCATCACGAACGCCCTCACGACCGGCAACTTCTTCCCGAAGCAGGGCTCGGTCGTCATCACCAATGGCGGCATCGTGCAGGCGACGGGGTACACCAGCGTCGGCCAGATGGCGGGCGACAACGGGCGCCTGGTGGTCAACGGCAGCGGCATCCTGCGCACGACGGGCGACCTCAACATCGGCGACCTGACCGGATCCCGCGGGCTCCTGCTCATGCAGGACGCCGCGGTGGTGACCGGCCGGACTCTCTATGTGGGCAAGAACGGCAACGCGGTCGGCGTGCTGATGCTGAGCAACGGCCAACTGCGCGTCGGCGGCGCCGGCGACAACCGAATCGGCGGCGGTGCGGGCGCGACCGATGCCAAGGCCTACGGCTATATCGGCATGTCGGGCGGATTGCTGCACTCGGGCAACAACTTCCAACTCGGCGCCTATGGCATCGGCGCGATGGACATGACCGGCGGCATCTTCACGAACACCACGTGGCTCACGCCCGGCCGGTGGCCGGGCGGCTTCGGTCAGATGAACCTGCTCGGCGGCACCACCTATGTGCACAACACGGGCACCGGTATCATCGTGGGTGAAAACGGGACCTCCGATCTCAATATTCAGAACGCCCTCGTAATGATCGACGGGCGCGTGCGCTTCGGCGGTACCGGCACGGGCGTGCTGAACCTGGCCACCGGCGGCTTGCTGGCCACCCCGTGGGTCGAGCGGACGGGCGGCGAGGGTTTTGTGAACTTCCACGGCGGCACACTGCGGCTGACGTCGACCTCGGCGACGTCCATGCAGAGCGTGAACCGCGTCACGGTCTGGCAGGAAGGCGGCACGCTCGAAATCACCAACGGCGTGATCGCAACGGTCCGCCAGAACATCGAGGCCCCGCTCGGCAACGGTGTCACATCCATCGCGGTCAACGACGCCGGTTCCGGCTACGTCGGCACGCCGTACGTTCGGATCAGCGGCGGCGGCGGCACGGGCGCCACGGCGATCGCCGAGGTGGACTTCACCACGGGAACAATCACGAATTTCCGCATCACCAACCCCGGCCACGGCTACATCACCCCGCCGACGATCGCGATCTACGGCGGCGGCGCGGCGTCGTCGGCCTACGCGGGAACGGTGACGATCGCGGCCAGCCCGGGCAGCGGGGCCTTCGTCAAGTCCGGCGGCGGTATGCTGTCGCTGCTGGGCACCAATACCTACTCCGGCGGGACGGTCATCAATGGCGGCCTGCTGGCGTTCGGGGCCGGGTCGGTGAACGGTGCATGGAATCAGGCGACGGGCTCCCTGCCGGTCGCTGGGAACGTTCTGATCAACGCGGGCGGAGGCTTGGTTGCCAGCGGCGTGTATGCCAATGCCAATGCGTGGCTTGCGAGCGGACGTGTGGCGTCCAATTCTGCGGGAACTCTCGCACTGACCCCGGTCAGCGCCGCGGAGAGCATCGATCTGTCCACCGTGGCCGGCGGCAGCTACACGGGCATCTACATCGGCGCGGCGCAGGGATCGACCATCCTCTATAGAGGGACGCTGACGCCGGCCGGCAACGAGTACCGCATCGGCGGCGGCGGCGGCACGTTGATCCTAAACAATGACCTGGCCCTGACAGGCGCGCGGTCGCTGACGGTCGGCAACGGGACGGGATCGAACACCGTGGTTTGGGCCGGCGGATCCAACTCATTCTCGGGCGGGACGACGGTCGACGGAAGCATGCTGAGTTTCGCAGGCCAGGACAACCTTGGCACCTCGACCCGGCTCGACGTCCGCTCCGGCGGCGTCCAGATCCGCGGCGGGACCGTCCAGAACTTCCTCGGATTCACCGGCAGCCAGACGAATATCGCCGGCACGATGTTCTACGACATCGCGAACATCGGCAACACCTTCACGGAGAACCGCGACATCACCGTGACGGGTGGGCTTACGAAGTGGGGCCAGGGCACGCTGGTCCTCGGCGGCAGCAACCAGTTCGCCGGGGCCGTGTCGGTCGGCAACGGGGTCCTGCACCTCACGGACAGTGATGCGATCTCCGGGGTCACGACGGTCGGCGTGGTCGGCGTGACGCTGAATGCCAATACGAACAAGGGTGCGGCCCTGTGGCTTTCCGGTGGTATCACGATCGACAAGCCGCTGAGCCTGATGGGACGCGGCGTCAATGATGACGGCGCCCTCCGCAGTCTGGACGCCGGCAACACCTATTCCGGACCGATCACGATCCTCGGCAACGGATTCGTCACCACGAAGATCGCCTCCGATGCCGGCCTCTTCACGCTCTCCGGGCCGATCACCAATCTTGCGGCGGGTCAGATTGCCAGCTTCGGCGGCGCGGGCGATCTGTTGGTCAGCGGCGTCCTGGCAGGCGGCGGGGCGATGATGAAGATGGGCCCGGGCACGATGACCATGACGGCTTCCAATACGTACACGGGGGGAACGTACCTGTTCAACGGTACCATGGCCCTCGATTTCGCCGCCGGGAGCGCGCCCGCGCAGAGCATCCTCCCCGCCAATGCTGCGCTCAATACGTATAACGGAACGCTGAAGGCGATGAGCGCGAGTTCCGGCAACAGCACACAGAATTTTGCCACGGTGGCTGTCCAGCAGGGGTACTCCGTTGTTGTGGCCACGAACATCGGCTCCGGCACGATGGCGGTCAACCTCGGCACGGCCGGGCCGACCCGGGGGACGGGCTTGGGAATCCTTGATCTCCGCGGCGACGGCATCATCACCGTGGGCAGCCAGGCGACGAATGCGGCCGGCCAGTTGCCTGCCTACACCGTGGTCAACGGAGCCGACTTCGCGAGTCTCGGGGCGGGGAACAAGGTCATTCCGTTCGCGTACTACACGAACCCCCTCACAGCCACGATGCCCAGTTTCAGCGGCGCCGTCGTGCGCGTCAGCGCGGCAACGCCGGCGGGCGATATCGCCATCGGCACTGCCGTCGCTTCGATCCAGAGCCTGCTCGTCAACGACGCCGCGGCGCGCACGCTGACCATGACCGGTACCGGCGCCCTGCGTGTCGGCGGCGCTTCGACGGCGGCGGGCGCCATCCTGCTGGCTCCCGGCGCGGGGCAGCTGACGATCGGTGCGGCGGCGAATGACGGGCTTCTGACCGGCTACTATGCGGCCAACAGCGCGACCGAGTTGCTCCTGATCAACAACTCGGCCAACCCGTTCACGGTCAATGCGGCGATCGTCAACAACGGCTCCGGCGCGACCCCCGTGACGCTCGGCGGCTACGGGACCGGCGGCTTCGCCCTCAACGGAACCAACTTCACCACCGGACGGCTCTATGTCGACTCCGGGAACCTGGCGGTGAACGGCGTCAGCCAGTTCGGAGGAATGACGGCGTACGCCGGTACGTCGACCCTTGCTGCGGCGACGACTCTGGCGGGATCGCTCCAGGTTGAGGGTGACTCGGTCGTGAACATCAATGCGCCGGTGACGCTCACCGGAAACAACGCAGTCCAAGTTGGAAATCAGCTGCTCTCGCGTGCCGTGTTGAACCTCAATGCGAACCTCACGGCCGGGCTCGGCGGCGGGCGCCTGCAAGACGGTGCCGGCACTTCCATCGCAGGTGCGGTTAACCACAACTCCGGCACATTCCTGAACAACGGCAACACCGTGATCGGCGACGGCAACCAGAACTGGGCGAGCTACAAGATCACCGGCGGACTCCTGACGACCTCGAATCAGGAGATGAACGTCGGCTGGGGTTCCCACGGCGTGGTGGACATCCTCGGCGGAGCCGTCGTGGCGTCGAACAACCAGTTTGTCATCTCGCGGGGCGACGGAACGCGGCCGACCATCGGCATCGTCAACGTGGACGGCGGCCTGCTCCAAATCGCGGTCACCAACAACAACCTCGTGATGAACAACACCGGCAACGCGAGGTCTTATGCCCAGTTGAGCGTCATGAGCGGTGTGGTGGATGCCTCCAGCATCTTGGGCACGCGGTATATCGACATGATGGTCGGCGCCAACAACACCAGCACATTCAACCTCGTCGGCGGTACGGTGACGGCCAACCAGATCCGTGCGACCAGCGCGGGCCTGTCGGTGCTCAACTTCGACGGCGGCACGCTGGTCATCCCGGCGAATGCTGCGTACGGCGCGCAGACGATCACCGGCCTGTCCGCCGCGTACGTCAATGACGGCGGAGCGATCATCGAGGCCAACACGAACTCGACCATCCGCACCGATCTGTCCGGTGTCTTCGGGAAGGGCCTCGCCTCCATCCCCGTCGCCGACGGCGGAGCCGGCTACATCGGCAACCCGGTCGTGCGTGTCATGGGCGGCAGCGGCACCGGCGCGACGGCGATCGCGCAGGTCGACACCACGACGGGCGCCATCACCAACATCCTCGTCACCAGCGCGGGTTCGGGCTACCTGGCCGACGATGTGCTCAACGTCCAGTTGATCGGCGGCGGATTCACCACGGCCGCGACACTCGGGTCGTACACCTTCGCGCAGAACGTCAACACCGGCGGGCTGACAAAGACCGGGCCGGCTCCGCTGACCCTGATGGGCGCCAACAGCTACGGCGGTCTGACGTCGGTGGACGCCGGAACGCTGCATCTGGCGAATACCGGCGGAACCAACCTGATGACCGGCGGCATCACAGGCGCCGGGACGCTCGAACAGACCGGGAACGGAATGTCGATCATCGGCGGGGACGGCTCGGCCTTCTTTGGCCAGTTCAATGTCAACAGCGGCGTCGTGCAGTTCGCGTCGCTCGCGGCGGCGCCGGCGGGCGCCGGCCAAATCGTGCTGGGCAATGGCGGCGCCATCGCCCTCGATGGGGTCGGTGTGCAGTCCTTGATCAACCTTGTCTCCGGATCCGGCGCGATTGCAGTGACTCCGAACAGCGCCAACGAGAATGTCGACTTCTTTACGGCCAATCTGGGGAACACGTCGCTCGGCGCGGTTGGAACCGTGACCTACGGTGGAACGTTGACCCGGTACGGCGACTACCGCCTCGGCGGCGGCGGCGGGACGCTGATCTTCACGAATTCGACCGTCTCAGGGGCAGGCGTCCGGATCGGCTTGACGGAGGGCGTGTCCAGCACGGTCCGGGTTCCGAACATGGCGACGAATGCGTTCGTGACCGTCAACCGCATGGGCGTCCTCGACATCGCGGGCGCAAGCCAGGCGGTCGGCGGACTCGCGGGCGACGGCCTCGTGGTGAACACATCGGCCGGCGCGGCGACCCTGACGGTCGGGTCTGAGGATGCAACGTCGACGTTTGGCGGCGCGATCGCCGGCGAGATCGGCCTGACCAAGACCGGGACGGGCACGCTCTCGCTGACGAACGCCAACACGTACTCCGGCGCGACGATCGTCGACGCAGGCACGCTGAAACTGTCCCCGGCAACCGTCGCTGGTCCCTTGTTCGCGGGCATGGTGGAAAGCTACACGAACATTGTGAACAGTTGGTCGCCCACCAGCCTGACCGACCTCGGGGTTGTCACCTATCCGCGCTTCGCCGAGACCAACATGACCGGCGTGAACTCTTATCCGCCGGTCTGGCCGACCGTGTGGCCCAATAACGTGACCATTGGCTACCGCGGCTATGTGCACAACAACTCGGGGTCCAACGTCGTGTGGAGCTTCGCCTCCAATATCGATGATGCATCACGATTGTTGATCGACGGCGCGCAGGTACTGAATACCGCAGGCAACAACAGCGCGGGAACGAACACCGTCGTTCTGGCGCCGGGCGCGCATCTGTTCGACTATCGTATCCAGAACGGCACGGGCGGGGCGGGTTCCTACGGCATCTTCGGAAGCGGCGTGACGGGTATTGGGTTCGGCTACGATCCGCTCGGCCGTGCTTCGACCTTCGCCGGCGACTATCTCATTCCGGCCGATATGGGCGACGGCACCTTCTTCAGCACAGGATTGAACATCCTGCCGGCCACGACGACCGTTTCGATCGCGTCGTCCGCGATCCTCGATCTGAACGGCGCCGCGCAGATGATCGCTGCCCTTTCGGACCACGGCGGCGGCGGCGGTCTGGTCACGAACAGCGCGGCGACGGCTTCCTGGCTCACGCTGAATCCGCAGTCCGGCAGCACGACCTTCAGCGGCAACATCGACGATGCCGGGACGACGGCAACGGGCATCGGCCTGTACAAGACGGGGGCGGGGACCCAGGTTCTGTCGGGGAGCAACACCTACGCCGGCGGAACGTTCGTGATGAAAGGCGTTCTCCAGTTCAACGCGGCCGACGCTGTCTCGCCGGACAGCAAGATCACCGTCACGCCCGGCGCCGCGGCGGCGATGGACTTCACGGGTGTCAACGCCGTCCTGTCGCGGATCAGTGGTACATCCTCCGGCTCCGTCGCCATCACGGCGACGTCCGCCAATGAGGCCCTCAACTTCAACGCGGCCGGCCTGGCGGGCAGCCATCTCGGCGCCGTCGGAAGCGTGACCTATACCGGCGTCCTGACGCCGCACGGCAGCACGTACCGGCTCGGCGGATACGGGACGCTTGACTACGCTCCCGCGATCACATCGGGCAGCCTTGTGATCGGTGGCGGATCGAACGGACCCTCCATTCTGAGCACCGTCATCCTGACGAACGCGAATTCGTTCGCCGGCGGCACGACCATCAACAACGGGGCGCTTAGGATCGGGTCCGACGCGGCTCTCGGAGCGATTCCGGGATCGGCGGCCACGAATCTCACGTTCAACGGCGGCATGCTGCAGGCCGGCGGCGACGGCATCGTGCTTGGCGCGACACGCTCGATCCTTGTCAACATGACGCGGACGGGCATGGTGGACACCGCCGGGTACACCATGAAGATCAACGGCCGGATCGAAGGGACCAACGCCACGTTCACGAAGATCGGGAGCGGAACGCTGATCCTGGGCTCGGCCACCAACTCGATCACGAGCCTCGTCATCGCCCAGGGCGGCTTCAGCAACGCAGTCCCGACCGGCCTGCTCAGCAACATGTTCGTCGGCACGATGAGCGGCGGCGCGACGGCTCGCTTCGCGACCAACATGGCCATCGCGGGCCGGCTCTACGTCGGCTATGGGGCGGACCGGGCGGGCGCGGTGATTCAGAGCGGCGGGACGACGACCGTGGGCACGACGCTGTCGCAGGCCGACGTCCTCTCGCTCGGCAACAACGGTGGCTATGGCTACTACCGCATGGAGAACGGCCTTCTGGACGTCGGCCAGCTCGGCATCGGCGGCAACAGCGCCGGCGGCAACAGCGCCGTGTTCGACCAGCTCGGCGGTATCGTGAGGGTCACACAGGGTGGCGGCTGGCTGCTGGCTGGCTGGAGCAGCAGCAGCAACGGCGTGCTGAACATCTGGAATGGCACGATGTACGCGCCTCCTGGCGGAAACAACGTTTCGATGGGTTTCGCGGCGAACATCAATTCGTACGCCATGATGAACGTGCTGGGTGACGGTGCGGTGTTGAACACGAGCACCGGTAGCACGACGCGCGCAATCGACCTCATGGTGGGCGGAGGCAACGCGGCCGGGATCATGAACGTCAACAACGGCGGTCGCGTGCTGGCCAATCAGTTCCGGGCCGGCAACGCCCAAGGCTACAGTGTTTTGAACCTCGACGGCGGCATCATCATTGCCAACTCGAACCTGGCGCAGTCGGCGTTCATGCAAGGGCTCAGCGGCGCCTACGTCTACGACGGCGGGGCGACGATCGACACCACCAACTCGCAGATCGGCATCCACCAGGCCCTGCTGCAGCCGATCGGCTATGGCATCACGAACATCGCCCTGACCAGCGGCGGCGCCGGCTACATCGGCGCGCCGGTGGTCCGCATCACGGGCGGCAGCGGCACGGGCGCGACAGCGGTGGCGCAGATCGACATGGCCAGCGGCACGATCACCAACCTCTACATCACGAGCATGGGCTCGGGCTACCTGCCGACGGACTCGCTGGACATCAGCCTCGTCGGCGGCGGCGCGGCGACCCCGGCGGTGCTCGGCACGGTCGGGTGGAACACGAACAGCCCGTCGGGCGGGCTGGTCAAGATGGGACCCGGCACGCTGATGCTGGGCGGTGACAGCACCTACCTCGGCGGCACCGTGGTCAGCAACGGCAACCTGCAGATCGGCATGGGCGGGACGACCGGCTCCGTGGTCGGCGCGATCACGTTCATGAAC
>CAYRFK010000201.1:0-9156 GCA_964423465.1 uncultured Verrucomicrobiota bacterium | reverse complement strand
TCGTCCTTCAAGCGCAGAACGGCCGACTCCTTGGCCTTGGCCTCGACGTCGATGGTCAGGTCGAGACCGCGCCAGCAGGCCGGGAAATCGGCGGCGTCGATGAAGTCGTGATGCGGTTTCCAGTCCGCACCCTTCGCCCATCCGGCGCGGGGGCTCGACAGGTGGAACAGCGGTTCGCGGGTCCAGGTTGCGAGGGCGGCGGTCGTCGCGGCGGCATCGTCGAGGCCGTCGGGGAGGCAGCGGTGATGGTGGACGTCGTAGACGAGCGGCACGCCGGCTGCGCGGCAGACGGGGAGGAGGTCGGAGGGCGTGAACGTGCGGTCGTCGTTCTCCAGCGTCAGATGCTTGCGCACGTCCCGGGGCAGGGCCGGGATCGCGGCGGCCAGTCGGGCCAGGGCGGAGGGCTTGTCGCCGTAGGCGCCGCCGCCGTGGATGTTGATGGCATCGGCGCCGATCCACCGGGCGACTTCGGCATGGTAGACGAGTTCCTCGATCGACGACCGGACCACCTCGGCGCGCGGGGAGTTGAGGACCACGAACTGGTCGGGATGGAAGGAGAGCCTCACTCCGGTTGTCCGGCGAAGCCGGCCGCAGGCCCTGAACCGGGCCTCGATCGCCGCTCCGCCGGGCAGGTCCGCGAGCGCGTACCCGACTGTCGGATGAGTGCGCAGAGGCAGGATCTGGCTGTTCACGCGGAACGCGCCGATGCCGTGGGCCGCGCAGAACACGATGGCGTCATGCAGGGCGTCCGCATTGGCCACGCACAGTGCGGCCAGCATCCGCATCCGCTCTCCGCGCGGCCGCCGCTCCATCGCTGTGGCGGTCGTCTGCCGGAAGCGGACCGGCGCGTCGCGGAACATGCAGCACAAGCCGAGCCGGATCATGCCGCGCAGCGTAGCACACCCCGGGCGGATGTTCTGCCTCACCGCGCCTTGGTCGGCCGGTGGGGGACGAAGATGGCTTTGCCGGAGTCTTCGGCGGACTTGGCGGCGCGGCGGGCGGCGTCGTAGAGGGCCGCCTGGCTGCGCAGCGGCTTGGCCTTCGGGACGGGCTTCACGCGCTCGTAGGAACCGTCGGGACGGAGGCGGCGGGCCTTGACGTTGTCGGCAAGGCAGACGTCCAGCACGCGCGTGAGGACCTTGCGGCAGGCGGGGTCGACGACCTCGACGAGCAGTTCGATGCGCTTGTCCAGGTTGCGCAGCATCCAGTCGGCGCTGGAGATGAAGAGCGCCGGGTCGCCGTCCTGGTGGCAGTAGAGGATGCGCGCGTGCTCGAGGAATCGGTCGACGACGCTGAACACGCGGATGTTCTCGCTGAGCTTCTTGACGCCCGGCCGCAGGCAGCAGATGCCTCGAACCATGCAGTCGACGGGCACGCCGGCCTGCGAGGCGCGGTAGAGCGCGTCGATCAGTTCCGGGTCCGCCAGAGAGTTCACCTTGACGATGATGCGCGCCGGCCGGCCCTGCTTACAGCGCTGGACCTCGCCCTCGATCAGGTCGAGCACCTTGCGGCGCAGGCCGAGCGGCGCGGCCTCGATGCGGCGGTAGGCGCCGGGCTGCGTGATGCCGGTGATGGTGTTGAAGAAGGCGGAGGCGTCGGCGCCGCAGTCCTCGGCCGCGGTCATCAGGCTGATGTCGCAGTAGACCCGCGCGGTCATTTCGTTGTAGTTGCCGGTGCTGTAGTGGACGTAGCGGCGGATGCCCTGCGGTTCGCGCCGCACGACGAGGCACACCTTGGCGTGGGTCTTGAAGCCGCGGATGCCGTAGATCACCTGCACGCCCGCGCGCTCGAGGGCGCGGGCCCACTCGATGTTGCGGGCCTCGTCGAAGCGCGCCTTCAACTCCACCAGCGCGGTCACCTGCTTGCCGTCCGCCGCCGCCCTCGCGAGCGCGGCCACGATCGGGCTGTTTTTGCTGGTGCGGTAGAGGATCTGCTTGATCGCCAGCACGTTCGGGTCGGCCGCGGCCTCCTCGACGAACCGGACGACCGGGTCGTAGCTCTCGAAGGGCGCGTAGAGGATCACGTCGCGCCGGTCGAGCAGGTCGAACATCGACTCGCCCTTCGGCACGAGCGGCGAGGGCTGCGGCGGCCACGGCTCGGACTTGAGCGACTCGAAGCCCTGCATGTCGCCGAAGCCGAACCAGGACGAAAGGGCGAGGGGGCCGGGCACGCGGTAGACCTGGGCCTCGTCGGCGTCGAGGCTTCGGCGCAGCCACCCCGTGAGCTTCGGGGCCGCGCCGGCCTCGATCTCGAGGCGGACGCAGTCGCTCTCGCGGCGCGCGACGAGCACGTCCTGCATGCGCGACAGCAGGTCCGCGGCGAGGTCCTCGACGACGCTCATGTCGGCGTTGCGGGTGATGCGGAAGACGGCGGTGTCGAGGATCTCGCAGCCGGGGAAGAGGCGGTCGAGATGCCCGCGGATGATGTCCTCGGCGAGCACGTAGTGATAGGCGTTCTCGGTCGGCACCGTGTAGAAGCGCGACAGCGTCCGCGGAATGGCGACGACCGCCCAGCCTTCGCCCGCCGGCGCGCCGGCCGCGGCGACGGTGCGGTGCAGCCGCACGGCCAGGTGGAGAGTGAGCCCCGCGATCATCGGGAACTCCTGGTCCGGGTCGATGGCCCGGGGCGTCAGGAGCGGCAGAATCTCCTGCTCGAAAATGCGGCCGACGTGGGCGGCCTGCGCGGGCGTCGCCTTGTCCCACGGGATACGGCGGATCGAGGCGCGCTCCATGGCGGGTTCGAGTTCGCGCGCCAGGCAGGCGTACTGTTCGTCGACCATCGCATGCACGCGGCGCCCGATCTCCGCGAGTTGGTCGCGCGGCGTGAGGCCGGAGATGTCCGGGCGGCTGGCCCCGCGGGCGGCGAGCATGCGGAGCCCGCCGACGCGGACCATGAAGAACTCGTCGAGATTGGACGACGTGATGGAAAGGAACCGCACGCGCTCGAGCAGCGGCACGGTGGGATCTCGCGCCTCCTCGAGGACGCGCCCGTTGAACTCGAGCCACGACAGCTCCCGGTTGATGAACCGGGACGGATCGCCCTTCCTAGACATTGCCTTCCGGTCCTTTCATCGCATGACCGCGATCGAGATCGATGGTCAGCCCGTAGATATCCTCGAACAATCCACCCTTTTCCCGGATGGCCAGCCGCTCGATCGTCAGGTCCTCGACGTCGTGGATCGTGAGCGTGAGCCGTCCGGCCGTCCGTTCCACGCGGAAGTCGCGGACGCGCTGCAGGTGGCTCCGTTCCAGTGCGTCGGCGACGCGCAGGATGGCGGCCAGCTTCTGCACGACGAGCCGCTGTTCGCGCGGCAGGGTTCCATAGTAGGGGTGCTCCGGCAGCGGGGCCGAGCGCCGGTGGTAGCGCGCGATCAGTGCGATCAGCAGCAGGTCCTCGCGGGTGACCCCGAACAGGTCGCTGTGGAGGATCAGGTACATCGAGTGCTTGTGGTGGCTGCGGTTGTTGATGAACAGCCCGACCTCGTGCAATTGCGCGGCGATCTCGAGCAGGAACTCATGGCGCGCGCCGAGCCCGTGGAGGGGGGCGAGGGCGCGGAACAGGTGGATGCTGATATCCGCGACTTGGGCGGCGTGGCGGCGGTCGACGTGGTAGCGGTCGGCCAGGGCGGCGGCGGAGTGGCGGACCTGGCCGCGGAACTCGTCGGTCCATTCGGGCCGCGCCGACATCTCGAGTTCGAGTGCCGTGCGCAGGCTGACCTTGGGCACGAGGATCCGCTTCACGCCGAAGGTGCGGGCGATCTCGCAGTAGGAGAGCAGGGCGGGGCCGACCGTCTCCGCCTCGACCGGCGAGAGGCGGTGCCGGCGCATGAGCGCCTCGGCGTCGAGCGCCAGCAGCGGCTCCACGAAGCGGACGAGGTCGCGCGGGCTGATCGTGCCCAGCCGCGCGGACTCCCAGCCGGGCACCAGGTTCGCGGCCGCAAGGCGGGCGTCCCCGGAGATCGCGATCATCGTCGGAATCCGCTGAACGGGCAGCGAGTGCCGCATCTGCTCGACCGTGCGGTGGATGTCCTGCGCGAGCGTGCGGCGCTGCTGCTCGGCGGGGGCGCGCCCGCTCTCCAGCGTCTCGCGCATGCGCAGCGCGCCGAGGCGGTACGTCTCGGAGAAGGTCACGTGGCCGCCCTGCATCAGAAGGACCTCGGTGCTGCCGCCGCCGACCTCGACCACCAGTGCGTCGCGCGCCTTCGCACCGCCCTCGCGCGCAAGCAGGTCGCGGACGGCCAGGTAGGTGAGCCGGCTCAGTTCGATGTCCTCGACGCAGTCCACCTGGATCTGCGTCGCGATGAAGATGCGGTCGAGGAACTGGTCGCGGTTGGCGGCCTCCTGCACGGCGCTCGTGGCGATGGCGCGGATCGAGGCGGCGTCGCGGATGCCGTACTCGTCCATGACCTGGCGGAAGCGCCGGAGGATGCCGACGCACTCCTCGATCGTGGCGCGGCGGATCGAGCCGGTGGCGAAGGTGTCCTTGCCGAGGCCGGCCGGCTGCGCAAGGGATTCCAGGGTCCGGGGCGCACCGCCGGGGCCGACCTGGGCGATCTCCATGCGGATCGCGGTGGCGCCGATGTCGATCACGGCCACCAGGCGCGGGGCCGCGGGCTCGGGCGAGGGGGCGCGGACGCGCGCGGCGGGTCGTGGAGAACGTCGCTTCATGAGTGTGCTCCCGCCCTCAGCCCGCATCCGCGGCCAAGGCCGCCAGCGCGGCGGCGCCCGTGATCGCGGCGTTGTCGCCCAGTTCCGCGGTCACCACCTTGAACGTGGTCCGGAAGGCGTCCATCACCTGGTCCTGCGCCGCGGTGCGGACCTCGTCCATGAAGAGCTTCGGCATCGCCTCGATCAGGCCGCCGCCGAGCACGACGAGGTCGGGGGCGAGCAGGTTGACCGTGTTGGCCACTGCGAGGCCGATGAACGATGCGGCGCGGCGGACGATGCTCTCGACAACCTTGTCGCCGGCCTTGATGGAGTCGGCGAGGGAACGGCTGCGGATCTTCGCCAGGTCCGTCCCCGCGAGCTTGGCGAGCGCCGGGGCCTCGCCGCGGTAGACGGCCATCGCCGCCTCAGCCGCGATCGCGAGCCGGCTGGCGACGGTCTCCAGGCAGCCGCGCTTGCCGCAGCCGCACAGACGGCCGCGCGGTACGACCTTCATATGGCCGATCTCCATGCAGGATTGCGTCTTGCCGCGGACCAGCCGGCCCTCGTAGACGAACCCGCCGCCGATGCCGGTTCCGGGGAATACGCCGAGCACGCTGCGCGCGCCGCGCGCCGCGCCGCCGACATATTCGCCGTAGGTGCCCGCGTCCACGTCGTTGGCGACAGCCACCGCGCATCCAAACTCGGCCTGGAGCCGTTTGCGCAGGGGGACGTCCTTCCACCCGAGATTCGGGGCGTAGATCAGCGTCCCCTTGTCGAGATCCAGGGGACCCGGCGTGCCGACGCCGATGCCGCCGAGCATCCGCGGCGTGATCTTGGCGGTCACGAGCGCCTCGTGGATGAGCCCGATCATCCGGTCTACACCCGACCGGGAGGTGTCCTCGGTCCGGGTTCTCTTCCGCTCCGCGGCGATCAGCTTGAACCGGGCGTCGAACACCCCGGCGAACATCTTCGTTCCGCCGAGATCGAACCCCACCCAGTACCGGTTGTTGGTCGATTTCATGTCAGGTTCCTCGTGAATCGGAAGTATACCACGGCCGGCGCGTCCGGCGAGCGGCGGATTGTTAGGAATGGCGGCCCCGCCGTGGCCGGGAGGTGGACGGGGGCAGACAGGGGTGTCTGCCTCACGGCGGGAGGTCCGCGGCCGCGACGCCCTCGTCGCGGGGTCCGGGGATCATCGAAGGAACAGCCGTAGACGCGGCGCCCTCGCCGCGCGGTCTTGCGTTCCCGGAGGAAGCGGCGGGGTCGCCGCTTCTACGGGCGGGCGGGAAGGCCGGGAGGAAAGCGGAGAGGAAGTCCGGTGAATCAGGGACGACTCGCAGGGCGATCCGACGTGCGCCAGACATGTAGTGCGGACTTGCCCGGCGGACCGGTCTGGGACATGCTCGCGGTCATGAATGCACCATCCATCGGCCGTGCGTCCGAACACCTCTTCACCATCAGCCGCCGGCGGTTCCTGCAGTCCGCGTCGGCCGCGTTGGCTGCCTCCACGCTCGGCGCCTACGGCGTGGACCTCGTCAACCGGAAGCCGAAACGCGTCGGACTGATCGGCGCCGGGTGGTACGGCAAGAGCGACCTGTGGCGACTGATCCAGGTGGCGCCGGTGGAGCTCGTGGCGCTGTGCGACCCGGACCGGAAGATGCTCGACGGCGCCCTCACGATCGCCGCCCAGCGCCTCCCGGGGAAGCCTGCGCCGCGGACGCACACCGACTACCGGCAGATGCTGAAGGAGAAGGACCTGGAGATCGTCCTGATCGGCTCCCCGGACCACTGGCACGCGCTGCAGGCCGTCGCGGCGGTCGAGGCCGGGGCGGATGTCTACCTGCAGAAGCCCATCAGCGTCGACGTGCTCGAGGGCGAGGCGATCCTCGCCGCGGCGCGGAAGCACAACCGCGTCGTCCAGGTCGGCACGCAGCGCAAGAGCACGCCGCACCTGATCGAGGCGAAGAAGCAGATCATCGAGGCCGGCCTGCTCGGCCGGATCGCGCACGTCGACATGTGCTGCTACTTCCCGATGCGGGCGAACGGGAATCCGCCGGTCGAGCCGGTCCCCGACCACCTCGACTACGAAATGTGGACCGGCCCCGCGCCGCTGCGGCCCTACGACGGACTGCCGCACAAGCGCTGGTGGCGTACGTTCATGGAGTACGGCAACGGCATCGTCGGCGACATGTGCGTCCACATGCTCGACACGGCGCGCTGGATGCTCGATCTCGGCTGGCCGAGGCGCGTCAGCTCGGCCGGCGGCATCTACGTGCAGAAGGACGGCAAGTCGAACATCTCCGACACGCAGACCGCGGTTTTCGAGTACGACGGCCTCAACGCCGTCTGGCAGCACCGGAGCTGGGGCCTTCCGGTCGACCCCGACTACCCGTGGGCGATGTTCCTCCACGGCGAAAAGGGCGTGCTGAAGGCCAGCACGATGCGCGCGGATTTCGTGCCCCACGACAAGAAGGCGCAGACGATCCACTTCGACTGCGTGTACGAGAAGGAACAGTATCCCGAGGACACGAGCGAGAAGGACATCGAGCTCAACGCCGCGCCCGCCACGCGCCGCCACATGCTCGACTTCCTGGCCGCGGTTGACCGGCGCAGCCGGCCCGTGGCGGACGTAGAGCAGGGCCACATCTCGACCGCCAGCTGCATCCTGGCCAACGTTGCCATGCAGCTCGGCCGCCCGCTCGCGTACGATCCGGCGAAGCGCGAAATCCCCGGCGATGCCGAGGCCACGCGGCTCCTGCAGCGCCCGTACCGCACGCCTTGGACACGGCCGGCGGTGTAGACGAGTTCAGAACCGCACGGTGAGGTCGAACTGCCAGAGCGTCTCGCGCAACCGCGCGCCGTCGGGATCGCGGATGCCGTCGAACCATGCGACGCCGGCGAATACGTCCTTCACGGCGTGAACCCGCACGTAGGCCTTGTGGCCCTCGACGTCCGTGCCGCCGCCCGCGAAGTCGGAGTCGGCGAGCGACGCGAGCACGGCGTCCGCCTCCAGAGCCCGCACATTCCACCCGATCTCCAGCGCACCCACGGCGCGCGCCCGGCCGAGCGTGAGGCCGGCGAGCCATCCGCCCGCGTTGTCCGACGCCGCGATGTTGTGAACGGCCTGGCCGTAGACGGTGACCGGGAACCACGGATCCCATGTGAGTTGAGCGAAGGCCTCGACGGTGCGGAAATCCTCCGCCAACACCGCCGCCGGGCCGGGGATTTCCGGACCGGCGGGCCGCAGCGTGTTTCCGGCCGCGGAGGTTGAATCGAGGGGAGGGGGCTGGCCCGCGGCCTCATCGACGGCATGGTACCCCGCGCCGCCCAGGAACCGCCAGTCGACACCGCGCTTCCATTCGGCCGCAGCCTGGGCGGCGTACAGCTGGAGATCGTCCGGTCCGGATTCCGTCATCCGGAACGCCCCGGTGCGCAGGTGCCCGCGCCACACTCCGGTGGCCGGCGGAGACCAGGAAACCGCCACCCCGTCCGGGCGCCAGTCGCCGTCGTAGACAAGGTCCTGGACGCACAACAGCGGCATCGCCATGCGCCCCGCGGTCAGGGCGAGTCCGGGTGCGCCCTCCGGCCGCCACGCCAGCCATGCCTGGTCGATGCGGACGGGCTTCCGGACGCCGCCGTTACCCACGACGACATCGGACACGCGAGGGTCGTCCTCGTCGCTGGTGGTCATGCCTGCGCCGAGGGTCAGCCCCGGGGCGGCGGTTATGGTGGCTGCGGCGCGGACGCGCAGAAGAAATCGCTCATCCTCCGCGTCCGGAAGCCGGCTGTCCCTCAGTTCGAGCCGCGCTCGGGCGTCGCCGCTCAGGGTCAGATCCGGGGGGGCGGCCCCGGCCGTCGCGGTCAAACCCGCCCCCAGCCATGCGGCGGCGAGGCGCCTCATTTCACGAATCGCATGCACATCGGATAGCGGTAGGGCTTGCCGGAGCTGGCCGTTATGGCGGCGATGATCGTCAGGATCGCATCGGCGATGCTCAGACCAAGGATGACGACCACACCGATGCCGCACAGGAAGATCAGCGGAATCGAGGCCAGGACGTAGATCGTCATGCTGATCTGGAAATTCAGTGCCTCCCGTCCGTGCTCGTCAACAAACGTCGAGGCCGCGCGCTTCAGGTGCCAGATCAGGAGCGGGGCGAAGACGTTGGCAAACGGCACCGGCACGACGTAGCCGGCGAAGGTCGAGAGATGGCAGCCCATCGCCCAACTCCGTTCCTCGCCCGGCGCCATTCGCGGTGGAAGGGGCGGCACGGAAGACTGCGACGCATCGGCTATGTTGGTCTCGGTTCCATTCATACAATCACCCCCGGCTCTCTTCGAGCATGCCTCCCTCCGCCCCATCCCGCAAGCCCGCGCCCACCTCCCCGAATCACCGGCTAAGGCTAAGCCGGAACGATTCAGTTGACCGTGAACTGCAGGGAGTCCATGGCACCGATAAGGAAGTAGGGAAACTCCAAACTCCAAGGAAGTTGAAAGTGCAAAGGGGAAAGGA